>JBEBRS010000159.1:0-7384 GCA_040394705.1 Leadbetterella byssophila
TATGAAAAAACTATTATTTATTATTTCCCTGGTCGCGGTATTACCGGTTTCGGCCCAGAAGAAGAAAGTAACCCAAGTGACGAATCCGCTCTCCGGAGTAGAAGAGCAGCTGGAGCAAATCTTAAAAGACAGGAAAGCGGCAGGTTTCGCGGTGGCAGTGGTGAAAAAAGACAGTATAATTTACGCGAAAGGGTTTGGTTACCGCGATTTTGAAAATAAACTTCCTGTAACTCCGAACACCCTCTTTGCCATAGGTTCATGTACCAAAGCCTTTACGGCCTCGCTTCTGGGACTTATGCAGGGGGATGGTCGCCTCGATTATGACAAACCGGTACGGGATTATCTGCCCCAACTTGCATTTTTTAACGATGATTTAAACCGGGGCGTGACGGTAAGAGATGCCATAGTACACAGAACCGGGCTGCCGCGTCACGACTTCTCCTGGTACCTGTTTAGTACGGATTCGAGGGAGGAACTCCTGAAGCGGATTGCGTTTATGGAGCCTACTGCGCCGCTCAGGCAAACCTGGCAATACAATAATTTTATGTACCTGGTTCAGGGAATGATAGCCGAAAGAAATTATGGAAAAGCCTGGGAAGAACTGGTTCGGGAAAAGTTCTTTATGCCTTTAAATATGAAGCGGTCCAATACCTCGGTGACCGCACTCTCCCGGGAGAGCGATGCCGCTGTGGGGTACACCCTTAAAAGCGACAGTATCATTTCAAAGACGGATTATTACAATATTAACGCCATGGGGCCCGCCGGAAGCATCAACAGCAGTGTTCTGGAAATGGCAAACTGGCTGAAAGTATGGATAAACAAGGGGAAGTTTAATGGAAAGGAAGTACTACCGGAGGCGTACATTCAGGAGGCAATCAGCTCCCAGATGGTCATTTCTCCCGGTTATCCGGGAACGGAATCGCCGGATTTGCACATGGCGAATTATGGTTTTGGGTGGTCTCTCAGTTCTTACAGGGGGCATTACCGGGTAGATCATGGTGGAAATATTGACGGGTTTTCTGCGAATACTGCCTTTTTCCCCAGCGATAGCATTGGTATTGTGGTTTTAACCAATCAGAACGGGTCTTCCTTAAATAATTTAGTAAGGAATACGCTGGCCGACAGGCTGCTGAACCTCAGTGCCGTAGACTGGAACGGGAGAGCCAACGAAAGAGATAAAAAAGCGGCGACAGGGGCTAAAGGAGAAGAAAACCAGAAGAAAGGCACCCGCCCTTCACATTCCTTAAAGGATTATGCAGGCCTCTACACGCACAAGGCGTATGGCACTTTTGAGGTGAAACACCGGAACGATTCCCTGATTGCCGTGTTTCCTATTGAAGAGATGTGGTTAAGGCATTACCATTATGATGTTTTTCAGGCAGTAGGTTACGACAAAAACGGGCGGGTGGATACCTCTGAAGTGTCGTCGGTACTTTTCCCGTTTTATATGAATCAGTCGGGAGATATAGAATCGGTAAAACTGCAATTTCAGGCGGGTCTGGAGCCTTTTACTTTTACGAGGGCCAGTAAGCCTAAGGAGTTAAATGAGGATGATCTTAAACGCTATACCGGGGAATACGAACTTGCCCCGGGGGCCACAGCCAACCTCTATATCAAAAATGGAATGTTGCATTTATTTATTAAAGGGCAGCCGGAATACGAACTGGTGCCGGTGGGTGAGGGGAAGTTTGAAATCAAGGTGTTAAAAGGATATTCCCTTGAATTTGAAAACTCGGACGGTACTTTGAAATTTGTTCAGCCCAACGGGATTTTTAAAGCTACCAAAATCAAATAAACGGGATCAATGGGTGTTATCTGATAGAGCGATGGGCCACCGGCTCACAGCTCACAGCTCGAATTTATCCGAGTGGAAATAGCCATGAGCATTCAGCTATCAGCCGGGTGGCGCACCACTATCAGAAAGCCGGCACACCAACTGGCGACTAGGCACCCCCCAATGAATAAGCGAAGGGTCGCGGCCTTCCGCCCAACTGACCGCTGATTGCTGAATGCTGATTGCTAAATTTTTATACACATGAGAAAGTTACTTTTTATTTTAGGCTTGGTTGCTCAAACGGCCTGGGCCCAGGATATGACCGGTGCTTGGTCGGCCGAGTTAAACGTACAGGGTACGAAACTGCCCCTGATACTCCATATTACGGAAAATGAGGGTGTGCTGACTTCAACCCTTGACTCTCCCAAACAAGGGGCGAAAGGGTTGGCCATAAAAGAGACCCGGTTTGAAGACGGGCAACTCACGATTGATGCGCCGGGGTTAGGATTGAAATATACGGGAAAACTTACCGGAGAGAATACCTTGGAAGGGACTTTTTCGCAAGGTGGAATGCGCCTTCCCCTTACTTTTCAAAGGGGAGATTTAACCGTTTCCCAGGAGTTGAAGCGGCCCCAGGAGCCGAAATCGCCCTACCCTTACTATACAGAAGAAGTGACGTTTAAAAATGAGCGGGAGGGTAACCTTCTGGCCGGAACGCTGTCGGCTCCCGATAAAAACAAAGCCATTCCGGTGCTGGTCATGATTACCGGGAGCGGGGCGCAGAACCGCGATGAAGAACTTTTTGGACATAAACCTTTCCTGGTTATTGCTGATCACCTGGCGAAGCAGGGGATAGGCACGCTTCGTTTGGATGACCGGGGAGTGGGCGATTCGGAGGCCGGGAAGGTGGGCGCTACCAGTGAAGATTTTGCCGGCGATATCAGTTCGGCGGTCAATTTTCTTTCGCAGAAGGGGTATACCCATATCGGTTTGATTGGCCATTCGGAAGGGGGGATGATTGCGCCTATGGTGGGGGGCATGAATCCGAAAGTAAAATTTATGGTGTTGCTGGCAGGGCCGGGGATTCCCATCACCGAACTGATGAAACTTCAGACTTATGAAGTAAGCAAAGCGGCAGGCGCGCCTGAGGTGCAGGCCAGGGCCGCGGTAGAAATTAACGACAGGTTATATCGTTTTATTAATGCGTATAAGGGGAACGAACTGGAGGCTGAAGTGAGGGCGTTTATTCAAAAGGAAATTCCGATGATGCCCGAAGGGCAGCGGGAAGCCACGGTGCAGCAGGTGGCCAATCCCTGGTTCCGGTATTTTCTGGCTTTTGATCCGGACCGGTATCTTTCTAAAGTAAAAGTGCCGGTGCTCGCCCTGAACGGAAGCCTGGATGTGCAGGTGACTTCGAAAGAAAACCTGGAGGGGATCCGGACCTCACTGCAACGTGCCGGCAATACGAATTTTGAGGTTCTGGAGTTCGAAAAATTAAATCACTTATTTCAAACGGCCCAAACCGGGGCGGTGAGCGAATACAGCGAACTGGAAGAGACCATCGCACCGGCAGTGCTGAGCAAGATCGGGGCGTGGGTGCTGCAATTAAAGTGAATTGACAGGGAGGCTGACAATGTCACCTCGAGCGAAGACGGGAGGCTTTTCTACAAATACTTCTTAAAAATACTGTAAAGCACTTTTATGTCCGACTCATTCAGGGCGTTTCCGGAATTTTCATCCTGGATATAGTGAATTTTAAAGGCCCGGATGGCATTGTCAAGATTGCTGATGTCGTAGCCGATGATACGCAGGGCCAATACCGGATCAAAACTGGCCGGTGGCGTATCGGGATTTTCCTCATACCAGTAGCCGAATCCTTCGTCTGCCAGGCGTTTCCATGGGAAGCGGAACGGATCAATTTTTCGGGATGGGGCGTAATCTGCGTGGCCAATGAAATTTCCCTGGGGGATTCGGTGTCTTTCTTTCAATACTTTTAGAAGCTCCACGAGGGCATCGATCTGTACTTGCGGCCAGGGGTCGGTCGTGCCGTTATTGTCCATTTCAATCCCGATGGAGGAAGAGTTGAGGTCGGTGTCATTTCCCCATCTTCCGGCACCGGCATGGTGGGCTCTTACGTAGTCGTTGACCATCTGCACCACCTTCCCGTCTCTCCCCACCACATAATGGGAACTCACGGCGGTGCGTTCCAGCTGGAAGGTACGAATGGTTTGATCGGTGGAGTTCTGGGCGGTATGGTGAATGAGTACATAGTTGGGCTTCCGGATACTCAGGTTCGTGGTAGCAGCCCAAAGTTTATCGTTCCAGTCGATCTTATCCAACTGACTGCCCGCCGGCCGTTCAGTCAATTGCTGGCCCAATGCTTTGACCTTCTTCCGGTATGTTTTTTCAGCGGGTGCATATTTTCCCGTAATGCAGGAGGTAGAGACCAGCACGGTGAAAATAAGAGCCAGATTTGCCTGTCGTGACAACGTAAAATTCATTGGTTTTAGTTTTGAGTAGGGAATAGTTCCGAGTGCTTAGTTCCGAGTGTCGAGTAGGGATAGTTCCAAGTGCTTAGTTCTGAGTTTCGAGTAGTGCGGGAGTTGCGACAACTCGGCACTAACCACTCGGAACTCGGAACTCCCTACTCGGCACTCCCTACTCCCTCCCCGGTTGGGTAATTTCAAATTTTTCTTCTTCTTTCGTTTTTCTGACGATCTCCTTCACGTCTTCCAGAAGCTTTTTGGCGTCGTATACAATGCCGTCTTTAACGGTGTAAGTCACACCGCCAACACGAACCACATCGTTATCAGCGGTGACCTGGATAGCTCCTGTGCCGTATAAGGTGCTGAAGTTGGCGAGCGGGTTTTCTTTTGTAATGACAAAGTCGGCCAGTTTTCCTACTTCTACCGACCCGATTTCTTTATCGAGCCCAATGGCTTCTGCCCCTTTAATGGTGGCCGACCGGATTACTTCAAGAGGGTGGAATCCCGCTTCCCGCAATAATTCCAGTTCACGAATAAATGCAAATCCGTAGAGCTGGTAGATAAAGCCGGAATCGGAGCCGGTAGTTACTCTGCCGCCGCGGTTTTTGTATTCATTCACAAAGCGCATCCAGATCCGGTAGTTTTCTTTCCACTGAATCTCCTGTTCGGTGCCCCAATTCAGCCAGTAGCTGCCGTGGGAAATACGGCTGGGGCCGTAAAACCGCCAAAGGGAGGGGAGGGTGTATTCTTCGTGCCATTCGGCGCGGCGCGCCCGCATGAAGTCGCGGTTGGCCTCATAGATATTGAAGGTAGGGTCCAGGGTGAAATCGAGTTTCAGGAGTTCGTCCATTACCTGATACCATTTTTCAGAGCCGGGTTCAGCTGCTTGTTTCCACAGTTTTCCGGCTTCTTCAAACCGGTGTTGTTCATTGTTGTAGTTGTAGTCGGCGGGGTAATCCTGGAGGGTGCGGTCGCTGAAGAGGGCTTCGGGCAGTCCGTACCAGTGTTCCATAGAAGTGAGGCCGGCTTTGGCGGTAGCCAGCACGTTCATGCGGGCCACTTCCAGCTGAGCATGGTGGCAGGCGGATCTCAGTCCTAGTTTTTTGTTTTCTTCGAGTGCGGCCCGGAATACGGCCGGTTCCGCTCCGAAAAACTTAATACCGTCGGCTCCCTTACGGGCGTTTTCACGCACCCAGTTGCGGGCAGCTTCCGGCGTGCTGATAGCCTCTGTGCTGCCCATTCCGAAGAAAGAATAGGCGAGGATACGGGGCGCTGTAATCTCGTTTTTGATGCTGAGCTGCTTGTGTTTCAGGGTCCAGTCGAGGCCGTTGCCTGAGCCCGGTTCCCGGATGGTAGTGACACCGTGGGCCAGCCACAATTTAAAAACGTATTCAGACGGAGTGCCCTGGGCGCGGCCGCCGATATGCCCGTGCATGTCCACAAAACCGGGCATGAGGTACATTCCCGAGCAGTCCAGTTCCTTGTCTCCTGCCGCAGCCTTCGGGCGGCGTTTTGGGTCAATCGGTACGCCGGGATAGCCCACCTGTCTGATTTCACTGATCCGGTTTTGTTCTACTACGATATCCACCGGTCCCATTGGGGGTGCCCCGGTAGAATTGATCAGGGTGACACCTCGGATTATCAGCCGGTTATAGGGGCCCTCACCTTCTGCGCGTTTGGGGGCGTCCTGCACCTGCGCGGTGGCAGTAAACATCGAAAAAAGAAGCAAGAAGAGGAAATGTTTTTTCATAGGTCAGGTAATATGCTCTATACGTTACGTCTTTATATAGTGTGAAAGGGGGTAAATCGACCATAAAGATAGAAATTTTTTAATCTTTCACACACAAAATCTACTGGCGTTTGCAATGTCTACTGAACAGAAGAAAAATCTACCGGTATCAGGAAAAGGCCCGTCATATTATCCACGATTTTCCCTTCCCGCTCCGAATCTTCCACCACTTGCAGCCATTGAGGATCGCTGCGGAAGGCTTTAAACGATTTGGCTGCGGTTTCGGCATCCGGATGGGTACGGAAATAGAGCAGGGTACCGTCTTCGGTATCAAAATAGGCGATGTTGGTCATGCCGTGCTTTTCAAAAAGGGAAAGGGCATGATCTTTAAAGCGTTGGATGAGCGCAGGGTACTTCCCCGGGAAGCACTTGTAAATGCGCATTTCAAACAGGCGGGGTGCCGGGGCAGCACTCCATTTGGGGGCAGGAGACAAGGTAGTGTTCAGGGTCATCTTGTGGGAAGTGATTTCCGACACGATTTTACCATTTGACTTTTTTACGACCTCCTGCCAATCGGGATCGGCTTCAAAAGCGGACCAGGAGGCTTCGCAAGCGGCTTTGTCGGTATGCCTCAGTACGTAATACAGGGTCTGTTCCTTCTCTTCTGACGGAATCCAGTAGCCCACATTTTCCATTCCGTGTTTTTCAAAAAGCGCAACAGTATGCTGGCGGAAGCGGTTTAGGAGCTCTTCCAATTTGCCGGGGTGACAGCGGTAGATACGGAGTTCATAAAGGGCCATGGGTGGTAATTGATTAAAACGTTCATCGATCGCTACAGCGGGACACGTGCTGCAAAGATGCTAAGTTAGGAATTATTGTGCCATTTCCAGGTTTTGGAAAGGAAATTGGGGTGGTCAATCCTTTAATTTTCAGCGAAAGATATTGGAAATGTGTATATTGCCGTTGCAGTAATATTTTAGGTATGAAAAAACTGGTTTTCGTTTTTTGGTTAGGGAGTTTTGGGGTGGTCCAGTCTCAGCAGGTCGAATTGAAAGAGGTGTATTCCAGCGCATTTAAGATGGGCACGGCCGTCAATGCGGAGATGGTTCAGGAGCGGGACGAGACGGTTCCCTTCCATTTTAATAGCGTCACCCCTGAGAATGTCATGAAGGCCGAGGAGCTGTGTCCGGCCCCGGGAGTTTATGATTTTAGTAAGGCCGATGCTTTTGTAGCCTGGGCCCGGCAGGAAAAAATGTTTACTGTAGGCCATACGCTGATCTGGCATAACCAGACGCCCCGGTGGTTTTTCGAAAACGAAGACGGGTACAAAAAAAGTGCGGAAGATTTGAAAGAGCAGTTGCGCACGCACATTCAGGCCGTGGCGGGACGGTACGC
>JBEBRS010000160.1:0-7325 GCA_040394705.1 Leadbetterella byssophila
TGGTTTTTCACGATGGCCGATGCCGGAATGGGATACAAATACTGGCGTCCATCGGCGTACCAGGTACGGGTTTGCGCCTTGAACCACTCCAGGTGCTTGTCCGCTGTAAGGGTCTGGAAGTTATTGGCACCACCGCCCAGGGCCACACGGGCCACACCGGCCGGAACAGTAGGCGCGCTGGAACTTCCATCGTAGAACAATACATCTGCTTTACCGTCTCCGTCCAGGTCAATTAACTCATTCAAAGCCGGAACATAGATACCGGACCACTGCAATTCTGCCATCAATTCCCCCCGTTTCCATCTCTTCAGGTCGTTAAAGCGGAATCCTTCCAATGCCAGCTCTACCTGTCTTTCCCTTCTTACTTCCAGTAAAACCGGATTGGAGATGTTAGGGAAGAAGGTGGTTTTCAGGTATTCATCTACCTGAGCAGGCAAGGCGTTCAATCCACCGGTAACGCCAGCCCGCGCCCGCAATGCGCCGATGGATTTCGCCCAGTCGGCATCGGTCAGCGTGCCTAATTCAGCCTTTGCCTCTGCAAAATTCAGCAGCACTTCTGCATAGCGAATAAGCGGAATGGAGTTGGTATTCAGTCCGGAGTTATCGTACACCGTACCATCCAGCGCATACTTGATGGGTTGATAGCCGGTATACGTAAAACTGGCAAAGTTAGGGGCTGTTCTTGCGCCTTCGCGTGCATATCCCGGGGTTCTGATCAACTGCGCCAGGCGGTAATCGCGGCCCTGAGTCTCTTCTCCAAAAGTTTCTGTCTGGTAGTCTGCTCTGGAGGTGTAGGGAGTGCCGTCAATGTTCAGAATGGTATTGATAAACGGACGCACCAGGCTATACCGCGGACCATACGTAGCGGAGGTCCACCACCAGTTCGCATCCCCCATCACGGCCAGGTCTTTGCTCAGTACCACGGCCAGAATTACCTCAGTGGTCACCGGCGTATCGCTAATAAAGAGCTGACGCTGGGAAAGCTGGGGTCCCTGCGCTGTATTAAGGCGGTAAGGCCCTTTTTCCATCAGTTCTGAAGCAGCATCCGCAGCGGCTTGCAGGTAGGAAGTGGCGGTAGACTGAAGGTTAAGCTGGGTATGGTATTTACGGTACGTGCCTTCAAACAGCGCCACTCTTGATTTGAATGCCAACGCTGCCCATTTGGTAACGGTTGACCCGTCTGAGGCGGTGGTGGTCATATTCTGATACGCGTAATCCAGGTCTTCCAGAATTTTGTCGATAATGACGGTTCTAGAATCTCTTTTGGCAAAAAGCAGCTCCTCCTCATCTACACCAATCGGTTTATCGATCCAGGGCACATCTCCGAAGGTTACCAGTTTGTCGTAGTAAAAATACGCCCTGAAAAAGCGAGCCAGACCGTTGTAATGATTCCGAACGGATTCGTTTACATTTTCATTGGTATTCTTTACGAGGAAATGGTTGATGTTCCGGAGGGCGGTCCATGACCACCCCGAGCTGGTCTCTGCGCTGTACGCGCCATCTCTCAGGAAGTTATTCAAACTATTCACCGCGCCATAATCGGCCATGGCGTCCATCCGGTACGCTGTGGTGCCGGATGGAAGGTTGTTATAAAAAGAATAGCTGTACGTTTTCAGTCCGCTCTCGGTACCGAAAATATCGCTTTCGCTGGCCGACGCTTTAGGCAACTCTTCCAGCTCACAGGAGGTAAAGAGGGTCAGTGCCAATATCGAATAAAGTATCTTTTTCATGATGCAAAAATCAGAAGTTAATCAGTATATTAAAGCTATAGGTACGCAGGGTAGGATAGTTAAATCCGTCACCGTGGCCGGAGTTGATATCGGTGTCAGAAGATCCGATGTTCGCTACGTCTATATCCCGGGTACGCTTATAGAGGGGCGACCAGGTAAAGAGGTTCTCACCCGAGAGGCCTAAACGGATATTCTTGGCTTTTACCTTTGACACCAGCGCCGTAGGCAGAGAGTAACCTACCTGCAAATTCTTCAACCGGAAATACGCCACATTCTGTAGATAGCGTGTCTGGGGCGTTTGCTTGAAGTGAGCATTGTAGCCCGCATAGCGCGGCAGGTAAGCATCGGTATGGTCTTCCGTCCAGTAATTGTTCAGGTGCCATTCCGGAAGCTTGTTGTAGGGCCGGTTGTATTGCCCCCAGAAGATGGCTTCGTTGCTGGGATACCAGTCTTGTTTGCCTACCCCCTGGAAGAAGAAGGACAGGAAAAAGTTATTCCAGTCGGCACTTCCCTGGAAGCTGTAAATATAGCGCGGATCACGGTTTCCGATCACTTTGCGGTCTCCCGGGTTATGAATGGTATTGTCGCCATAATCAATCACGCCGTCATTATTGAGGTCTACGAAACGGATATCTCCGGGGTAGTATTTACCAGAGTTCGATGATTTCAGAAGAATCTGGGAAGGTGCGGAGTCTATTTCTTCCTGAGACTGGAACAGGCCATAGGTTTCGTAACCCCAGATTTCACCCACCGTCTGGCCTACGTAGTAGTCGCTCAGGGCGCCGGTCTGGTTGTTGTACCGGTCTATTTTGGTGGTATAGTCCGCCAGTGTAGCTTTCACGGTATACTTCAGACGTTTCGCTGCCACGTTAAAATGGTCAGAATAGCCCAGGGTCATTTCAAAACCTTTTGTGGTCAGATCCGCATAGTTTCCTTTGGGAGAACCCGCTCCGAAAACATCGGGCAGGGTTTGACCCACGGTGTACATATCCAGGGTTTTCCTTACGTAGGCATCCGCCGTAAAGGTGATTTTATTGTTCAGAGCAGCCACATCGATTCCGATGTTCGAGATACGGGCCGTTTCCCAGGTCAGGTTATCGGGAATTACGCCCGGTGCGCTGGTGGAGGGATTCCTCAGTCCATCGAGTATACGACCTGAGGTACTGATGCCGTAGAGGTCCATGTAGGCATACGGACTGATGTTACCGTTACCCAGGGCTCCGAAAGAGTAGCGCAATTTCAGATCAGAAATGGCCTTCACGTTCCAGAATTTTTCCCCCGAAATTCTCCAACCGGCAGAAACCGACGGGAAGAAGCCCCATTGTGAATTCCCCGGAAACTTCGAGGATCCGTCGTAACGCCCGTTCAGTTCCAGCAGGTATTTGTCGTCGAAAATATAATTGGCGCGTGCGAAAACACCAGCCAGACGATACCGGTTATATCCTGCGGTGGCCGTTACTGAACTTCCCAGCGCCAGGTTAATGTTCTCCGTATTTTCAGTCAGCAGACCGTTTTTACTGATACTGGTAGAATTGTAGGTTTGCTGTTCGTAATTATATCCCGCCAAACCTTTAAAATAGTGTTTGGTGGCAAAGGTATTTTCGTATTCCCCATACAGGTTACCAAACAAATACCGGTTGGTTTGCTTGTTATTGAGGATCCGGTCGTTCATAGATGTTCTCAAAAATGTCACCACTCCTTCACGGTTACTGTAAGGCACCGGCAGCAGTACGGTGGTTACGTCATAATCGCGGTTTCTGAATGTAAAATCGCCTTTCACCCGGAAGGTATTATCAAAAAAGCGGGTTTCGAACGCCGTGGTATTCCGAAGGTTGTTGGTTACGGCATCGGAACCGTTTTTCCCATAGATGAAGTCGCCGATGGTATAGGCCGCCGGGAAGCTCAGGGTGCCGTCAGGGTTAAAAATAGGTGCCGAAGTATGGCCTTCATCGGCAATGTTCCGGAAGATATTTCCGCCTTCTCCCGCCGTTTGCGGGTTATGGTAACGGATGGCGGAAAAGTCGATGTTATTGGTCACCCGCAACCATTGGGTCACGTTTACGCCTCCTTTTGCGCGCAGACTGTAGCTGCCGTATTCGTCGGGATTATAACGGAAAATCCCGTCAGATCCGTAATATCTCCCGGAGAGATAGAAATCGGCTTTCTCGGTATTTCCGCTGATGGAAAGGTTGTGATCTCTTGCGGCCGTTGTTTTCCGGATCAGGGCCGTGTAATAGTCTTCACTGGCGTAATACACGTAGTTCCCATTCTGATCCACCGTTACCGGTTCGTCTATCCCTGCTTCTTTCCGCCTTTTAAATTCTTCCAGCCAGGCAAGTGTGAAAGTCTGGGTCTTATTTAAACGTGCCGGAATAGACGAGTAATTATTCCAGGCATTATAGGCCTCAAAGAAACGCTCGGCAAAAACGTAACCGTCTTTCACGAAATCAGGGGTATTGGCCTGTTCCTGCACCGAGAAATTTCCCGAATAGGTAATACTGGTCTGGCCTTTTTTTGCGCTTTTGGTGGTAATCAGCACCACCCCATACGTTCCTCTTGAGCCGTAAATGGCGGCTGAAGAGGCATCTTTCAGTACAGAAACCGACTCAATATCATTGGGGTTTAGTGTAGAAGGATCCCCTTCCACCCCATCGATGATAATCAATGCCGAACCGCCCTGACCGATGGAGGTGGTTCCGCGAATATTAAAAGACGGAGACCGCGTAGGTTTGCCGTCGGCAATATTGATGTTCAGGTTAGGCACAGCGCCCGTGAGCATTTGGGAGACGTTCGGCAATACCCGCCCTTCAAAAACTTCACTCCCTACCTGGTCTACGGCGCCGGTCAGATTCACTTTTTTCTGGGTACCGTAACCCACTACTACCACCTCATTCAAAATCTCATTATTGGCCACCAGTGCTACATTCACTACGGAGCGGCTGCCCACCGTTTCCTCCAACGTATTGACCCCCACAAAAGAGAATATCAGCACGTCATTGTCACCGGCGATTTGCAGGCTGTAGTTTCCGTTTACGTCAGTCTGGGTGGCCACAGTAGTGCCTTTTACCCGAACAGTCACGCCGGGCAAAGATAAGCCATCGGCTTGGTCGGTTACCTGACCGCTGACCGTGCGACTTTGTGCGAACAATCCATGGCTGAGGAGCAAAATCCCCAACCATAACATCAAGGAAAAATTGTTTTTCATAAAATAGAGTAATGATTATTTACAGCGCTTCACCAGGTCTGATCCCGGAAAGCAATTGCAAATTTAGCCGTAGCGTATTACGCAACAGTTGCGGAAATATTACCAGATTGTTAAGCGAATGAAACCAAATGAAAGCATTGTGGTTTTTTTCTGAAACAATATAAAAGAAAAAGGACAGTTAGATTTCCCGGAGTAAATTCCGGCCGATTGGCTTAGGCGCTAAAAAAAAGCGCCCCGGCTCTTTCGAACCGGGGCGCGGATATTTCTTTCTTAAATCTTAAGAATTCTCCTTCTTGATCACTTCATCTGCTATGTTTTGAGGCACAAAATCATAGTGTGAGAAGGTCAGGTTGGCAGTAGCTCTACCTGAGGTAATGGTTCTCAGGTCAGTTACATAACCGAACAGTTCCGAAAGCGGCACATCGGCTTTGATCACCTGCGATCCCGCCTTGGTGTCCATTCCTTTCATCATACCTCTTCTTCTGTTCAGGTCACCGGTAATTGGTCCGGTATATTCATCCGGTGTGATTACCTCTACCGCCATGATAGGCTCCAGCAACTTGGCACCTGCCAGTCTACCGGCTTCTTTGAAGCCCAGACGGCCCGCCATTTCAAAAGAGAAAGAATCGGAGTCTACATCGTGGAATGATCCGTGGAACAGTCTCACTTTGAAGGAGTCTACCGGGTAACCCGCCAGCGGTCCGTTTTTCATGGCCTCTTCAAATCCTTTCTGGATAGAAGGGATAAATTCACGTGGAATCACACCACCCACGATATTGTTCACGAACTGCAATCCGGGTTTTACTTCAGTCGTACCTTCTTCCGGATCACGCGGACCGAATTCAAATACGATATCGGCAAATTTACCTCTACCACCCGTTTGTTTCTTATACACTTCACGGTGTTCGATGGTCTTGGTAAAGGTTTCTTTGTAGGCCACCTGTGGCGCACCCTGGTTTACCTCTACTTTAAACTCACGACGCATCCGGTCAATGATGATTTCCAGGTGAAGTTCACCCATACCTCTCATGATGGTCTGGCCTGTAGCTTCATCGGTATGTACCTGCAAGGTAGGATCTTCCTCAATCAGCTTCGCGATAGCCGTAGAGAATTTATCCTGGTCTGCCGTTTTCTTAGGTTCGATGGCGTATCCGATTACCGGCTCAGGGAAGTCCATAGATTCCAGTACCAGCGGATGCTTCTCATCGGTTAGGGTATCTCCTGTTTTGATATCCTTAAAACCTACCACCGCAGCGATATCCCCGGCATAAAGCTGGTCAATCTGATTCTGCTTGTTGGCGTGCATCTGGAAGATACGGGAAATACGTTCTTTGTTACCGGAACGGTTGTTCAGCACATACGAACCCGATTCCAGGATACCCCTGTACGAACGCACAAAACACAAACGACCTACATAGGGGTCAGTCGCGATTTTAAATCCAAGTGCGGCAAACGGTGCGGTAGGATCCGCCGTGATAGAAATCTCTTCGTCGGTTTTAGGATTTACGGCTTTGATGCCTTTCCGGTCAAGCGGAGAAGGAAGCAGCGCCATCACCATATCCAACATAGCTTGAACTCCTTTGTTTTTGAAAGAAGAACCGCACATCATCGGTACGATTTTCAGGTCAATAACGGCTGCACGCAGGGCGGCAAGGATTTCATCTTCTGAAATAGAATTGGGATCTTCGAAGAATTTCTCCATCAAAGTCTCGTCGTATTCTGCTACGGCTTCCAGCAGTTTTTCTCTCCATTCGGCTACTTCGTCCAGCATATCGTCCGGAATCGGCACTTCGGTAAAGGTCATCCCTTTATCGGATTCGTTCCATACGATACCCCGGTTATTGATCAGGTCTACTACGCCTTTGAAGTTCTCTTCAGAACCGATAGGCAGCTGAAGAGGTACGGCGTAAGAACCCAGCATTTCTTTTACCTGTTTTACTACATTCAGGAAGTCGGCTCCTGAGCGGTCCATTTTGTTTACAAAACCGATACGGGCTACATTGTAGTTGTTGGCCAGGCGCCAGTTGGTTTCCGACTGAGGCTCTACACCGTCTACAGCAGAGAAAAGGAACACCAGCCCGTCAAGTACCCTTAGCGAACGGTTCACTTCCACGGTAAAGTCTACGTGGCCCGGAGTATCAATAATGTTTACGTGATAGTCCTGCTCTCTGTATTTCCAGCCTACGGTTACAGCAGCAGAGGTAATGGTAATTCCTCTTTCCTGCTCCTGCTCCATCCAGTCAGTAGTAGCTCCCCCTTCGTGGGTTTCACCCAGCTTGTGGTTTACCCCTGAATAGTAAAGGATACGCTCAGTAGTGGTAGTTTTACCGGCATCGATGTGAGCCGCAATACCAATGTTTCTTGTAAATTTTAAATCGCGAGCCATTTAA
>JBEBRS010000161.1:0-7262 GCA_040394705.1 Leadbetterella byssophila
CTACCCCGCTTCACAAAATCTACTTCATAACTGCCGCTGACGGCATCGTTTACCGATGTAAGCCGGTTGCCGGAGTAGGTGTAGGTTAGGTTATCCATCAGGCCAAAAGAACCGCCCGTCTTACCGTTCCGCTGCAACTGGGTGACATTGCCGTTCTTGTCATAATTAATGTTAGGGATTCCATAGTTCTCACTTCCCACACCACTATAAGCAGCCGTTTTCAAACGGGCATGACCGTCATACGTAAAAGTGTAGCTCCGCACCCCCACGGGTGCGGTTCCGTTCACATGATTCCACGATTGCTTGCCGATGTTTCCGCTCCATTGGCCGGCCGTTTCATACTCCAGCTTATAACTGAACAGGTCATTTTCAGAACTGTTAGGAACCGCATTTCCCGAACTGTTCAAATTGATTCCCGATAGCCCGCCCCGGATATGCCAGGTGTAATTCATCACCTGTATATAGGTTTCGGCGGTGGAGTTCATTAAGGAATTCGCCTTCGTGGGTTTAAGGCTGTCTGCCGGTGTACTGCGTAAATAATCACAGCTCTTTGTGCCTTTTCTCTGTGTACCTTTAGTTTACAATGTGAAAAAGATTGCGTCAGTTTCCAGGTGTGCTTTGTGTATTTTACTTCGTGCTTTTTGTGCAAATTCAGAAGTGCTTTTTCACAGAGTACACTACGTTATTTTCACAAAGTTCTCAAAGATTGTGTTAGTTTCCTGGTGTTCTTTGTGCATTTTACTTTGTGTACCCTTTGTGAAAATATTCTTACACAAAGGGTATACTACGGTGTTTGCACAAAGTAGATATAGAAATATAGGGGCCATGGCCTGACTCCAGATATCACCAATGGTTTCTATTGTGAATTAAAGGTGTCGCCGAGTCCCCTGCGGGAGACTCGGCGGGGACATAAAAAAACGCAGATTCGGCCATTCGGCACAGGCATTTCATGCGCTGTACTTATCTGCTGAATCTGCGTTATCTGCTTGCTATGAAAATCTACATGTGAATCGACCGGTTTTCGGTGGCGGCCAGGCACGCTTCTTTCAGGGCTTCCAGGTAGGTAGGGTGAGCGTGAGACGAGCGGGCTACATCTTCCGCCGAAGCCCGGAATTCCATGGCCACTACGGCTTCTCCGATCATGTCGGCGGCCCGGGCGCCGATAATATGAACCCCCAGAATTTCATCGGTGGTTTTATCGGCCAGTACTTTAACGAAGCCGTCTACATCGCCGCTGGCGGTGGCGCGCCCGAGGGCTTTAAACGGAAACTGTCCGGTTTTGTAGGCAATTCCGGCCCCTTTGAGTTCATCTTCCGTTTTTCCTACGGCGGCTACTTCCGGCCAGGTGTATACCACGCCGGGAATGAGGTTATAATTGATGTGGGGCTTCTGCCCGGCAATGGTCTCCGCCACCAATACGCCTTCTTCTTCGGCTTTGTGGGCCAGCATGGCGCCCCTCACCACGTCTCCAATGGCATAAATGCCGGGTACATTGGTCTGTAGGGTATGTTCGTCTACGATGACCCTTCCTTTCTCTGACTGCACGCCCGCGGCTTCCAGGTTCAGGTTATCGGTGTAAGGTCTTCTTCCGATAGAAACCAGGCAGTAATCACCTGTAATCTCTACCTTCTCGCCCGCTTTGTTTTCTGCGGTAACTTTCACTTCCTTGCCGAGGTTCTCAATCAGGCTGACTTTCGTATTGAAATGGAAATCGGCGCCCAGCTTTTTCACGGTCTTCTGCAATTCTTTTCCCAGGGCCTTATCCATGGTGGGAATCATTCCTTCGGCAAACTCCACGAAAGTCACTTTTGAACCCAGACGGGCATATACTGACCCCAGTTCGGCGCCGATTACGCCCGCGCCGATGACCACCAGATGCTTGGGCAGCTCTTTCAGGGAAAGGGCCTCGGTAGACGTGATGATCCGGGTTTTGTCGTAGTTCATGAACGGAAGAATGGTCGGCTTAGACCCCGTGGCAATAATGACATTCTTCGCCGTCAGTTGCTCTTCCCCCCCTTCCGGTTTTACTACTTTCACCGTATTCTTATCAATGAATGAACCAAAACCGTACTTCACATCGATTTTGTTTTTCTTCATCAGGTAATTGATCCCGTCATTCATCTTCTTCACCACACCGCCTTTCCGGGCAATCATCTTCGTCAGATCGGCTTTCACCTTACCGGTGGTAATGCCGTGCTCTTCAAAATGATGCAGGGCGTTATAATAATGTTCCGAAGAGTCGAGAAGCGCCTTTGACGGGATACATCCCACGTTCAGGCAGGTTCCTCCCATCACGGGATATTTCTCAATGATAGCGGTTTTAAAACCCAGCTGGGCGCACCGGATAGCCGCTACATAGCCGCCGGGGCCCGATCCAATTACAACAACATCATACTGCATAAAATATATTCAGTTAAGCCCTTCAATAATTACACCTTCAAAAGCATCCGCATAGGATCTTCCAACAATTGTTTTACCCGTACCAGGAAACCCACAGAATCTTTCCCGTCAATGGTGCGGTGATCGTAGGAAAGCGCCACATACATCATGGGCCGGATCTCCACCTGCCCGTGAATGGCCATGGGCCGCTCCACGATATTGTGCATGCCCAGGATAGCCGACTGAGGCGCATTGATGATAGGCGTAGACATCATGGAACCGAAGATACCGCCGTTGGTGATGGTAAAGGTTCCGCCGGTCATTTCCTCGATGGTCAGTTTATTGTCGCGGGCTTTCACCGCCAGTCTCACCACCTCCGATTCTATCTGGTCAAAAGATAATTTTTCGGCATTCCGGATCACGGGCACTACGAGCCCGCGGGGGGCGGAAACGGCAATGGAGATATCCGTAAAATCGTTGTACACAATCTCCTCCCCGTCTATAAACGCGTTGACTACCGGAAACTCCTGGAGGGCAATGGAACAGGCTTTGGTAAAGAATGACATGAAGCCCAGCCCCACCCCGTGGGTTTCTTTAAATTTATCTTTGTATAGTTTCCGCAGATCCATGATGGGTTTCATGTCTACCTCGTTAAAGGTAGTCAACATCGCGGTTTCGCTTTTCACCGCCACCAGTCTCCGGGCAATGGTCTTGCGGAGTGAAGTCATTTTTTCCCTTCTGGAAACCCGGTCTCCGGCAGGGGCCGGGGCTGCCGCTTTCGGCGCTTCCGGCGCTTTTGCGGGCGCCGCCGCCGCGTTTTGCGCGTCTTCCTTGGTAATTCTTCCGCCTACGCCTGTACCCTGAACGGCTTCGGGCGCAATGCCTTTTTCGGCCAGCACCTTGGCCGCAGCGGGAGAAGGATGCCCCGCGGCATAGCTGTCAGACGTTTCAGAGGCCGCGGCCACCGGTGCGGCAGGGGCTGCCTCCAGGGGAACCGACGACTGTACGGCCGCCCCCACGGCCAACCTGGCCAGGACACCTCCTATCGGCACTACATCTCCTTCCCGGGCCACTACCGTAAGGATCCCGGCCTGGGGAGAAGGAAGCTCAAACGTGGCTTTGTCCGATTCGAGTTCGCAGATAATTTCGTCTAATCCTACGGAATCTCCGGTATTTTTTATCCAGGAAGAAACGGTCACTTCGGAGATCGACTCTCCTACGGCAGGTACCGTAATCTCCATGATCTTGGTTTCTGCCGCAGGGGCCGGAGCCGCTGCAGGAGCCACCGCTTCGGCCGGTGCGGGCGCCGCTTTGGTATCTGCTTCTTCAATTCTACAGATCACTTCTCCAATGCTCAGGGTATCGCCTTCTTTTCCTACGATTCTCAGGATACCGTCTGCTTCGGCCGGAAGCTCAAAAGTAGCTTTGTCAGATTCCAGTTCACAGATCACCTCGTCCATTTTAACCAGGTCACCGTCTTTTTTTACCCAAGATGCGATAGTCACCTCTGTAACTGACTCGCCTACCGAGGGTACTTTCATTTCAATAGCCATATAATTATCCTATTTGTTCAGTTCAAATGCTTTATCAATAATTTTCGTCTGGAACTCGTTATGGTTTTTGGTATAACCGGTAGCCGGAGAGGCGCTGATCTTCCGTGAAATCACCTCGCCTATTCCTTCAGAGAATTCTCTTTTCAGGTAGAACCAGTATCCCATATTGAGGGGTTCTTCCTGTACCCACACCCGCTCAGCGCCCGGATACTTGTCCAGTTCGGCAAGCAACTGCATTTTGGGGAAAGGATACAGCTGTTCCATACGTACAATCGCGATATCTTCGCGCTTGGTATCCGTTTTCCTCTTCAGGAGATCGTAGTACACCTTACCGGTACAAAGCAACACCCGTTTTACCTTTTTAGGATTTACCGAACTGTCGCCGATCACCTCGCGGAAGGAGGTACCCGTTTCAAATTCGCTCATGTCTGAAACGGCCAGAGGGTGTCTCAGCATGGATTTAGGCGACATGTGAATACAGGGTTTCCGGAAAGGAAGGGCCAGCTGTCTTCTCAGCATGTGGAAGAAGTTAGCCGGTGTGGTACAATTGCAAACGTAAATATTGTACTCGCCCGCCAGCTGCAGGAAGCGCTCGGGCCGGGCATTGGAGTGCTCGGGTCCCTGGCCTTCGTAGCCGTGAGGGAGCAACAGCACCAGGCCGTTCATCATGTTCCATTTGGATTCTGCCGCCACCACAAACTGGTCAATCATAATCTGGGCGCCGTTGGCAAAGTCGCCGAACTGGGCTTCCCAGATCACCAGGGCGTTGGGGTTGGCCAGGGCGTATCCGTATTCAAAGCCCATCACGGCATATTCGGAAAGCAGGGAATTGTAAATCTCAAATTTACCCTGCACCGCCTTGATATGCGAAAGGTTATTGTAGGCTTTATAGGTTTTGATATCGTGCAGGATGGCGTGCCGGTGCGAGAAGGTACCCCGCTGCACGTCTTGTCCCGACATCCTCACCCATTGGTCGTCTGCCAGGATGGAACCGTACGCCAGCAATTCGCCTGCGGCCCAGTTAAACGGCTTTTTTCCGCCGAAGATTTCCCTTCTTTCTTCCAGTACTTTCTCGATCTGTTTGATGGGGGTAAACCCCTCGGGAACGGAGGAGAGGGCCTTTCCTACGGCTTCAATGTCTTCTTTGCTGATACCGGTTTTGGGAGAGCTGTCGAAATCACCCACGGTAGAGCGGCGCAGTTCAGCCCAGTCTCTTTCCAGTTTGGGCAACTCGTAAGGGAGCTGATTTTGTTTTACTTTCGACAGGAGGTCCTGCAGATTGTTATCGAACTGTTCTTTCAGTTTTTTGGCGTCATCGTCGGTGATGGTGCCGTCTGATTTCAGTTTTTCAATATAGATTTCTCTTGGAGAAGAGTGTTTCGAAATGATCTCGTACATTCCGGGCTGGGTAAACCGGGGTTCGTCTGCCTCGTTGTGGCCGTATTTCCGGTAGCAGATCATGTCGATGTAGATATCCTTGTTAAAATGCTGGCGGAATTCTACGGCCAGCTCCATGGCATAGACCACGGCTTCGGGGTCGTCTCCGTTAACGTGCAGGATGGGGGTATCGAGCATTTTGCCCACATCCGAACTGTAGATACTGGAACGGGCGTCAAAGTTATCGGTGGTAAAACCGATCTGGTTATTGATCACGAAATGTATGGCACCGCCCACGTAATACCCGGGCAGATTAGACATCTGGTTGAGTTCGTAAACTACCCCCTGGCCCGCCAGGGAGGCATCTCCGTGGATGATAATGGGCAGGATTTTATCGTAGATGTCGTCGAAGTCGTTGTATTTGGTTCCGGCGCTTTCGAAATGGGCATCGGCGCGGGCGCGGGCATAACCCAGCACTACCGGGTCTACCGTTTCCAGGTGAGAAGGGTTGGCCATGAGCTTGAGCGATACCCGGTGGCCGCTTTCGGTTTCAATCTGGGAAGAATACCCCATGTGGTATTTCACGTCACCGTCACTGAATTCCAGGGTGGGTACATTTTCTTCAAACTCGTTGAACACCTGCTCGTACGGCTTCTGCATGATATTGGTCAGCACGTTCAGGCGTCCGCGGTGTGCCATACCAATCACCACTTCTTCCACCCCCAGTTTCGCGCCGTACTGAATGGCGGCGTCCAGGCCGGGAATGGTAGACTCTCCACCCTCCAGGGAGAAGCGCTTCTTCCCCAGGAATTTGGTATGGAGGAAGTTTTCAAAGGCCACGGCCTTGTTCAGCTGGGCCAGTATTCTCCCTTTTTGGGTTTTAGACGGCTTATGGTTGAGATAATCCGATTCTACTTTGTTTCTGAGCCAGTTCTTAATCTTGGAGTTGCGGATATACAGGTACTCGTACCCGATTTTACCTCCGTATACATTTTTCAGGAAGGTTTCAATCTCCCGGAGTTTGGCCGGCCTTCCGAATACTTCCACACCGGCTTCAAAAACGGTATCGTAGTCGGCTTCACTCAAACCAAAAAACGCCAGATCAAGATTGGCGTTGTATTTTCGGAAAGGATAGATGGGATCAATCTGCGACATCAGGTGCCCTCTTGAGCGATAGCCCCGGATAAGATGCACCACTTCCCGTTCTTTTTTCAGGGTATCTCCGGAGGGGGAAGCGGTGGCCTGCCCGTTTCCAGCCGACCAGGAGCCGGCGAATTCGTACCCTTTGAAAAAGAACTCCCAACTTTTGTCTACCGATGCTGGATCTTGTAAATATTGTTTATAAATAGCTTCAATGGCGGAGACGTCACCATTGGCAATGTATGAAAACTGGTCCATTTTTTTTAGTTTTCTCTTACCACTTATTTTGTTATAAAACTGCTTACTATTTGAGGAATGTTCCCTTATGAACGGATCACTTTGCGAACTACGTGCTTTTATTTTTAAAACACAATTTTTTCGCCTGCTTTACCTGAAAAGAGAAGATTTTTTGTCTTTTTTTTCTGATTTTTCTCCGGGAAAGAGGAAAAAAGAAGTATTTTATTTATACAATTAGTTAAATATCTAAATATATTAAAATTGATCGTAGTACCAGCTGTCCCCGCTACGGTCGCGGCGATTGTATTTCAGGTAAAACTGGAAGATGCCGTTCATGCGGAAATTGGGGTTAGTGGAGGGCGGCGCGGTGGAATACCTCAGGGTGTTGGTATTGTAGGCCAGGCCGAGGGCAAGGTCTTCGGTAAACTTGTATTCCGCGGAGGGAATAAACGATTTTTCTTTGGTATAGAAGTTGTAAATTTTGTTGATCCGGTACGAGCCGCCCAGGGCCAGGCGCTTATTGAACCACAGTTTCAGGTTCACGTCTATGTTATTCAGGCCGTCCATTCCCGCCCA
>JBEBRS010000162.1:0-7097 GCA_040394705.1 Leadbetterella byssophila
CCAATAATTTTCCTTCTCCCCTGCACATTGAGCGGGGTGAAATTCTATACTCGCCCTACACTAACTGGGACCTTTCCTATTTTAACTGACCCAGTCGGTTACCGTACGCAGGTACTGAAGGGTTTCGTATTCCCGGCTACCCTCTTTGGGTTCATGATTGTACTCCCAGTTGGCCTGGGGAGGTAAGCTCATCAGGATAGACTCGATTCTCCCGTTCGATTCCAGTCCGAAACGGGTGCCACGGTCCCACACCAGGTTAAACTCTGCGTACCTTCCCCTTCTGAGAAGCTGCCATTTTTTCTCTTCCGAAGTAAAGGCCTTGGAGTGGTTATGCTGTATCATTTCCATATAGATGGGTGCGAAAGCATTGCCTACCTGTTGCATAAAACCGAACAGCTCTTCCCGGCTATGCTTTGTTCCGGTTTGGGGAATTACTTCGTCTGGTTTCAGATAATCGTAAAAGATACCTCCTACTCCCCTTGATTCATGGCGGTGGCGGATATAAAAATACTCGTCGGCCCATTTTTTAAATGCAGGGTAAAAAGCAGGGTCGGCCTGGTCGCAAACTGCTTTCATGCGCTCATGGAACAAACGCGCTTGTTTAGGATCAACGTAGTGGGGGGTGAGGTCTATCCCTCCACCAAACCAACATTGCCCGTTGGTCAGCTCAAAGTACCGTACATTCATGTGAATGATAGGTACATAAGGGTTGTCCGGATGCAGCACGATTGACACTCCGGTAGCAAAGTAGTCCGGGCTGTCTTTGAGCTTCAGCAGGTTTTTCAGGGAGTCGGTTACCTTACCTGTCACTTCCGAAAAGTTTACCCCTCCTTTTTCGATAATCCGCCCCTTGGATATCACCCGCGAGCGCCCTCCCCCACCGGTTTCATGCTGCCAGATATCTTCTTTGAATTTACCCTTGTCATCGGCAGTTTCCAATTCCTTGCAAATGGTTTCCTGGAGTTCTTTCAGGTAATCTCGAACTGTTTCCTTCATTTTATTGGTTTATCAGTAATTCTCAGGTGCTAATTAAGCGAATATTGTTTCGTCTACGTGATCTTTTGTTTTATTTTTTTTCACAATCGTATATTCGGCGAAAAATTTCGCTTAAACATAGTATCCCGCCGTAATTAGAGTATTTTTTTGCAAAAAGATTAACTTTTTCTGCTTTTTTTATTTTCCGGTATCGGAACTCCCGGCTGCATTTATTATAACTTTGCAATCCAATTATCATTAACCCATGGAAATAGCTGAATTGATTCGTCCGAATTTCATTAAACTAACCCCTTATTCCTCTGCCCGCGATGAATATTCGGGGAAAGAGGGTGTATTTCTGGATGCCAATGAGAATCCTTTTTTATCAGTAACGGCCGAAGAGTTTAACCGGTATCCTGATCCGTACCAGTGGGCCTGCAAAGAGAAGCTGGCAAAGATCAAAGGGGTTTCTCCCCACCAGATTTTCCTGGGAAATGGTTCAGACGAAGCCATCGACCTTCTGATCAAAATTACCTGTGAACCGAAACGAGACAATATCCTGGTGCTTCCTCCTACTTACGGTATGTATAAAGTGTGTGCCGACATCCAGGAGATTTTTATACAGGAAGCACCGCTGACCGAAAATTTCGAGATTGACCTGGACACGGTTTTTGATGCTGTAAATTCGGCCACAAAGGTCATTTGGATCTGCTCTCCGAACAACCCCAGCGGAAACCTCGTGCAGCAGGAGGCCGTATTGCAGATTATCAAGGCGTTTCCGCATAAAATGGTGGTGGTCGATGAAGCCTATATCGATTTTTCATCCCAACCTTCCTTTGTGGGCCTGCTTGATCAATACCCGAATCTCGTGGTGATTCAGACCTTCTCGAAAGCCTGGGGCATGGCCGGACTGCGTATCGGATCTGCTTATGCCCATCCCGAAATCATTAAAATCCTGAATAAGGTCAAATATCCTTATAATATTAACCAGCTGACGCAAGCCAAACTGCTGGAGTCTTTGGATAATGAAGCGAAAAAGGAAGTTTATGTAAAGGAAATCCTGGAGCTGCGCGAGTGCCTGGCCGGGCAACTGAAAACCATGGAAATAGTAGAGAAGATCTTTCCCAGCGACTCCAATATGCTGTTGGTAAGGTTCCGTCAGGCCAAAAAACTGTTTCAGTTTTTGTTGGAACAGAAGATAATTGTACGTGACCGCACCAACGTGGCATTGTGCAAAGACTGTCTGAGGATAACGGTAGGTACAAAAGAAGAAAATGAGCGTCTTCTGGAGTATATTGCTTTATTTAAGGAAACTGTCTGAATTTCATCTGTATAAAATTTTGCTTTCAGCCTTCAGCTATCAGCAGTCAGCTTATACATTGGCGGCGGGAGGCGCTCCTCTTGGTGTGCCGGTTTTCTGATAGCTGAATGCTCATGGCTATTTCATGTGTATAAAAAACTTAGCTCTTATATACTCGAAATAAAAAAGCCCCGGAAACGGGGCCTTTTCTTATAAGCAATGGCTGATTATTTCACTTCTTCGTAGTTCACGTCAGTAACGCCTTCGTCATTACCCGGAGCCTGGCCTGCGCCCGCGTCGGGTTGTGCCTGCGCTCCCGCGGCTTGCTGGGCGTTGTAGATTTCCTGGCTGGCGGCCTGCCATGCAGCGTTCAGCTTTTCACTGGCCGAATCTATAGCCGCCACATCGCGGGTGCCGTGAGCCGCTTTCAGCTCGGTAAGTGCACCCTGGATAGCGGTTTTATTGCCCTCTGACAGCTTGTCGCCAAATTCACCCAGTTGTTTTTCGGTTTGGAAAATCAGGGAGTCGGCGCCATTCACTTTCTCCACCACTTCCCGCTCTTTCTTATCGGCTTCTTCATTGGCTTTGGCTTCATCCTTCATTTTCTGAATCTCGGCATCTGACAAACCGCTGGATGCTTCAATACGAATCTTCTGTTCTTTGCCGGTGCCTTTGTCTTTGGCCGTTACATTCAGGATACCGTTGGCATCCACGTCAAAGGTCACTTCGATTTGCGGCACACCTCTGTGGGCAGGCGGGATACCGTCGAGGTGGAAGCGGCCCAAGGTACGGTTTTGTGCGGCCATGGGGCGCTCACCCTGCAATACATGCAGTTCTACCGAAGGTTGGTTATCCGAAGCGGTAGAGAATATCTCCACTTTATTGGTGGGGATAGTGGTATTGGCCTCGATCATTTTGGTAAACACGCCCCCCATGGTTTCGATACCCAGTGAAAGCGGGATTACGTCAAGCAGGAGGATATCTTTCACCTCGCCGGTGAGTACACCTCCCTGAATGGCGGCACCTACGGCTACTGCTTCGTCAGGGTTCACGCCTTTGGAAGGTTTTTTCCCGAAGAAAGCTTCTACCTCTTCCTGTACCTTGGGGATACGGGTAGAACCGCCCACCAGAATCACCTCATGGATTTGTCCCGCAGAGATACCGGCATTTTTCAAGGCCCTCTTGCAAGGCTCCATCATTCTTTTCAGAAGAGTGTCGGCCAGCTGCTCAAACTTGGCCCGGGTCAGTGTTCTTACCAGGTGTTTGGGCACTCCGTCTACCGGGAAAATATACGGCAGGTTAATTTCCGCCTGGGTAGAACTGGAAAGCTCGATTTTAGCTCTTTCCGCAGCTTCTTTCAGACGTTGAAGCGCCATGGCATCGTGTCTGAGGTCTACCCCTTCGTCTTTTTTAAACTCGTCGGCCAGCCATTCAATAATCACCTGGTCAAAGTCGTCTCCACCAAGGTGGGTATCTCCGTCTGTAGCCTTTACTTCAAACACGCCGTCGCCGAGATCAAGGATAGATACGTCAAACGTACCGCCTCCGAGGTCAAATACGGCAATGGTGCTGTCTTTCCCCTGCTTGTCGAGGCCGTACGCCAGTGCAGCGGCAGTAGGCTCGTTGATGATCCGTTTTACATCCAGTCCGGCAATGATTCCCGCTTCTTTGGTAGCCTGACGCTCGGCGTCATTAAAATAGGCCGGTACGGTAATCACGGCTTCGGTCACGGTTTGGCCGAGGTAATCTTCTGCGGTAGATTTCATTTTCTGAAGAATGAAAGCGGAGATTTCCTGGGGCGTGTACAGGCGGTCACCGATTTTTACTCTCGGTGTGTCGTTCGGTCCTTTTTCTACATCGTACGCCACGGTCTTCATTTCGCTTCCTACTTCCGAATATTTTTTACCCATGAAGCGTTTGATGGAAGATATGGTATTTTTCGGGTTGGTAATCGCTTGTCTTTTGGCAGGGGCACCCACTTTTTTCTCTCCGTTATCCAGGAAAGCTACAATAGAGGGAGTAGTTCTGGCTCCTTCGCTGTTGGCAATTACCACCGGCTCATTACCTTCCATTACGGAAACGCAAGAGTTGGTTGTTCCTAAGTCAATTCCTATTATTTTTCCCATAATTATATTTTAAGAATTTTAATTCTGCTTTGCCACTATATGAACAATCCTGATGCCAGCCGTTTTTTTGGCACTTTTTTATGACAAATTGACAGGGAAGTTGTTTTGTTACTGCCGCATTTTCCTGATGAGCAGTATCAAGAGGCTATAGGATGCGCCAGAGAAAGTCATATTGGCGATAGCGCGTAGAATATAGGTGACAAAACACGTTACTTCGGCCCCAGTTTCCAACTGACCTGGAAGTGAAGCATGGGAACCACTCCAACTAAAAAGGCGGAAGGTTCGCTGGCGAGTGACAGAAGCGCCTGGGCAGTCATTTCTTCCTGGCTTTGCCCCAAGGCAGGAGCCTCCGTATACAGCAGCTCTTGTTTACGTTTCAGGAAACGAATTCCCGGGCCAATCCCGAAATCGGATTTGAAGCGGCCCTTTCCCAGGCGAATTCCCAATTTTCCCACCAGGATGATTCGTCGGTCGTCACGGCTGTAATGATAATCGGCTCCCCAATGACTGATATCCTTAAAATAAAGTTTTTCCACCCGCAGCATCCCCCCTGCATAGATCACCGGCGCTTTTTTAAAGAATATTTTGTGATCCACATTTAAACGGACACCGCTTCCTTTGGCATAACCCGGAAATTCATACAGCCATACCCAGCCTTTGTTCAGCCAGGACACGTCTGCCCCCGTTATGTGCCTGTCGCTCTGCCGTTCAATCCCAACATTGTAGTTTTGAAACAGCATATTCTGCGGATCTGTTTTTATGAACCATTGCGCTTCTGCATCTGCTATCAAAAATGAGCAAAGTAAAGCGGTTATAAGGAACCGATTCATGTGTTCTAATTTACTAGTTACCGGTAAAGATAAAACAAATCTATCGGGAAAGATATGGCAGGGAATATAAACAAAAACTCCCCCGGAGATTCCGGAGGAGTTTTGTACCCAGGACTGGACTCGAACCAGCACACCATGCGGCACTGCCACCTGAAGACAGCGTGTCTACCAATTTCACCACCTGGGCTTGATGACGGGTGCAAAATTACATACACTCTTTAAATTTCCATTATGATTTTATGATTTTTTTTGAGGAAATTTATAAATGATTGGGGGTGTTGGAGTTAATGCCCGAATTTTTTTTTACATTCTGCCTGCCGCCTTCACTTCAGCAGTTGGTTTATGCTGTCTTGTACCGCCTTTCCCTCTGAAGGCCTCGGCGCATTGGTAGTGACCAGCTTGCCCTGCCGGTCTATTAACAGGTAAGACGGGTAGCCAGACAGCCTATAGGTACCCATGAATAACTTGGTGGCGTCATCAGTAAAATAGTAGTTCTCCCCGCCTATTTTACGATTATTGACCAGATTTATCCAGTTAGATACGGCCGACTGAAGACAGAGATTCACGAAGACTACATCTTTGCCCTTGGTTTCTGCGTGCAGTGCGGGTGCGTAGCGCATTTCTTCCAGGCAAGGGCCGCACCAGGTGGCATAAACGTCGATATAAATCACTTTACCGGGGTAACGATCTTTCAGGTAACGAAGCACGTCGGTTTCCGGAACGGATTGGGTTTCGCCATTAGCACTAAGGTAAGTAATGCCTTTAATCACGGTTTCCGGGAAGACAGGCGGTGTTACACTTTCGCCGATCTTTTTAAGCGCAGAAAAGAAAGCAGCCTTCGTGAATAAAGAGGTAATGTTTTGAACGGAATCCAACAGTCCCGGGTGTTTTTTGACAAACGAATGGCTGGCCAGGTACAGCATATAATCGCACACTTCTCCTGCTGGTTCGGCAGATAGTGCGGTGATGGTTCTCTGCAAGACTTCGGCCGGCCCTTCACCACCTGTCAGGGTACTGTCTGAGCGGGTAAGGGCAAAAACATAGTTACCCACGTGTGACGCAAACATCATCGATTGAAAGTTTTCCGGGTTATACGTATCAAAAAAGGGATCGCTAAACAGCTTTACCCGTGCGCAGCGCTCGGCCCGGGAACCGTTTTTTTGCATACCGTAATCGGCAATGCTGTTGGAAATGAGGAAACGGAGATCGCGTTTTGCCCATTCTGTCACCGCAGGCGGCAGGCCCTTTTCTTTTGTATATTTTTCCAGGTGCTGAAGGTAATACTGGTAATCCTGTTTTAGAGCGTTCAGCATATCCGGCGGAGCCAGGCTGAGGTTATTGGTACGTACTGGAAGCTGGTAGAGATAATTTACCGCTAAGTTTAATGGCGTGCTGATTGCGGCGTGATCCCCGCTAATGGTCAGCCATGTAAAGTCGGGTTCGTTCAGGCGTGATGCGTCAATAGTGAGATACACAGAATCTCCCGGCTGAACGTAGAGGTTAATGAAATACCGGAGAAAATGCACGGTCATGTTCTGGGTATACATCATTTCATGACTAACCCTGAACTCCCCGTTCGGATCAAGCTGCGCGCTTTGCGCACCGGAGATCAGGGGATCGCAGAAATTAAACTTGAGTACTTTCGGGCTGGTTTCAGTGGCGTTAATCACTTTGCCGGCGATCACCACCTCATTCCTTTCTGTGCCGTAGGCAAAAGGCATGGCGATGCCCGACATTACTATGAATGCTAATTTTTTCATATATGATGTTTTGTTTGTTTAACTATTAACTATGACCCAGGTTCTTAATAAGCTGGATAAGGGTTGTTATTTGCTGATGCTGTGCCATTGTCACCCTGAGCCTGTC
>JBEBRS010000163.1:0-7053 GCA_040394705.1 Leadbetterella byssophila
TGCTGATAGCTCACTGCTGATAGCTAAAATTTATATAAATGAAAAAAACACTTGCTCTCCTCCTTTTTTCTTTTGCCGCCTTTGCACAAAATGTGGAGGATGAAAACCTGGGGAAAGAGCCGCATAAACGCAAGGCCTTAACGGTAGAACAGCTCCTTGAGAAGAATGACCCAAAAGCGTACAAGGCCATCACAGCCACGTCTCCCTTCATTACGGTGGCCAATTACCGGAACGGCAAACGATGGCGGTATTTCGAGGGCGATATCCTACGGTTTAAAACCCAGGACGGTCGCTATTTCGAAGAAGACCTCGCCTTCATTGATGACAGCACCTTTACCATTTACCGGTATGACGCCACGGCAAGGCGAATGGACCAGATGACATTCGGCGCAGACGAGGTGAAGGCGGTGTACAAATACAAACGGGGCGGCGCCCTCAAAACCGGTTTGCTGAGTATGGGTCCATTTGTGCCTATGGCTTTGCTCGACTGGGTCCTGTACAAGAATCCGCCATATACCAACAAAGATTTCCTGTGGATTGCCCCCATCGTAGGTGCCGGCAATATGCTTATTTTTAAGCACAAGAGTTTATTTAACAAGCAGAAGTTGGGGAGGAATAAGGCCTTGAAAATCATTGTTCCGTGATGTGAGATGTGAGAAGCCTTTTATAGTTAGGCAGACGGGGGGCAGGATGAATAAGCAGCAGAGTGACCTCCATCTAATATCTAATATCTAATAGCTATAGCTAAAAAAAGAAGAACCTGAAAGTCTCCCAGGTTCTTCCATTACAGCCGCTTAGGTTGAACTTCGTTTGTATCAGCAGACCACGGTTACAATCCTCTTCTCAACCACCGTTTTGTTGTGATATATAGGGTATCCACAGCTATGGATGGATTACCAAAATTAAAACACAAAGATCAGGAGAACAAATTATTCGTAGATTTCGTTAGTAAATTCAGGGAGGAAAATCTATTTTTACTACAGATTTAAGGTTCAAATGCACAAAAAAATACTGACTTCCGTATTGCTCATGATTCTTGCCTGCCCGGCATTTGCCCAGGAAGAAGAGGAAGGCATTGATACCAAGACCCTGGCATTCGGGGCCACGACCAGCAATTACACCAACCTTATCGGAGGGGTGGTAGTTAGAAGTTCTACCCCGGTATCGGTACGAAAGAACAAAAGCGTTTACCAATACCTGGCTATTGAGGCCCTGAACCTGAAAAACCCGAGGGAATACAGCCAGTTTACGGGCTTCGGACCCAAGTTTACGCCGGGAAAAAGGAATTACCTTTTCTCGGTGAGGCCCCAGTACGGCAGGGAATATGCGCTGTTTCAAAAGACCCCGGACAGCAATATCGGTCTCAGCCTGATTTTCGCGGGCGGTCCCAGCCTGGGGCTGCTGAAACCCTATTATGTGCGGTATGACGACAACAGCACTTTCGTGCAGTACGACCCTAACCGGAAAGGGAGCATCACGGGCGTGGGCGGCATACTTAAAAACGGGTTCCGGGGAATAAAAATCACGCCCGGTCTGCACGCCAAAGCGGCCGTCAATATTGACATTAACACCTTCAACGATAATGTCACCGGCCTGGAGATCGGCACCACGGTAGAAACCTTTTTTAAGAAACCGGAGATACTCGCTTCAACTTTCTCCGATAATCCACAGACCTTTGTAAGTGTTTATCTAACTTTGTACTTCGGAAATAAATCGATCGTCAAGAAGAAAGATTCGGGTAATGGAATTGATTGAAAGAAAAAAGCGACCGGACTGGCTTCGCGTGAAACTTCCCATAGGAGAGAATTACAGAAAAGTTCGTGAGGTTGTAGACAATAATAAGCTCCACACCATCTGTCAGAGCGGAAACTGCCCAAACATGGGCGAATGCTGGGGAGAAGGAACCGCTACTTTTATGATTCTGGGAAACGTATGTACCCGGAGTTGTAATTTCTGTGCGGTAGCTACAGGACGGCCAAACGAATACGATACGGCTGAACCCGACCGGGTGGCAGAAGCCATTCATACCATGGGGGTTAAACATGCCGTGATTACCTCTGTGAACCGGGATGAGCTGAAAGACAAAGGGGCCGAAATCTGGTACCAGACCATCATAAAGACCAAGGCCCTTTCGCCAAAAACCACGATAGAGACCCTGATTCCCGACACCAAAAGCGACTGGGATGCCCTTTACCGGATGATTTCCGCGGGACAGGAAGTGGTTTCCCACAATATGGAAACGGTGCGCAGTTTTTACCGGAAAATTCGTCCCCAGGCCAAGTACGACCGCAGCCTGGAGCAAATCCGCCGTACCAAAGAATACGGAAAGCGGACCAAGACCGGTATTATGCTGGGCTTCGGGGAAAAGAAAGAGGAGGTTTTTGAAGCCATGGATGACCTGGCCCGCGTGGGTTGTGATATCCTGACCCTCGGGCAGTACCTGCAGCCTACCAAAATGCACCACGAAGTGATACAGTTTGTCCATCCCGATCTTTTCGAAGAGTACCGGGTGGAAGGCCTTAAACGGGGACTCAAATACGTTGAGTCCGGTCCGTTGGTGCGGTCTTCTTATCACTCCGAAAGGCATGTGAACGTGTAAGTCAGCTGAAAGCTATCAGCCGTAGGCTTATAAGATATAGGAGAGCGGATTCCAGCCATAAAGACAGTAGCTGGAGGCGGATTGCCGATAGCTTACAACCAACAGCCGTTTTATCTAAAAGACGAGTATATAACAGACAAATCATCTATTATATACTCCACAATAGGATTAATTAACCAAAAACTTTTCAAGTAACAAAAAAAATCACCAAATTTGCCTCCTCGTACACCTGCGGTAGCTGGCAGGCAATCATGATACAAATTACATCGTAAACTATGGCCTATTTATTTACTTCGGAATCCGTTTCCGAAGGGCATCCTGACAAAGTTGCGGACCAGATATCCGACGCCCTCATCGATCATTTCCTGGCCTTCGATCCGAATTCCAAAGTAGCCTGTGAAACCCTGGTCACTACGGGGCTGGTGGTACTGGCGGGTGAAGTAAATACCACTACCTACCTGGATGTACAATCCATAGCCCGGGAGGTGATCCGGAAAATCGGCTATACCAAGGCAGAATACATGTTTGAGGCCAATTCCTGCGGGATCATTTCGGCCATTCATGAGCAGTCTCAGGATATCAACCAGGGCGTTGACCGCAAGTCAGACGACGACTTTGAGGCCCGGGCCAACGCTCAGGGGGCAGGAGATCAGGGAATGATGTTCGGCTACGCCACCCGCGAGACCGATAATTACATGCCCCTGGCCCTGGATCTTTCCCATAAGATTCTCCAGGAAATCGCAGCGGTGAGAAGAGAAAACAAAGAAATTACCTATCTGCGTCCGGACACCAAATCGCAGGTAACCATTGAATACACCGACGATAACCGTCCGCAACGGATAGACACCATTGTGATCTCCACCCAGCACGATGATTTCGCCGAAGACGCGGAAATGCTGGCGCGGATCAAATCGGATATGATTAATGTGGTGATTCCCCGGGTAAAAGCCCGTCTGAAGCCCGAGCTTCAGGCCCTTTTCACCGGCGATATTACCTACCACATTAACCCTACAGGTAAATTTGTGATCGGCGGGCCTCACGGCGACTCCGGGCTTACGGGCCGGAAGATTATCGTAGACACCTACGGTGGAAAAGGGGCGCACGGAGGAGGAGCCTTCTCGGGCAAAGACCCGTCGAAGGTGGACCGCTCTGCAGCTTATGCCACCAGGCATATCGCGAAAAACCTGGTAGCCGCGGGCGTTTGTGACGAAGTGCTGGTACAGGTATCCTACGCCATTGGTGTAGCCCAGCCTTGTGGACTTTTTGTGAATACCTACGGTACGGCCAGGGTAGATCTGACCGACGGGGAAATTGCACAAATGGTAGAAAAACTATTTGACCTCCGTCCGTACGCCATTGAACAGCGCCTGAAACTGCGGACGCCCATTTATTCGGAAACGGCGGCCTACGGACACATGGGCAGGGAGTCGAAAGTAGTCAAAAAAGTATTTGAAAACGCTGGCCAACGCACCGAGGTGGAGGTAGAACTTTTCACCTGGGAGAAGCTGGATTACGTAGATAAAGTAAAAGAAGCCTTCGGGATTTAACCCAAATTTCGTGTTGGAAATTTCAACGAGACAAAATGCTGCAAAATAGCTGTGACCGGCCGATAAAGGCATAGTGATCTATGTTTTTTTAAGGCCGGGAAACAGATATGAAGAAGCATTTTGGCGCAGTAAATAATCTAATACGTAATTGGGGTTTAATTTGTATTTTTCTAATTTGAGAGGTACATTTGGGCGATTTTAGAAACCGACATCTGTCAAACACGATAAAAATGAGTATTCTTGTAAACAAAAATTCGAAAGTACTAGTACAGGGCTTCACCGGCTCGGAAGGAACATTTCATGCAGGTCAAATGATAGAGTACGGCACCAATGTGGTGGGAGGAGTTACTCCGGGAAAGGGAGGACAGACTCACCTGGACCGTCCTGTATTCAATACGGTGGAAGAAGCTGTGAAAGAAACCGGAGCGGATGTTTCCATCATTTTTGTACCGCCGGGATTCGCTGCTGACGCCATCATGGAAGCGGCCCAGTCGGGTATCAAAGTCATTGTTTGTATTACAGAAGGTATTCCTACGAAAGACATGGTGAAGGCCAAATCTTTCATTGAAAAATATGACACTACGCTGATCGGGCCGAACTGCCCGGGCATTATTACGGCGGAAGAAGCGAAAGTGGGTATCATGCCGGGCTTTATCTTCAAAAAAGGAACTATCGGTGTGGTATCCAAGTCGGGAACCCTCACCTATGAAGCCGTAGATCAGTTAACAAAAGCGGGTCTGGGTCAGACCACGGCCATTGGTATCGGCGGCGACCCGATCATCGGAACCACCACGAAGCAGGCGGTGGAGCTGCTGATGAACGATCCCGAAACCGAAGGCATTGTGATGATAGGTGAAATTGGCGGTGGCATGGAAGCCGAAGCGGCACGTTATATCCAATCTACGGGCAACAAAAAGCCGGTAGTGGGCTTTATTGCCGGACAAACCGCTCCTAAAGGCCGGAGAATGGGCCACGCCGGAGCCATCATCGGTGGCGCTGACGATACCGCGGCGGCCAAAATGGCCATCATGCGGGAGTGCGGCATTCACGTGGTAGACTCCCCGGCAGAGATCGGTGAGACCATGTTGAAAGCTTTAGGCCGCTAATCAAAAGTTTGGCATAATTTTTAAACGCTGATTTACCAGAATCAGCGTTTTTTTCGTTTATAAATTATTAACGTGTGTATATCTATGAAATCAGTAGTACTTTCCGCATCTTTATTCTTTGTCTTTTCCTTGTTTTCAGGATGTGAGAGAAAAGAAGTTACCCTTTCTCTCATGGATACGTTTACGGGTGGAAAACAAAAAGAATGGCTCATAGCCGAGAACTATTTTATCGGCACCAATGTGACTGAAATGGAAGAATGTTACCGGGACGACACCGCCATTTTTTCGAAAGGAAACAGTAGTTCAGAAAAAATGATTCCTGAGTATACATGGAAGAAAAATGAAAATCAATGCAGCACCCTGGATGATGACCTCTCACTCTATTTTACCTTATCCGGAAACACCATTATGTTTGGTGACCAGGATATATTGAACGGCGCGGCGGGTGACGTCTGGAATATTGAAAAAGCAGAAAATGCCGAGATTATTATTTCCCAGAACAAAGGAACCGATAACGAAAGGAGGCTGCGGTTTGTACCCCTCTCCAATAGCAGTCCCGACCTTGCAGAATAAAGCCCTGTTATATTTAAATCAGGGGAATTTTCTAAAACTCTCCCGTTCATTTGGTGTAATTATCAATTTTTCCAGGAAGCTCACACTTTCATTAGGAAAAATCGCTCTTAGACCTTGGCAAATAAGCGACTTTTTACAGCAGTTTACTTCACTAATATTTAATTTCTTCATGTTTAAAATTTGCTTCTTTAAAACATGAAGAAGTGAAGGGAAATGAAGAAATATACAACTATAGGTTATCGTTTTCCATAAGGATAAACAAAAAATATGGCCCGGGGCGGCTTTTCTCTACTGGATTTTTTATTTGTAAAGACATTGATTCAAATGAATTTATTTATATAGCTTCCCGTTCTAAAAGAAGATTAGTTGCTGAATTTGAACTTAATTAGTTAGATTTGTGAATAGTAACATTTATAAGATGAATAAAATACACAAAAACGAAATCGATAAAAATGCTTTTGTAAAGGTATTGGAAAAGTATAAAGAAAAAGTATCTAAATCAGAGAAAACATCGAAGGCATTCCTTGTTGATTTGGGGGTGATTACCCAGAAAGGAAATTTAACGAAGAATTATAAAGATCTATGTATTCCAGTGGAACAGGAATAGTGTATGGTTTTCATGGTTGCGACAAATCCATTGCAGAAAAGATCATCCACCAGCAACTTCTACTTAAAGCCAGCGATAACGACTACGATTGGTTGGGCAATGGGATGTATTTCTGGGAAAACAGCCCATCAAGAGCTTTAGAATACGCTACACATCTTAAAGAAAATCCTTTGCAATCGAAAAACCCTATAAAAGAGCCGGCTGTAATCGGAGCTTTTATCTCCTTGGGGTACTGCCTTGACCTTCTTGACTTTGAAAACCTCCAACTTTTGAAGGGAGGATTCTCCATTTTGAATGCCACAAGCCAAAAGCTTCCCGTTAATATACCCAAAGGTACATTAAATGAATTAATGCTTAGAAAGCTAGATTGCGCCGTTATAGAGACATTGCATAAAGTCCGAAGAGACGAGAATCTTAGAGAATTTGATAGTGTTAGAGGTGTTTTCTGGGAGGGTCAGGAACTCTACCCTAATGCCGGCTTCAGAGAAAAAGATCATATCCAGCTATGCATAAGAAATCCAAATTGTATCAAAGGCTTTTTCTACCCCAGAAAGTCGGATTCCAACTATTATAAGATATAGTTTAAACAAAAAAGGCCCGCTCGGGGCCTTTTTTATTATG
>JBEBRS010000164.1:0-7043 GCA_040394705.1 Leadbetterella byssophila
GAGTTCCGAGTTCCGAGTTCCGAGTTCCGAGTTCCGAGTAGTGAGTAGTGAGTAGTGCGTTTTTCAAGCCACTTGGCACTAAGTACTCGGAACTCGGCACTAAGCACTCGGAACTCAGAACTAAGCACTCGGCACTAATCAAATCTTACTTTCTGTTCCTTTCCAGAGTCGGCGCAGGTTTTCGCGGTGAGAGATGATCAGCAAAACGGCGAGCAGGGAAGCGGTCAGTCCTGTCTCCAGGGAGAGGTGGGGCTGAAAAAGCAGGTAAATCCAGAAGGCCAATACGCCACAGATCGAGCCCAGGGAGACATAGCGGGAAAAGTATACCACCCCTGCAAAGACAACGACGCTGACTAAAGCAGCCAGGGGAGAAAAGGCCAGAATTACGCCAAAGGCGGTGGCGATGCCCTTGCCGCCTTTAAAGCCCACAAAAGGGGAAAAGAGATGGCCCAGCACGGCAAATACGCCGGTTAAAAGGGTATATTCGGGGGTAAATCCCAATTTTCGGACGATGAGTACGGGAATCAGTCCTTTGAGTAAATCAATAAAAAGTACAATTATGCCGGCTTTCTTGCCCAATACCCTGAGGGAATTGGTAGCGCCGATATTGCCGCTGCCGTGCTGGCGGATATCCACCTGATGAACGTATTTGGCATACCAGTACGCGGTGGGTATGGAGCCCAGTAGGAATGCAAGTGCAAATTCCAGATACATTATGCAATGTTAAAATTTCGGCAAAGCTACGAAAAGAATTCTGGACGGGGTATTAAAATAGTGCAAAATAGGTGGAATCAATTACGAATTAAAAATTACGAATTACGGGGGCTTCTACAATGAGGGCGCGTTACTAGCCATTAAGCAAGCTGGGAGCTACCGTACGCGGGCTTCGACAGGCTCAGCCTGACAAGGGCAACGCCTGTGCTACTGTCACCCCGAGACAGGCTAAGCTCAGGGTGACAATGGTTACGTACTGGGTGCTACTGTCACCCTGAGCTTGACGAAGGGCGCGTTACTAGCCATTAAGCAAGCTGGGAGCTACCGTACGCGGGCTTCGACAGGCTCAGCCTGACAAGGGCAACGCCTGTGCTACTGTCACCCCGAGCTTGATGAAGGGCACTACTCGGAACTCGGAACTCGGCACTCGGAACTCGGAACTCGGCACTCGGCACTCGGAACTCGCTACTCACTACTCGGCACTACTCCCTCCCCTCCAACTCCTTCATCAGCTTCACCAGATGGCCGTCGTTGACTTCTTTGATTTCGTCGGCCAGTTCGAGGAAGCGTTCGTACACTTCGTTGACTTCTTCTTTCCTCATTTCATAGCCGAGGAGGGCCAGGCGGTGTTTGAGGGCGTGGCGGCCGCTGCGGGCGGTGAGTATGATGTCGGATTTATCGACCCCTACTTCCTGGGGCGTCATGATCTCGTAGGTTTCGGCATGTTTCAGGAAGCCGTCCTGGTGGATACCCGAGGAGTGCGCAAAGGCATTACGGCCCACAATGGCCTTATTGGCCTGCACGGGCATACGCATGGTTTTGGAAACGAGGCGGCTCAGGGGGGCCAGCATTTCCGAACGTATATCGGTATGGAGGCCGAGGTGCTTATGCAGTTTCAGGATCATGGCTACTTCTTCGAGGGAGGTGTTTCCGGCTCTTTCGCCAATGCCGTTAATGGTCACTTCCACCTGCCGCGCCCCGGCGGTAATGCCTGCGATGGTGTTGGCAGTAGCCAGACCCAGATCGTTATGGTTATGCATGGAAAGGATGGCTTTGTCTACATTGGGTACGTTATTCATCAGATAACTGATGCGTTCGTACATTTGGTGGGGCAGCAGGTACCCGGTGGTATCGGGCAGGTTAACCACGGTGGCACCGGCTTTGATGACGGCTTCGGTGAGGCGTGCCAGGAACTCTATGTCGGCCCGGCCGGCGTCTTCGGCGTAAAACTCTACATCTTCTACAAAGGTCCGGGCATATTTAACGGCTTCCACGCCCCGCTCAAGGATGTCTTCGCGGGTGCTGTTGAATTTGTATTTAATGTGGGTGTCAGAGGCTCCGATACCGGTATGAATACGGGGCTTTCGGGCGGGTTTTAGCGCGTTTGCGGCTACTTCTATGTCGTTTTTTACGGCCCGGGTCAATCCGCATACCGTAGCGTTTTCCACGGCGCGGGCAATGGCCTCCACGGCTCGGAAATCTCCCGGACTGGATACCGGGAAACCCGCTTCAATGATGTCTACCCCCAGCTTGTCGAGTTCCCTCGCGATCATAATCTTCTCGTCTATATTCAGCTGGCATCCCGGAACCTGCTCCCCGTCTCTCAGGGTGGTGTCAAATACATAAATCTTTTCGCTCATCCGTATTCATTAAATGGTCTTACAAAAGTAGGGAAATTCAGATGCGATGTAAAGAAACGAATGGGAAACAGAGGCAATTAGGAATAATATGCCGATCATTTGGAAAGTATATGGTATTTTATTCTGTAACTATGAATGAATATGTCTAATTTTGCAGCCGTATTTTTTGTTTTTCAGGAAAAAAAGCCTGTTAAAATCCGTTTTAGTAATGATAAAGAAAACCAAGATAGTGGCTACGGTGGGTCCGGCCTCGGAGAGTGAAGAAATGTTAATCGCACTGGCCCGGGCCGGTGTAAATGTTTTCCGGCTGAATTTCTCGCACGGGACACACGAGGAACATAAGGTAAGGATTGACCGTATCCGGAAGATCAACCGGGAGCATGGTTTTCATTGCGCTATCCTGCAAGACCTGCAAGGACCTAAGATCCGCGTAGGCCTGATGGAAGGCGGAAACGCGGGTGTACCCCTGGAAAGAGGAAGCCGCTTTATTTTTACGAACGAGGATGTAGTGGGCAATTCAGAAAGAGCCAGTACGCCGTATGACGGCATGTACCGCGACGTGAAGATCGGCGACCGTATCCTGATGGACGACGGCAAGCTGGAGGTGAAGGTGATTGATATCAATGCCGAAAGCCACGAAGTTATTACGGAAGTGGTGTACGGCGGATTACTGAAACAAAAGAAAGGGGTGAACCTGCCCAATACGGCCATCTCCCAACCCTCGGTAACGGAAAAAGATTACCGCGACCTGGATTTCGGACTGGAGAATGATGTAGACTGGGTGGCTTTGTCTTTCGTTCGCACCGCCGAGGAGATCCGCAGCATCAAAAAATACATTGAGGAGAAAGGTTCCAGGGCCCTGGTGATTGCCAAGATGGAAAAACCGGAGGCCATAACGAATATGGACGAAATTATTGCAGCTACTGACGGAGTGATGGTGGCCCGGGGTGACCTGGGTGTGGAAATCCCTTCAGAAGAGGTGCCTATTATTCAGAAAGAGCTGGTGCGGAAATGCCACCTGGCGGTGAAGCCCGTGATTGTGGCTACCCAGATGCTGGAGAGTATGATTGACAGCCCCACACCTACCCGCGCGGAAGTGGGCGATGTGGCGAATGCTGTGCTGGACGGTGCCGATGCCGTGATGCTGAGCGCGGAGAGTGCCTCCGGGAAGTACCCCCTGCTGGCGGTACAGACCATGACCCGCACCATACAGCACATTGAAGAGAACGGAGATCCGGCCGTATTGTATTACCGCCACCATACGCGGGTGACCGACCCTAACTATGTTTCGAAAGAAAAAGATAACGACAACGTGATCATGATGGGCTGCCGCCTGGCCCGTGACCTTCGTGTAAAAGCCATTATCGGGGTAACCACCTCCGGGTATACGGCTTTCCGCTTGTCGCACCACCGCCCCAAATCGCAAATCTATATTGTAACGGGGAACGAAAAGCTGCTCTGCCAGCTGAGCCTGTACTGGGGGGTGAACGCGTTTTCTCAAACCGACCTGGAAAACGCAGACAACGAGCTGATCCTGATCGATGAGGCCAATAAGTTCATCGAGAAAAAAGGACTCCTGGCCAAAGGCGATAAGTTTATCAATATGTCGAGCTACCCCCTCGGAAAACAACACAGAACGAATAACCTGACGCTGATGACAGTGTAGATTTAATGGTTAATGGTTAATGGTCAATTTGTCCTTGCCTTCATTAACAATTAACCATTGATCATTAACCATTTATTTAATAATCCCTTAACGGTGCGATAATGACCAGGTAATTTCCGGTGCGGATATTTGCGTACATGAAAAACCGATATCGTACCGTTGTTATTTCCGACCTTCATTTAGGGACCAGCGGTTCCAAAGCCCGGGAGGTGACGGAATTCCTGAAATCCTGTTATTGCGACCGCCTGATTCTGAACGGCGATATCATTGACGGCTGGCAATTGAAAAAGTACGGTTCCTGGAAGAAAAAGCACACCGCATTTTTCAGGGTGGTACTGAAGATGATGGACCGGTACGATACCAAAGTGATTTATATCCGCGGTAACCACGATGATTTCCTGGATAATGTACTGCCCCTGGTGATTGGAAAGAATTTCCAGATCCGCCGCGACTACATCTTGAAATCCGGCGAGAAAAATTTCTACATCACCCACGGCGATGTTTTTGACAGTGTGACCTCGCACATGAAATGGCTGGCCTACCTGGGCGATCTGGGCTATACTTTCCTGCTCTGGCTGAACAAGCAATACAACCGCTACCGGACGCGCCGCGGACTGCCCTACTATTCCCTTTCCCAAAAGATCAAGAATTCAGTAAAACAGGCGGTGAATTACATCACCGATTTTGAAGAGAAATTATCCGAGATGGCCCGGGCGAAAGGCTGTGACGGCATCATCTGCGGCCATATTCACCAGCCGGCCATCCGGGAGGTCAACGGCATACTGTATATGAATTCGGGCGACTGGGTGGAGTCGCTTTCCGCGCTGGTAGAAGACCACGAGGGAAATTGGGAACTGATTTATTTTCAGGACACCGCCCTTGCCTCCGCTTCCCTGAGTATGGATAATACGATGTATCCATTGTATCAAGTAAAATGAAATTTCTCTTTATCATACAGGGCGAAGGGCGGGGGCATCTGACCCAGGCCATTGCCCTGGCCGAGTTGATCCGCCAGGGCGGGCATCAGGTTTGCGGGGCACTGGTGGGTTCGGCAGACGGTAAACGGGTGCAAGGTTTTTTTCGCGAGGCCTTTCCCGCTGAAATTACGCCTTTTGCCAGCCCGGCATTGGTGTACAATAGAAAAACCAAAGCACTTTCTCTGCTTCACACCCTGGGGGCGGCAGGACGTCATTTCCCCCGTTATCTTTCCGGTCTGCGGAAAATCAGGCAGGTGGTGAATGCGAAACAGCCGGACCTGGTGATCAATTTTTACGATGTGCTGGGCGGTCTCCATTCCCGCTTTTTCCCCCATAAATGCCCCATGATTTGCGTGGCCCATCAATACCTGATGCTGCACCGCCATTTTGAACACCCCAAAGGCCATGCGCTGGATCGCTTTCTGGTTAATCTGAATTCGCGTTTGACGGCATTGGGTGCTGCCCGTAAGCTGGCCTTATCGTTTTATCCGGGCGAACCAGACGGAAATATTCGCATTGTTCCGCCTCTTTTACGCCAGGACCTGTGGCATTTGGATACCCAAGGAGAGAACTTTTTCCTGGCTTATGTGACCCAGCAGGCCATGGCGGAAGATATTATGGACTGGCAACAGCGGCATCCGGAGGTGGAGGTGCATTGCTTTACAGACGGTTCGCTGGCAGGCGAGGTGCGTCCCAATCTGCATTTTCACCCCATTGATGCCGGGAAATTCCTGGAGATGATGCGGGCCTGCAAGGGCCTGATTTCTACGGCCGGTTTTGAGTCGGTAGCGGAAGCTATGCTGTTGGGCAAGCCGGTACTGATGGTGCCGCTGCGGAGGCATTATGAGCAAACCTGCAACGCTGTGGACGCGGAGCGGGCGGGTGCTGGTATTTATCGTCCCACCTTTGATGCAGACGCCTTGCTGGAGCTGGAATACACCCCCCGGCATGAATTTCGGGCCTGGGTAGAAAAGGCCGGTCCGGTCTTCTTGCGGGAGGCGCTGGCAGTGACTCAGGAAGTGCGTACAAAAAGCGTGAGAATACCCGCCACTATCATGGAGATTCCGCCAATGATGAGGGCATAGATGGGTTCGCTGTGAAAAAAGGTCTTTAAAATAAAGCCCAGAATGGTACCGGCTACAATCTGGGGAATCACGATAAAGAAATTAAATATCCCCATATAGTAGCCCATCCGGGCGGCCGGGAGGGCATTGGAGAGCAGGGTGTACGGCACGGAAAGTATGCTGGCCCAGGCGATACCCACGCCGATCATGGCGAGGATAAGGTGGGTGCGGTCCGCCGCGAAATAGATGGAGATCAGACCCAGTCCGCCCAGGGTGAGGGCCAGCAGGTGGGCCTGGCGGTTGCCGGTCCGCGCGGCTATTTTAGGCAATACGAACGCCGCCACGGCACACACCAGGCTGTAAAATGCAAACATCAGCGATACCCAGTCGGCCGCATCGTTATAGGCTTTGGAAGTAGGGTCATGGGCGCCGAACACATGGCCGGTCACGGCCTGGGTAGTGTAAATCCACATGGCGAAGAGGGCAAACCAGGTGAAAAACTGCACCAGGGCCAGTTGTTTCATGGTAGGGGGCATGTCTAGCAGGCCGGTGATAATGTCGGTAAAGCCGTTGGAAATACGGTTTTGACGTAAGGCCCCGGCCGCCAGGAAAAGGATGCCGGTAAGGGCTATGCCGCCCGAGAGAATCAATAGTTCCTTCTCCAATTTATTTTGACGGATCAGCAGCCACGAGAGTAGTCCCACCGCCACGAAAGCCAGTCCGTAGAGCATTTGTTTCCGTACCGGTACATCGGCGGCGCCGGCTTCCTCAAAGGCAGAGTCTTCAAAATTTTCCAGTTCTTCGGGCGAATATTCATGTGAACGCAGCACGGTCCAGAGCACGGCCAGGAAAAACACGATGCCGCCGCAGTAGAACGACCATTTCACGGAGGGGGGAATTACCCCGGCTTCGGCTACATTGGATAGTCCGATCCAGTTGCTGAAAATATAGGGGAGGGCCGAACCCACCACGGCGCCCAGGC
>JBEBRS010000165.1:0-6993 GCA_040394705.1 Leadbetterella byssophila
TTGGTATTGAAAGTGATATTGGACCAGGCCATCCGCGGGCTGGAATAGGTAAAGAGCGAAGAAGTCACCAGTCCGTTATCCCGGATGATGGTATTGTTTTCGGTAGGTTCAGAAGACTCCCATTTCCCGATATTGGCGTTCAGCAGCACCCCAATGGTCGTCTTTTTGGTAGCAAAGAAGTCGCTGCCTACCCGTGCAGAAAATCCGTTCGATTCACTGTAACGGAGGGTTTTCTGATCAAACGTTCTCTGATCCAGGGTACGGAAGAACTCATTGATGCCGTAATTTTGTCCGGCCCGGTAACTCACATTCCCGAAGGTGTTGAATTTCCCCTGGCGGTTATTCAGGTTCAGGCTGACGTTATATTTGGGCATATTCCCTTCTATTTCTTCTGCAATGGCCGGGGGAAGGCTCAGTCCGCCGCCCAGGGTCAGGCTTCCGTTGGTGCCGAAGTTCTTGTTCTTTTTCATCACCAGGTTGATGATGCCCGAATTGCCGGCCGCGTCATAGCGGGAAGATGGGTTGGTGATGATCTCAATCTTCTCAATCTGATCGCTGGCCATGTTTTTCAGGAGATTCGCCAGTTGCTCCTGAGTCATATAAGTGGGTTTCCCGTCCATATAGATCTGCACGCCCTGCTTTCCTTTCAGGCTGATGTTATCGTTCTGGTCTATAGAAACTCCCGGCGCTCTTTGCAGCACTTCCATGGCGGTACTCCCGGCGCTGACAATGCTGCTTTCCACGTTCATGACCAACTTATCGGCGTGCTGTTCCAGCAAGGGCTTTTTCGCCGTTACTGTCACATCTTTCAGTACAGTAGCGCTGGATTTCAACACCAGCTTGTCGAGGCTCACCACTTGGTTTTCCGCGGAAAGGACCAGGCGGGGCGTCAGGTTTTTTTCATACCCCACCATAGAGGCCGATACAAAATACGCACCGAAAGCCAGTTCATCAAACACGAAGTTCCCCTGTTCATCTGCCAGGGCGGCCTTGACCAGGGAGGAGTCGGCGCCTGCCAGCAGAAACACATTGGAAAAAGAAAGTACCTGGTTATTTTCATCCCATACGGTACCCCGGATCTTACCGGAATTCTGAGCAAAAACGGAGGACATCAGCGTAAATACGCCTGCAAGTGTTAGTAATAGCTTTTTCATTGGTATACGGTTTAGCTCAACGTTCAAAGCACTACGCTTTGAACGTCTCACCCTATTTTATAAGTAATAGCTCAGCCTTTCGGCCTTATTTGTTTTCAAAATTATATTCGTCCGGAACGCTTCGCCACTTCTATTTTACAGACGGTAAGTATGAAAGTATAAATGGCTTTGTGTTGTTACAGAGATGCTTTCAGAAGGCAAAGGGTTGCCCGGAGTTACAAAAAAAGCACTACCGACTGATTACCAGCCTGCTAAAATACAATTCGGCATCTAAAGAGGAAACCTCTACGAAATGTAAGGAGGAATTAAAAGCGCATTCACTTTTCCGCCACACACTCGTCTACCAGGTAGAGTATGGCTTCGTAGTCTTTGCCTACCGCTTCACTCATGGCCATTTCGCAGGTTTTGGTAGAAGAATAATACCCGTCTACTCCGGTATGCCCACATACTTCCGTGGCTTCCGGACGGGTGGCCGAAGCCGTAAGTTCAGGAAATAAAAAGCCGCGGTCGCCCGCCATACCGCAGCAGCCTGCCTGAAGCGGCACCACCACTTCCCGGGCGAATTTCCGGGCGATATCAGCAAAAAGCGACCCGGTCTTCATCTTTTCGAGAGAACACACGGGGTGCAGCACCACCTTGTCTTTGAGAACGTCTGCCTCTACACGGGGGAGTACTATTTTATGGAGAAATTCCACGCTGTCCCAAACGGTAATCCGGGGATATCTTTTTTTGTTTTCGGGGGAAAGTACGGGATAAATATGCTTCAGGGTATACTCGCATGAGGTCACATCCATCACCACCGGTAGCTTTCCTTCTTCGGACGATACCCACATGCGTTCCATTACTTCATTGGCTTTGAAACGATAGGCGTCTTTGTATCCCTTGGAAGAATACATCTGGCTGCAGCAGCTGCTTTCTACCTGCTTGACTACGCGTGTTTTTACCCCGGCTTTATCGCAAATACTGTAGAACGTATCGATAAGATTGCGGGATTTCCCCGGGTAGGTACCCATCATGCGGGTAATACAGGAAGGAAAATAGACGATATCGGGATCCGGGTCTTCCCTGAAATTCAGGCGGGGCGGATGCGCTATCTGTGCAGACCAAAGCGGCATAGCCGGTACGAACCGACGGATGCCACCGGTCAGGTTTCGCATGGTTTGGGTACCGAACCAGCGGTTGGCGGCATGCCCGGCGCCGATTCCCCAGCGGAGCAGGCTGACCAGGCCCCCGAAGTTTCGGGCCGTTTGCAGGGCCACACGGTTGGCCAGGGCCGAATGGGCATCTACCCGAAGGCGCTTGACCAGGTCGCCGGTGTTGATATCTACCGGACAATTTACCGCGCAGAGGCCGTCCAGGGCGCAGGTGTCTATTCCCTCGTACTGAAACTGCCGGGTCAGCTCCCGGTATTCTTCCTTTTTTCCCTCCACCCTGAGGTTTTCCAACACGCGGCGCACCACAATGCGCCGGCGGGGAGAAGTGGTGAGCTGGCGCGAAGGACAACTGGGCTCACAGAATCCGCATTCAATGCATTTGTCCACCTCTTCTTCTACGGTAGGCATTCGTTTCAGGTCGCGCAGGTGGGCATCGGCATGCGCATTGATAATGACGCCGGGGTTAAGCAGATTAAGCGGGTCTGCCGCCTGCTTCAGGCGCTTCATGATCATGTACGCCTCCCCTCCCCATTCGGTTTCCACAAAAGGCGACATATTCCGGCCCGTGCCGTGTTCGGCCTTCAGGGCGCCGTCGTATTTTTTCACCACAAGCTCCACTACTTCACGGATAAAGGCGTCGTAGCGGGCTATCTCCTGCCCGGTAGCGAAGGTCTGTGTCACCACAAAATGGATATTGCCGTCTTTCGCATGGCCGAAGATGATCCCGTTGTCGTACCCGTGCTTCACAAAAAGCGCCTGGATATCAATAATGGCGTGCCCCAGGTGAGGGAGGGGGAAAGCCACGTCTTCGAGGATCACCGTGGTGCCACTGGCCCTCACCGCGCCCACCGCCGGAAACAATCCTTTCCTGACTTTCCAGTAAAAAGCCTGGGTAGCGGGATTGCGCGTAAATTCAGGCATTTCAAGAAGACTGAATGTGCCGAGAAGATTTTCAAAACGACTTACCGTATCCTCCAGACTTTCGGGTGTATCTTCCTGGAACTCTACCAGGAGGGCCGAGGCGCCTGGCGGAAGGGTTTTCACTACTGCCGGCATACCTTCCAGGTCTTCCACCGAGCGGAGAGAGGCCCGGTCCATCAGCTCCACCATGGCCGCACCGGTCTCAATCAGGGGTTGAATGGCCTGGCAGGCGGAGAAAATATCGGTAAAATACAGGAGGCCGGTCGACTTAAAGGGCTGATCGGGTACGGTGTCGAGTACCGCCTCCGAAATAAATGCCAGGGTACCTTCCCCCCCTATCAGCAGGTGAGCAAAAATATCGAGAGGCTCATCAAAATCAATAAAGGAATTTAAGCCGTAACCCACCGTATTCTTGATGCGGTACTTGTCCCGGATCCGGCGATTCAAAGCCGTATTTTCGGCAATCTGCCTTTTCAAATGCCTTAAAGTTTCGGATAATTCGGCACATTCCTGCTCAAAACGGGTATAATCGTCCCGGTTTTCGGTAGAGAACACTTTACCGTCGGGCAAAATAAAACGGATATACCGCAGGGTATGGTAGGAATTTTGTGCTACCCCGCAACACATGCCGCTGGCGTTATTCGAGAGAATTCCACCCATCATGGCGGCGCCTATGCTGGAGGGGTCCGGCCCGATCTTGCGGGCGAATTTCCTCAGGCGGGCGTTCACCATAGCGCCGGTAATGCCCGGCTGCACCCGCACCCGCGCAGCGTCTTCTTCCACTTGCACCTGCTTCCAGAAACGGGAAAGATCCACCAGTATGCCGTCGGTCACGGCTTGTCCGGACAAGCTGGTACCCCCGCCCCTGAAAACGAGGGGGACTTTAAACTCCCGGGAAAATTCGAACAAACGGATGATTTCTTCTTCGCGGTCGGGCTGCACCACGGCTTTCGGCACCAGGTAGTAAAAACCGGCATCGGAGGCATACGACACCCGGTCGATGTACTGATCTTTGACCCTGTCCGGACTGATAATCTGGTGTAAAGCGCGTATCACCTGGGTTTACGGTAAATGGTGGTAGGAGATGACTGGGTTTTGGCGTAGAGGGTCATATCGGCAATGGTCACATGGTCTGGGGCATTCACACAGTAGGCGATGGCGTCGGCAATATCTTCCGCCTTCAGGGGTTCAAAGCCTTCGTACACTTTTTCAGCACGCTCTTCGTCTCCTTTGAACCGCACCAGCGAAAACTCGGTTTCTACGGCCCCGGGCGCTATGTTGGTCACTTTCACACCGAATGCGGTGAGGTCTTTCCGCATGGCTTCGCTAATGGCTTCCACACTGTGTTTGGTGGCGCAGTATACCCCTCCGTTTTCATACACATGCTTTCCGGCCACCGAACTGATGTTCACAATATGTCCGCTACCCCGCTCGGTCATGAGCTTCATCAGGCATTTAGATACCTGTAAAAGGCCCAGCACATTGCTGTTTATCATCCGGATCCAGTCGTCCAGGTCTCCGTCCTGAATGGCCCCCAACCCGTGGGCGTTGCCGGCGTTATTCACCAGGATATCGATCCCCGCGAATTCCGGAGGCAGGGAATCAATAGCTGCTTTCACCTGCGCGTAATCTCCCACATCAAAAGTCAAAACAAAGACTTTCACCCGGGGCGACAGTTCCTGCTTCAGGGCTTCCAGCCTTTCGGTTCTTCTTCCACAAATCACCAGGTCAATTCCGGAGTCTGCCAGGGCCCGGGCGGTGGCCGCCCCAATTCCCGAACTTGCGCCTGTAATCAATGCCGTTCTACTCGTCATACGTTCTAATCTATTTGCACAACCTGTTCAATTTTTTTCCAGGCTCAGAGAAGCAGCATATTCGCTACAGCCTCATTGCCTTTCATTGCAATAACAAATTTAGGAAAATACGAGGGAGATTATACCCAAAATGGCCAGGGAAATTCCAATTTATACTGTATCTAACTACGGTACCTGGTCATAGCGCGGCAAAACACAAAACTTACTGCAATAGCCGTCGCAGCACCTCCGTTTTATCCGGACTTATGCCGGAACAAATCTTGTAAACGGCTTCTTTTTCCTTTTTGGAAGCGTCAGAAAACACGTTGACGAGTTCTTCGCTTTTGGCGTCAAAAAACAGGTTCACCAGGGTTGCGCCCGGACGAAGCGTATTCAACGTCTGGATAGACTCCAGGTATTCACTGATGATTTTCCGACTTTCGGCGGGCTGGGTGGTGAGGTTATCCAGGGCCAGGCGATGGTAATTATAAAAGCCTTCCCGGAACCCGGCAAATTGCTGGTTACGGAGGTTCTCCATCACCCAGTAACGGTCACGTACGTCAGCCGTGCTGCTCCAGGGGCCACCCACGGCCGTACCGGCCAGGCTTACGATATTGTAGAGACGGTCTACAAAGGGGTTGCCTCCCAAACGGGAAAACGAGTCGTAGTCAACGGCCAGGGCGGTAAGGGAATAAAAGGCCAGCATACTGGTGAGATTGCTGGTAAATGCCTGGTCATTGAAGAGCATCTGCCGGCTTTCGGGTGCAAAAGAAAACTCAAAATTCCGGTCAAAGAAACTGAAGGAAATGCTTTCGTAGGTAGTGCCGTACACCGGGCGGATCACCTGAAACTGAGCGGTACCGGAATAGCTGTACTGGGCCGAACTCCGGATCAGGTTGATATTGAGATTACAACGTATTTTTTCACCTGAACCGTAAAAATCGTTCGTCCATTTATGGTTATTCATGAAATCGCTGATAGCGGTCTCCAGTTCGGCAAACACCTCCCGGTCTCCCGAGGTATTGGTACTCAGTTGCGAATAGTTGACGCGCACCTGGCATTGAAGCTCCTGGGCCGTCGCCCGTCCGAAAGAAAGCACAAACAGCACTAACAGTATTCTCATGATCGCATGCGTTGGTAATAGTCCAGGACGGCGTTTTTAATATCTTGCGCTACGGCCTCCTTTGATTTCAGCTCAAAAGACCTTTCCCCGCCATCCCGTTCAAAAATAGTAATTTTGTTGGTATCATAACGAAATCCGGCTCCTTTATCTTGCAGGGAATTGAGTACGATCAGGTCAAAATTTTTCCTTTCCAGCTTTACTCTGGCATTTTGAACTTCGTTATTGGTCTCAAGGGCAAAGCCCACGTGCACCTGGTTTCCGCGTTTGATCTGACCCAGTTCGGCCGCGATATCTACCGTTTTTTCAAGTTCAATAAACATCTCGTGGTCTTGCTTCTTTATTTTTTGCAGGGCGGTAGTCGCCGGACGATAATCGGCCACCGCAGCAGAAAAGATCACGATATCGGCTTTGTCGTGCAGTTCACGTACCGCTTCAAACATTTCCGCGGCGGTTCTAACATTCACCCGGCTCACTCCATCGGTTTCGGTAAGGCCGACAGGGCCCGCCACCAGATGCACATCGGCGCCTCCCAAGGCAAAAGCCCGCGCAATTTCAAAACCCATTTTCCCGGACGAATGATTGCTGATAAAACGCACGGGGTCTACGTCTTCCTGGGTAGGACCGGCCGTCACTACCACCGTCCTTCCCTTAAGCAGAGGTTCTACTGAAAATTCTTTTCGGATGGCTTCTAACAACTCTTCGGGTTCGGCCATACGGCCTTTCCCTTCCAATCCCGAGGCCAGCTCACCCGTATTCGGTTCAATGATACGGTTATCGTAACTTTTCAGGATGGCCAGGTTGGCCTGGGTAGACGGATGCGCGTACATGTCGAGGTCCATGGCCGGCGC
>JBEBRS010000166.1:0-6991 GCA_040394705.1 Leadbetterella byssophila
CGGTCTATGGCGATTTCACGATGGAAGCCTGCGGGACTGCCCATCTTAATGCCGTTGGGTTTGCTGAAACGGTGGTACACGATATACCACTCGTCTTTCCCGGGTACCTGGAGAACCGAGTTATGGCCGGTACCGTAGATCCCCTGAGCGGGATCTTTCACCAGAATGAGATTGTCAGTGGGGATATCCAGAGGCCCGGTGGGGGATTTGGATGTGGCATACCGCACCCGGTAGTTTTCGCTGCGGGTGTCATCTTCTGACCACAGGAAATAATACAGGCCGTTGCGGTAAAACACGTAGATTCCTTCCCGGAAACTGGCATCGGGCGTCATGACTTTCAGGGTATTCTTTTTGAGAGAAACCATGTCTTCATTCAGCTCGGCCACCGCCAGGTAGCTGTTCCCCCAATACAAATAACTTTTCCCGGTTTTCGGATCCGTGAATACATCGGGATCTATTTCCTGTCCGCCTTTAATGCCTTCCGGACGGAAATCAATCAGCGCTTTGCCCGAATCTTTGAACGGACCGGTAGGTTCATCGGCCACCGCCACCCCGATTTTCTGAGCAGCGGAGAAATAGTAATAATAGCGGTATTTCCCTTTCACCTTCTTTTCAATAATGGCCGGCGCCCAGGCATTGCGGTTCGCCCAGGTCACGTCTTTTTTCAAATCGAGGATCACCCCTTCGTCTTTCCAGTCTTTCAGGTTATCGGAAGAAAAGGTTTTAAAATAGTAGCCCGACCAGGAATCAAAGCCATCGCTGGTAGGGTAAAGATAATATTTCTTATTCTTTTTCGAATACAGGATATCCGGATCCGCATAATACCCCTCCAGCACCGGGTTATTTCTTTGGGAAATGGTAATGCCCTCGGGAAGCCCCCAGCGATCGGTAAGTCGTTTCAGTTCACGGGTAGTAATGGGGATCACCGAACCGTGGCGGGGGTGAAAATCCATAGTCACTTCTTCATCAATCACCCGGAAAACGTCCAGGTCTTTGCTTTCCGTAAACTGGTATTTCCCTTTCATGTACACGTCATACATCAGGATGTAGGTATCCGAATTAATCAGTTTAAAGGTGCTGGATCCCTCCACGGCCTCACGGGTCTGCTGCTTATAGCCGGGTTGTTCTATCCACTTGCCGGAAGCCAGGGAGTCGGTGATGGCCAGGCGCAGGCCGTTTCCATCTCCTTCCGTCTTATAAAACATATAAAACAGTCCGTTTTTATGGACGATATCGCCGTCAATGCACGATTTCCCGTTTTTCGGACGGAAAAATACCTTTGGCTCACTTTCCAGGCCGGTAAATTCCTTGTTGGCGTAGGCATAATAGATAATATCGGGCCCGTCGCCGTGCTTCATAGACCAGTACACCATGTACTTGCCCACAGAAGCGTCGTAGATGGTCTGGGGTGCCCACACCCGCTTGAGATCCGCCTGTCCGGCATATTTTTGCTGGATATTGACTACGGAAGAGGTCCAGTTCACGAGGTCGGTCGACTTCATCAGCACCATGGCCCGGTTAGAGTCCCACCCTTTAGACGAGGTCATGTCAGTCACCACCATATAAAAATGCTTACCGTCTTGCGCACGCAGCACATGCGGGTCACGCACTCCGCCTGTAGAACTGATTTGCTTTGAATCCAGCACCGGTTGATTGCCGTTCAGGGCTTTGTAATTATACCCGTCTGTACTCACTGCAAAACAGATGGCTTCATCTTCCACTTTATTTCCTTTAAAATAAGCGAAAAGGTAAGCGGTAAAATCTTTTTCTACCGGCCCGTACACGTAGTCCTGGGCTTGGCCACTCCCGGCAATAAACAAGGCCAGAACAAGTAAAAAGAGGTTTTTCATGATGGGTTGGTTTGAGCGTTGAGCTTTGAGCTATGAGCTGTGAGCTATTGGTTAATTTTTTTGATTTTGATAACAGACAAAGAATAGGCCGGAAGCGTGTAACCGAGGTCCCGGGTCACTTGCAGTGTACCCGTCCAAGGTTTTGCGGTGCGGTCTTCCAGTTCGCCTTGAAGTACCGTTACCTGCCCCATACCCGAAGACACCCCCATTTCGGTAAGGTCTATTTGGGCATCTACCGAAACCGGCAGCAAGTTAACCAGTTTAAGAATCAAATGGCTTTTATCTTCTACCAAAGATACGGCTACTTTCCGCTGGTCGTGATTCCCCCGGATAAAAGCCGGAATATAGGCAGTTCCGGAATTTTCACCGAAAAGCTTCTGCACATAATACCCTACGGTGGGCTTGACTTCCGAATTATTGAAATAAATCAGGTCGGGCGACCACTGGGTGCGGCCTTCTTTCGCCAGCAGAGGGGCGTAGGATGTCATGGTCACCACGTCTGCATTTCGCTCCACATTGATCAGGTGCAGGGCTTCGCTCAGGGCTGTTTCTATGTTATTATGCCGTCCGGGAATGTGCGCCGCGTACTCGCCGAGGTATACTTTTGAAGCAGAGCGGTCATACATATCGTAAAAATCCTGGTTATTCAGGAACCACCCCGGGGTCTGGTAATAGTGCTCGTCTACTACCGGGATACGCTCCCTGTCGGCCAGCTTCCACCCCTCCACATAGTCGGTACCCTCATTAAACGGCCCCACCGTACCAATGACCGTAATTTCCGGATATTTTGCCTTTACTGCGTTAAAAATAAGCATAAAACGCTCTTCAAATACGTCGGTAATCAGGTCTTCATTGCCCACACCCAGGTATTTCAGTCCGAACGGCTCCGGGTGTCCCGCTGCCGCACGTTTGCTTCCCCACTCCGAGCGGGCGTCTCCATTGGCATATTCAATCAGGTTCAGTACCGACTGCACGTATTCGTCCATGTGTTCCATCGGAATTCCACCCTGCTGTCCGCCGATAGCGCAACCGTGATGGGCCGAGTTCTGGCAGGGTACTCCTGCCGCCACGATAGGCACGGGGGCGGCTCCAATGTCTTCACAAAACTGGAAGTACTCGAAGTATCCCAGTCCGGCCGTCTGGTGGTAGCCCCACAGGTTGCGCATAGGTTTCCGGGCTTCGAGGGCACCGATGGTATTTTCCCAGCGATAGATATTCCCGATGCCGTCTCCATGGGCCACGCATCCGCCGGGGAAACGCACAAACCGGGGTTTCAGGTCGGCAATGGCCTGGGCCAGATCCGCCCGTAAACCGTTCTTTCTTCCTTTGAATGTATTTTGAGGGAAAAGAGAAATCATATCCAGATCTACCACTCCCGTTTGCAAAGGCATCACCTCCAGGCGGGCGTTGGCGGTGGTTTGGCTGGCGGTGATCACGGCAGCGAGTTTTTGCCATTTGCCCGCTACTTTTCCGGTGACGGCCTCCCCGTACACTTCACCGGCCGGCCCGGTTAAACGGACTTTCAACGCTCCCCGACGGGCGGCAGAGCTCCGGGCGAAAACGGAAAAATCATATTTTTCTCCTTCCCTGAGTGAGATGCCGTCGAAGCCCTCATTCACCAGGCGGCCGCCTTGTTTCTTAACCTCCAACCGGGCGTAGTGAAGGTTATTCTCATGAATGGGCTGTACGGAATCTACCATAAACGAAAGGTCATGGCCTGACCAGGCCTTGTAGCTGTTCCAGGAGGTGTCCCGCCCTTCCTTATCGCTGAGCGCATACTCAAAGTCGCGGTTTTGCACCAGTTCCGCGTAAAGGCCCCCGTCGGCCGCGTAGTTGATATCTTCAAAAAATACCCCCATCAGCATATCGCTAATGGCCTTACGATTCTTCAGGTCTGTGCCGATGCGCACCGAAACCGGGTCTTTAAAAAGCGCTTTGTCCATCGCCAGGCGTTCGTTATTGGCGGCTACTTTGGCCTCCGCCAGCTTGCGGGCGGTCAGCAATCCCTCCAGGAGGGTGCGGGGTACACGGTGGACGGTCCCCTGGCGTTCTTCCCCCGAAACACGAACCGTTTGGCGGGCGGAGGTAAAATTCCCCGCTTTTTGGGAAGAAGCAAACTGTTTAAGATCCGGCGAAGCCGCCTCTCGTATTTCGCCCGTACCGGTCACCCAGGTTACTTTCAGACCGGAGGCCCAAGCCCTCACTTCAGGCCTGAGCAGAGGACCTGCTGCTGACAGCAGTGGATACGACTGCCGCCCCCAGTAGACCAGGTCGTCTGAAGAAGCGTACCCCAGGGCGCCGTCTGTTTCGTTCAGTCCCCAGATACAATGCCATTTTCCTTGCGCATCCAGGAAAAGAAACGGATCATACATCTTTTTCTGAGAGCCCCATCGCCCGTAATCCGATTTCAGGAAACTGTGTTCCGGGCCAATGGCATGCCAGGTGATGCGGTCCGCACTCCAGGCAAAATGCAGTCCGTTATGGTTTTGATTTTTTTCGGTACCGTAGGCAAAAATGTACACCGAGTCGGGTTTCACCGCGAAGGCATTCTGAAAATAGCCTGCTACGATCAACAAAAGACAAATCAACTGTGATTTCATCAGCTAATGTTACAGGTTGAAAATTATTTTGTGTCAAACATACACAATGTAATTTTCATGTACAACTTTTCCGTGGAATAATCCTGTAGACTATAGGAGAGGGGGAGGTAATCGTGGGTATTGCCAATCACATTTTGGCGTGTCCGGCTGATTTTTTTAGTATATTAATAATCCAGTTCTACATTAAAATTCACTCTTGCGCCCAATGCGTCAAACACTTTCAAGATTGTTTCAAAACGGGCATTTTTTACACTATTCTCTATTTTCGATATTTGAGCTTTCTGCACACCCACAAGTTCGCCTAATTGTTCCTGAGTTAGATTCCGTTCTTGTCGTGCTTGCTTAATGGCTTGCCCTAACAAGTCTATTCTTAGCTCATTCTCAAATGCTTCCCGCCTTTCCGATCCACGCTTACCAATGTGTTGGTCTAACATTGTGTCAAGCGAAACGGTTTTAAATTTGTTGGTCACCATTTTTATTTACTTTACAATCCTATCGCTTAAATATTGCTTTCTAATTTCTTCGGCCCTTCTTATTTCTTTTGATGGCGTTTTTTGTGTCTTTTTCAAAATTCCGTGAGTGGTTACCACCAATGTTTCTTTCCCGCTTACACTATCCCAAAATGAGAAAAGTCTATATGCTTTGCCTTTGTACAACGTCCTAAATTCCCAAATAAAATCGTTTAGCTTTTTAAATAACTCTTTGTCGTTAACGAATTGAGATTTCTTCATGTTATAATAAATTTTCTCTCTCGCCTTCTCGTCAAGATTCTCTAAAAACTCAACCGCTTCTGGTAATAATTCTATGTCAAAGTTGGGCTTCATCAGCAATTTTCATCAAAGATAAAAATTTCCTAATCGGGAAACAAACTCTTTATCAAAAAATTATAACTATCCCCGATCTAATTCCATGAATAGCCCTAATCCACTTCACTCCCTTACATATTCATAATTAAAGCCGTCGTACACGTCTTCTGCCAGGTACAACCCATCATTTCTCACTTCGTATATCATAGGCAGGCCTTCGCCGAAAACAATGAAATTTACTTCTTTATTCAACAGCATAGACTCTCCCGTAGAAAGGGTATATACACCGCTGTTCACCAAAGAATCGTTCAGCGTGGTGGAATAGGTTTTGTCGGCATTCAGCTTCAGACGGGTTACTTCACCCTCTTTAGGTGTTTCGTTTACACCGGCGATGCCCCCGGCTTTTCGCACCCACTTCCAGGTGCCGGTCAGATCGTTGCTTTTGACTGGTTCGCTTTTTTCACAGGCCATGAAACCTGAGATCATTAAAAAGAATAATAGCTTTTTCATACTACTATAGACCAGCTTCCTGGCAAAAAGGTTGTAAGGTACCCCGCATTTTTTTTACCTTTGTCTCACCATGATGAAAGACTTTTCACCCATTGATTTCCTGAAGGAACTCATTGAAATTCCGTCCCTGAGCCGTGAAGAAGACGGCACGCGCCGGCGGTTCGCTTCGCTTCTGGCCGGTTACGGCATTCCTTTTGAGGTACTGGAAAACAATATCTGGTGTAAAAATCTTCATTTCTCGCCTGGAAAACCGGCGATTTTGCTGAATTCTCACCACGATACGGTGAAGCCAAACGTTTCGTATACCCGCAACCCCTTTCAGGCCGAGGTAGAAGACGGACGGCTGTACGGACTGGGCAGCAACGACGCCGGCGGACCGCTCGTGGCATTGCTTGCCACTTTCCTCCATTTCTATACGCGCAAAGACCTGCCTTTTAACCTCATTTTTGCCGCTACGGCAGAAGAGGAGATTTCAGGGCGAAACGGGATCGAGCTTCTCCTCCCCCACCTCCCCCGCCTTGACCTGGCTATCGTGGGCGAGCCCACCGGCATGGATATGGCCGTGGCGGAAAAAGGATTGATGGTACTCGACTGCACCGCCCGCGGCATAGCCGGCCATGCAGCCCGGGAAGAAGGCGTCAATGCCATCTACGAGGCCTTGCGCGACATCGAATGGTTTCGTACTTACATTTTCCCGAAAGTCTCCGAAACCCTCGGGAAAGTAAAAATGACGGTCTCGGTCATCCAGGCCGGCACCCAGCATAACGTAGTACCCGACACCTGCAATTTCGTGGTAGACGTACGGGCCACCGACGCCTATACCCTCGCCGAAACCCTCGACATCATCCGGGAAAATGTACAGTCAGAGGTGACCCCCCGGTCGGTCCGCCTCCACCCTTCGGGCATCTCCCTGCATCACCCCATCGTGCAGCGGGGCATTTCCCTGGGCATGAAGCCCTACGGATCCCCCACCCTGTCTGACCAGGCCCTGATTCCCTACCCCAGCATAAAAATCGGTCCGGGAGATTCGGCGCGCTCACACACCGCCGATGAGTTTATCTATGTAGAGGAAATTCAAAACGGCGTGGAAAAATATATCGCGCTACTGGAGGGATTACACCTTTGAGAGGGACAAAGAAGGTTTCCTTATTGAACATTATTCCCTATTTTTGCGCAAATTTTCTAAAATCTAGCAAATTGCTATCAGCTAACAGAAGATCTGTAT
>JBEBRS010000167.1:0-6931 GCA_040394705.1 Leadbetterella byssophila
ACTCACTACTCATTACTCCGTTCTATTCTCCCCGCTTCGCCATCTCCTTCAGCGCGTTCCATTCCACTATCATTTCCGGCATATTCTGCTCTATGATCTGCTCCACGGTATGGGTTACCCCTTCCAGAGTACTGTGTTCATCTATATGAAGGGGCTTTTTGAATTTCACGCTGAGTGTGGTATTTCTTCTTTTGTATTTTAGTCCGGTTTTATTGAAGGCGCGGCGGAATCCGTTGATCACCACGGGTACCACAATGGGTTTATTGTCCAGTATAATGTGGGCTGTTCCTTTGCGTATAGGCGCGTAGGGGCTCGTGGTACCCTGTGGGAAGCTGATTACCCAGCCTTCGCGGAGGGCCTTTGAAACGTTGTCGCCTGCCGAACGATCCACCTCCCGTTTCACATTCACGCCTTCTGCCCTCCAGCTTCTCTCCACCAGAATAGCCCCTGCCAGGCTGAAAATCTTCGGTATAATACCTGATTTCATGGTCTCTTTGGCCGCTACATAAAAGATAAATGCGCGGGGTGCAAGCAGGTATACTGGAAAAAGTTTTTTGCCAAACCCCCATTTTACATTACTGAAGATATGGTAAAAGGTGATTACGTCCGCAAAATACGTCTGATGGTTGGAAATAAAGAAGACATTGCGGTCCGGCAGATCTTTCAGGTACTCTATACCTTCAATTTTGAGCTTATTGGCCACGGCGATTTTCCAGAAGGTGGGCCAGCCGGCCACAAAGATGATCATGCGTTTGAGAAACATGGAATTACCGAACGGGTCCCGCTGGAAGAGTCCCGGGAGATCCAGGTAACTCAGGAACCTCAAAAAAGGCCGGGAAGTGTTGGCAGGGCGTGGTAAAAAGTTTCTCAGTATACTCACTTAATTCCTTTTTTCAATCTCATCTCTTATCTGGGCTGCCCGCTCATACTCTTCGTTGGCAATGGCATCTTTGAGCATGTGGTTCAGCTCTTCGTTGGAAAGATGCCCCAGGCTGTTTCTTCCGCCCTTGACCTTGACTTCGCGGGGAGGCGCTTCCTGCGCGGCCTCGTCATCGGATGAGATGCCGGCTACAGTCAGTACTTCTTCCGTGGTATAAATGGGCGCATTAAAACGGAGCGCGATGGCTACGGCATCGGAAGGGCGGGCATCAATGTTTTTCTGACGAATGCCGTCTGTACAGATAATGCGCGAATAAAAAACACCTTCCTGGATGTCGGAAATATGGATTTCCTCTACCGAGAAATCGAAAGACTTGGCAAAGGATTTGAAAAGATCATGGGTGAGGGGGCGCGTGGGCGAAAGCTTTTCCATTTCAATGGCAATGGCCTGAGCCTCAAACATCCCGATAATAATGGGGAGACGCCTGTCGCCGGAAGCCTCGCTCAATACCAGGGTAAAAGATCCGGCCTGGAGTTGGCTGGGCGACAAGTTCAATATTTCTAAACGTATTCTTTCCACACTGCAAATATAGTGTCGAATTTCAAGTTTATTTCACCCGCCGGGATGTTTATTCACAGAAACCGCTTACTTGCTGACCACTTCCGCAGGGCCGTCAGGCAGATAATACTCCACGGTGGCCCGTAATCTTACATCTTTCGGCCGCAGCTGGTAGTAGGCGTAAGGCGACAGTTTAATCATGATGTTTTCGTCCGGCCCTTTTTCATTGAGGTTACCGATTACCTTGGCTACAATGGTGTGACCAGTAGCCTCATTGGTGATTTTGATGTGAGAACCCACCGGTGCGGTACGGTGAAGCGCCAGGTATTTGGTGGATTTGTTCGGGGTATTGATCACTTCGGCCAAACCGGTCTCTTTCATATTTTTGCCCGTAGGGCGCAGCCTCAGTTCGGCTTCCCGGTGTGTGGTGGCGGCAATATGTGCAATGGTGGTGCCGTCTACAATAAGGCGGTCGCCCACCCGGATGGCATTGCTGGTGATGTTATTGGCCTCTACCAGGTTGGAAATATCCACGTTGTACAAGCGGGATATTGAAAAAACCGTTTCGTTCGGTTTGACAATATGGATAGTGGTCAGCGTAGTGGGCTTCTTTTCTGTAGTGGTGGGCGCCGGGGTGCTCTTGGGCGCGGCCGACACTACGGGTGTGGGTGTGTTTTTCGGGAATTTAATCACTTGCCCCACTTTAATATCACTGTTTCCGCTGGCAAAAACCGGGTTAAGGGTTTCCACTGTAGCAAAATTGGTATTGTATTTTTTAACCAGGCTGTAAAGCGTCTCTTTGGGCGCTACCGTATGCAGGATATATGACTCGCCCGTTTGCGCGAAAGACGGCAAAGACAAGGCCAGTACGGTGAATGCGGCGATCAGTTGTTTCATTTTTAGGAAAGCTTAGTTTGCAAACGTACTAAAATTTTTTGCGAAAGTCAAGAAGCTGGGATAATTAAAAATAGTGGTTAAATTTGTGGTAAAATGTACAAAGTCCCTTGAAAATCTTAGGAATTATCCCCGCCCGTTATGCCTCAAGCCGTTTGCCGGCCAAATTGTTGCTGGAAGTCAATGGAAAAAGCATCCTCCAGATGGTGTATGAACAATGTCTGCGCGCGTCCAGTCTCTCCGATGTAATCATTGCTACAGACAGTCCTGTGGTGGAAGAACATGTAAAAGGTTTCGGCGGCAATGTGGCCATGACCTCGGAGAAACACCCGAGCGGGACCGACCGCTGCGCCGAGGCCCTGAAAGTAATGGGTGGAACGGTAAGCTATGATTTTGTAATCAATATACAGGGCGACGAACCCCTGATGGATCCCGAAAACATTAACCGCCTCAGCGCTTCATTTAAAATTACCTCGGAAATTTCTTCCGTATGTATCAAAATCAAAGATACAGACACCCTGCTGAACTCTAACGTGGTGAAAGTGGTGATGAATGAACAGCAGGAGGCCATGTATTTCAGTCGCTCGCCCATTCCCCATCTGAGGGAGGTAGAAACCGACCGCTGGGTGGCGGAGGCCGACTTTTATAAGCACATCGGCATGTACGGTTTCCGGGCCGATATCCTGGAAAAAATCGTGAAATTGCCGGTAGCGCGGCTCGAAGGACAAGAGCGGCTGGAGCAGTTGCGCTGGCTGGCGAACGGCTATAAAGTGAAGATGGTGGAAGTGTTTTCAGACGGGATAGGCATTGATACCGAGGAAGATTTCCTGCGGTTAAAGCAATTTTTGAACGGGTAGAAACGTACCATTAATAACTAATACAGAAAATTTATGCAGCGTAGTACCATTTTGTGGGCTGATGACGAGATAGAACTCCTGAAACCATACATTGTTTTTTTAGAAACCAAAGGCTATGACGTAACCCCCGTACCCAGCGGTGCCGATGCCCTTGACCTGGTGGAAAAACAAAATTTCGATCTTATTTTCCTTGACGAAATGATGGCGGGAATGACCGGCCTGGATACCCTCACCGAAATCAAGAAGGTGAAGCCGAATATCCCGGTGGTAATGATTACCAAGTCGGAAGAAGAGCGCATCATGGAAGAGGCAATCGGTTCCAAAATTGCTGACTACCTGATCAAACCCATAAATCCGAACCAGATTCTGCTTTCGGCTAAGCGACTGCTGGATAACAAGCGCCTGGTAGCAGAAAAGACCAATTCCAGCTATATGCAGGATTTCCGCCAGCTGACCATGCAATACAATGAGGAGCTGGACTTCAGCGAATGGGCCGAAATTTACCGTAAACTGGTTTTCTGGGAACTGGAAATCGACGGGTCTACCGACAAATCCATGGAAGAAGTGTTCCAGATGCAGAAGTCGGAGGCCAACACGCGTTTTGCGGAGTTTATTGAAGATAATTACGAGGAATGGATGACCAGTCCCAATGTGAAAAAACCGGTCATGTCGCATAACCTCCTCAAATCAAAGGTGTTTCCGCACCTGCGTAGCGGAGATCCCTTGTTTTTTATATTGCTCGACAATTTCCGCCTGGATCAGTGGAAGATCCTGGAAGAAATCATCAGCGACTTTTTTGTGGTGGAAGACGAAGATTCCTATTACTCTATTCTGCCTACGGCCACCGGCTACGCCCGTAACGCAATTTTCGCAGGGCTTACTCCCCTGGATATGTCGCGCCAGCATCCCGACCTGTGGATAAACGACGAGGGCGATAACGAAGAAGGACTCAATAAGAACGAAGAAGAGTTTTTAAGAAGGCAGCTGAAGAAAAGTAACATTACCCACAGTTTCAGTTTCCATAAGATACTGAACAATACCCAGGCCAAGAACCTGGTAGACGGTTTCAATAACCTGTTGAAAGATGACCTGGTGGTGGTAGTGTTCAACTTTATCGATATGCTTTCCCACGCCCGTACTGACATGGCAGTAATCAAGGAGCTGGCCCCGGACGAGGCCGCCTACCGTTCCATTACCCGATCGTGGCTGCTGCATTCGCCTATCCTGGACTTCCTGAAGCTGATTGCTTCCCGGAACGGTCGCCTGGTAGTCACTACCGATCACGGCATGGTGAAGGTGCGGAACCCCAAACGCATTGTAGGAGACCGGAACGTAAACACCAATCTCCGCTACAAACAGGGCAAAAACCTGAACCTGGACGATAAGCGTGATTTTGTGATCGAAGTACGGAAGCCAGAAAGCTACAAGCTGCCTAGCCCCAATCTTTCTACCTCGTATTTCTTCACTACCAATGATTATTTCTTCGCTTACCCGAACAATTATAATCATTATGTCAGCCATTACCGCGATACCTTCCAGCACGGGGGCGTGTCTCTGGAGGAAATGATTATACCGGTGGTGAAAATGCGGGCCAGGTAGTATGTGGAGAGTTAAAAAGTAACAATATACCTAGGGAATTCTACAGCTTTGGGCTGGGATCGTTTAGACACGTCTGATCAAAATTTCATTCTCGAAAAAATCCATCATTATAAAAATGATACAAGATCAAATGCACCTGGCACGCGTTGTCCTTAATTTAGGCTTCTTGTTTTGCTTTTGGATTGGTGATGCTTCCGGTCAGGTAAATAATAATGTTCCGGTTCTTGTCACTACGGATCAGCCGGTTTCCGCGTGGATTAGTCAGAAGTTGTTTTACGCGGCCAATGGACACAGGAGTATCGAAATGCACATCAATAAATCAGGAAAGGTAGATAGTGTTTTTGTAGTAAACCGTATACTGGATAGCGACAAAGCATTTGAAGAAACCAGAGATTCTGTGGATAAGATTATACTGATGACATTAGAATTTAAACCTTTGAAACATGCAGTAAGGGTAAAGATTAAAAACTATAATATCATAAAAGGTTCTCTTTTCCCCATGGCGTGTGAAAATGTTATTAATAGATTTACAGAGATTCTGGAAGGCTTATATTATGATGAAAGAGAAACATACTTTTCTGGAGATAAGCAGCAGAAAGGTTATTTTGTTTGGAATGATCAGGTGATCTTTGAACCAACCATTTTGATGGGTAAAGAATAATCAAAAAAGGGTTCGTTGGGTCATTAAATAAGTAGGACTGCAGAACATTCTAATAAATAAATCAGGCCGACAAATCCCGTACTTTACCCCCTTCACAATACAGTGTTCTTTTGGGGTATTGCTCAATCAGGCCCAGTTCGTGGGTAGCCATCAGTATGGCCGTTTTGGAAACCTGGTTGATTTTGAAGAAGAGTTTGAGGATCTCGATGGACTTTTCAGGATCGAGGTTACCGGTAGGCTCATCAGCCAGGAGAATCTCCGGGTGGTTAAGCAGGGCCCGGGCGATGGCGATCCGTTGTTGTTCACCTCCGGAAAGCTGATGGGGCATTTTTTTAAGTACATCGGGTAAACCCACCAGTTCGAGTACTTCGTGGATCCGGGCATCGATTTCGGCTTTGTCTTTCCAACCCATGGCGCCCATAAAAAAACGCAGGTTCTGGTGAACGGAGCGGTCGGTGAGCAGTTGGAAATCCTGGAAAATGATGCCGATTTTACGGCGCAGGTAAGGTACTTCTTTCGGTGTGATTTTTTCGAGCTGAAAACCGGCCACCGATCCGGAGCCTTTTTCCAGCCAGAGGTCGGCATAGAGGGTTTTAAGCAGGGAGCTTTTTCCACTCCCCGTCTTCCCGATGAGGTAAACGAATTCTCCTTCCGCAATACCAAAATTTACATCTGAAAGCACCAGGGCTTCTTTTTGATAAATATCCGCGTGGGAGAGTGTGATGACCTCGTTTGCCATAGATTATTTATTTCCTTTCGCGTAATCGGCCAGGAATTTCGCCAGTCCGATGTCGGTTAACGGATGATTAAGCAGGGCCAGTATAGCCGAAAGCGGACCTGTCATAACGTCTGCGCCGATTTTGGCACAGTTCAGGATATGCATGGGTGTCCGTACAGAAGCCGCAAGGATCTCCGTGGCATACCCGTAATTGTCATAGATCAGACGGATGTCTTCAATCAGGGTCAGTCCGTCGGTGCTTACATCGTCTAAACGGCCGATGAAAGGAGACACATAAGTGGCACCGGCTTTCGCAGCTAAAAGAGCCTGGCCTGCCGAAAAAACAAGGGTACAATTGGTTTTAATTCCTCTCTCAGAGAAATATTTGATGGCTTTAACGCCGTCTTTGACCATCGGTATTTTTACTACAATCTGCTCGTGGAGCTTAACCAGCTCTTCGCCTTCGCGGATCATGCCTTCAAAATCGGTGGCAATGACTTCGGCGCTTACGTCTCCGGTGACAATTTTACAGATTTCCTTGTAATGATTTTTGATGTTCTCTTCCCCCGTAATGCCTTCTTTGGCCATCAGGGAAGGGTTGGTGGTCACTCCGTCTAATACACCCAGGTCTTGCGCTTCTTTGATCTCGGCAAGGCTGGCTGTGTCAATAAAAAATTTCATGATTATGTATACAGATTAAGATAAGGTCAAAAAAAAATGGCAAATTCACCGCTCAACCACCTACCCTTGCTACCTTCCGGTCC
>JBEBRS010000168.1:0-6900 GCA_040394705.1 Leadbetterella byssophila
TGCCGTTTTTGTATCCCTCGGGGTTTTCGGCAGGGGTATCCATGAAGCGTTCGGTATAAGCGCTGTCGTACAGGCTCCAGTCGGTTACGCTGCCGCCTGCGATACCGTGAGTAAACACATCGGCGTGTTTGGTCAGGGCAATGGAGGTCATGTAGCCGCCATAGCTGAAGCCGGTAATGAAGACTTTCTTTTCGTCTACGATGCCCTTACTGATCAGGTGTTTGACGAGGGTGATGTAATCCTGCATTTCGTATTTGCTCAGGTTCCGGTGCATCCAGGCCACACCTTCTTTGCCGAAGTGCCCGCTGGCGCGGTGGTCAAGAGAAACCTGGATAACGCCTTCGCGGGCCAGCCACTGAGTTCGGGTAGACCAGTTCCACTGGTCGTATACCGTTCCGGCATCAGGACCGCCGTAGATACTGATCATCAGGGGATATTTTTTTCCAGCCTCCATTTTTTCGGGGTAAATAATACTCATGGGGAGGTCAAATTTGCCGTCATCGCTTTTTACCCGTACAATTTCTGCCAGATTCAGGGCGTAGCGGTCCATTTCGGATCCTTTCGCAGACCCCAGTTCTTTGATCCGTTTGCCGGTACGATCAATGATCGTGACCGCGGCGGGAGTGTTGAGGTTGGAATAGGTGGTGGCAAAATAGCGAAGATCGGGGGAGGCGCTGATTTGGCGGTGGTTGAAGTCGCCGAATGTGAGGCGTTTCATGTTTTTGCCGTCGAGGCCCACCCGGTAAAGGTCGAAGCGGGCCGAGCTTTCTATCCCCCGGGCATGAAAATAAACTACCCGTTCTTTCTGATCTATTCCCAGCACGCGTGTAACCGTGTATTTTCCATCGGTAATCCTGTTTTTCAGTTTACCGTCTACGGTATAGAGGTAGAGCTGTTTCCATCCGGTTTTGTCGGATATAATGACCATTTCAGTACCGTTATCCAGGAGGGTAAGGCGGTCGTCTGCTTCGTCAATATTGATCCATTCTTTCTGAGTCTCTTCGTACACGGTTTTTTTGGCACCGGTTTTGGGTGACACATGGTAGATTTTGAGGTGGTCGTTGCCCCGGTTAATCCATTGCACCATCAATCCGGACCCGTCCAGCGTCCATTTCGGCCAGCCGAAGTATTGTTCGTCCTGTTCATTGAAGTCGGCCCAGGTAATGGCGGGAGCGTCCGGGCGGGTAAACCCTATGCGGGCAGTGGGGTTAGCACCACCGGCTTTGGGGTAGCGTGTTTCTTCCAGGAAACCGTATTGCCCAGTGCTGCTGTAGATAGGGAACATAGGCGTTTGGGTCTCATCGAAGCGCATAAAGGCGAGGGTCTTGCTGTCGGGGCTCCACCAGAATGCACGGAAGGCGGTACTCCGCCCGAAAATTTCTTCCCAGTACACCCAGGTAGCGTAGCCGTTGAGGATGGTTTTGGTGCCGTCGTGCGTGTGGCGAACTTCCTGCTGTGTTTTCAGGCTGTAGGTGTACAGGTCATTGTCTTTGGTATAGGCGATATAATTGCTGTCGGGAGAGAAAGTGGGGTTCTTTTCTACCTTATCGGGGTCCTGAGTGATGCGGTTTTCGCCCTGTTCGGAAACCAGGAAGATATCGCCGTTCTTGATCACCGTTCTCAGCCGGGGCTGAATGGTACGGGTGAGGAGGTCGCTGCTGAAATCTTCAAACCGGTTCGTTTTAAGATTCAGCATCACATTTTTGGGGGTTTCGCCAGGTGTGGGCATCATATTGGCAATGACCCGGTCGCTGTCCACCCATTTCAATACACGGGGCAGGGGCTGCATAAAGTTTTCAGGGGTCTTGCCTGAAATGAGCAGGTCACTGCCGATAGGTTGTTTTTGGGCGTAAAGCAATGCCGGAAAGACGCATAATATCAGGGCGAGCTTTTTCATAGGAATATTTGGTTTTGGTTGAACGGTAAAGATAATGCCGGGGATGGATAAACAGCCCAGACTTTTTGGAGATCTATGAGACCCTCAGTTTTATTCTTCCTCTTTCTTTGTTTTATCTTTCCTTCCGAACAGGGAGAAATGAACGTAGCGCTTAGGATTTTCTTTCAGGTCTACCATCAGCTTGTTCAGCGATTCGGCGGTGTTGTTCAGGTTGGTATACAGGGAGTCATTGGAAGTCAGTTTCCCGATGGTACCATTGCCCGCGTTGATTTCATTGACAATGCCCTGGAAATTGGCGATGGTGGCATCCAGTTTATCCATGGTGGAGGCCAGCTGCATGGAACTGAGCGAATCGGTAAACTGGGTCGCGTTGGCCAGAATGGGCTTCAATTGGGTGTCGAGGTCTTTCACCACCCGGTTAAGATCAGCGGTAAGCACCGCGGCATTGCCTGTGATAGCGTTCAGGTTTTTGGAGTTCGAAGCCATGATGGCGTTCAGCCCCGAGGTAGACTGGGTAGCACTGGCCAGCAGGGTTTTGAGCGCGTCGCCCGAGTGCTGAAACTCTTTAGCCACCACATTCAGGGTAAGCAGCAGGGAATCCACCTTTTCGAGGGTAGGGTCCAGCATATCGGTTACGGAACCCAGAAGGCCGGTCTGAACCCCGGTTTTTACGGGGGAGTCGGGAGGCAACGGGTTTCCCGGAGTAATCCGGAGCACGAGCAGTTTCCCTCCTACCAGGCCGTCATCGGCGAGCAGGATCATAGACTGGTCGGTGATTTTCACCTCTTTTTTCAGGGAAATGACCACTTTCACCTGGTCTTTTTCATAGTCGGGCGTTACGGAAGATACACGGCCCACCACCACCCCATTATAGGTGACGGTATTGGAAACTTCCAGTCCCATGACATCTTTAAAGGTAAGATGGTAGTCTTTAGTAGACGAAAAAACATCAGAACCTTTGAGAAAGTTAAAGCCGTAGTACAGGAGCACCAGGCCTATTAATCCTAACACTCCTACTTTAACCTCTTTTGAAATTTTCATTGTTATCCGGCAATTATGTGCATGTGCAAAGGTACGAAATAGCGGTGAGCTTTCAGCCATCAGCTATCAGAAATTAGATGCGCTAACCGTCCGTAAAAAAGCTAAAGGCTGATAGCTGATGACTTAAATCTCAATCATTTGTGTAAGTCATGATTATTTTTTGTATTCTGCAAAAGCCTTAAAGATAGCATCGGCAATCTCCGCTCGCCCTTTCTCGGTAGCCAGTACTTTGGAATCTTCCGCATTAGAAAGATAACCGGTTTCTATAAGTACGCTGGGCATGGTGGTTTCCCAGATGACCAGGAAACCCGCCTGTTTTACACCTCTGCTGCGCATTCCTGTTACCTTGGAAAAGTGATTTTCCACTTTGGCTGCGAAGGCCGTACTCTGCGACATGAACGCATGCTGGTAGTTCGCCAGCATGATATGGGCCAGGGGAGATTCGGGTTTGAAGCCCTTATACGTTCTTTTGTAATCTTCCTCCAGCAGGATCACATTGTTCTCTTTTTTGGCCAGGTCCAGGTTGTCCTGGGTTTTGTGAAGTCCCATAACATACGTTTCCGTGCCTTTGATATGGGGTTTCGTATTGGCATTGCAGTGAATGGAAATAAAGAGGTCGGCCTTGTTCCGGTTGGCAATAGCGGCCCGTTCATGAAGAGGGATAAAAACGTCTTTGTCCCGCGTGTAAATCACGTTGACATCCGGAAAAGCCTCTTTGATCTTTTTACCTACCCGCAGGGTAATATCGAGGGCGAACTTTTTTTCCCTTCCGTTACCGGCGCCAGGGTCTTTCCCCCCGTGGCCGGCATCCAGCACAATGGTGCTGATACTGTAACGTGCTGATGAAACTCCCGGATTTTCAGGAGTAAAGGAGGACAGGCACAAATAGAAAAGTACCGTCAGAACCGACGGATAAAAAATTTTATAGGAAAACATCGTTAATCTATCTTTTAATCTAACGTTAAAGATATAGTTTTTTATAATTTTGCACTCACAAATGTAAAAAAATTACGTTATAAACTAAAAAATGCCACCGATAATTTGAAAGGCAGCATTTTAAGTTGGGAAAAAGGCCATTTATACGCTAGCGGATTGAGAATAAAGAACCTGATACTTTTTCTGTATATTCTAACGAGTTTCGGACTTTCCGCACAGGTCAGAAGACAGGCGGCGGATGGCCCCGCCGTGCAGAATACCGCGGACCGGCAGATTACGAAAGATACGGTGAAGCTGGTACTTCCTGACTCCCTGATCAGTAAAGAAAGCGGACTCACCACTACCGTTAAGCGTTACGCGAAAGATTCGGTGATCTTCAACGTGAAAAGTAAGCTCTATCGGCTCTATACCGACGCGAAGGTAGAGTATTTGCCCACCAAACTGGGAGCAGACTATATTCTCCTGAACTGGGGAAACAGCGAGATCTTTGCGCACGGACTGCCCGACCTCACCGACAGCACCGGGATGGCCATCCGGGGAAAGCCGGTTTTTGAAGACGGTACCGAGATTTACCACATGGACACCATCCGCTATAATTTCAAGAGCCGGCGGGCCAAAATCTATTCTGTAGCCACCGAGCAGGGCGAAGGGTATATCCACGGAAAGGTGGTAAAAAAAGACCAGTACGATAACCTTCACCTGGGCTCAGCCAAGTATACCACCTGTAACCTGGCCGAGCCGCACTTCCATATTTCCGCCAAAAAAATCATGTTCATCAATAAGAAATCGGCCATTTCGGGTCCGTTTAATATTGTAGTACACGATATCCCCCTGCCGATAGGCTTTCTTTTCGGTTTCTTCCCGGTGCAACCCAAGCAGGAAATCGGTACTTCGGGCTTTGTCATGGGAAGCTACGGTGAACAAAGGAATGACGGACGGGGCTTTTACTTTAACGATTTCGGATATTATCACGCGTTTAATGAACGTATAAGTAATACACTGACCTTTCAGGTGTATTCCAACCTCAGTTTTGGTGTAAAGGAGCAGATCGACTATTCCAGAAAGTACAAATACAGCGGTATGTTTTCCTTGCAGTTTAACCGGAACGTACAAAGTAACCAGTACGGGCTGAAAGGAAAGGAATATAACCCGGCCAACAACCAGTTTAACGTGGTGTGGTCGCATTCGCCCCGGAGCCTGAGAACCGACCGGAGTTTTTCGTCTAATATGAACTACATGACCAACGGGTTTAATGCCAGTAATGTCAAGACCTCTAACCTGAGTACGGTAGTGCAGAATAACGTGGGCGGAAGCATCAACTACATGCGGAACTTCGGTAAACTCTATACCTCTACCTATTCGTTTTCCATTAGCCAGAACCAGAATAATTTTACCTCTAACCTGGGGTATTCCATGGGGCTGAAACAGTTTAACCCCTTTGTAAAGGAAAAAAACCAGACCGGGAAATGGTTTGACTCTTTCCGGGTGGGCCTGAACGTGAACGGGGGCATTGCCGCCACCAACAGCATTACCAACCGCTCTTCGTCGTACACCGATTACAACATTGCCGGAATCAGTAATTCGCCTTATACCGAAGCAGAGCTGAGGCGGATCAATGAACTGAATCTCCTGATTTACGACCTGACCCTGAGCCTGGAACAACGGCAGGCTTACCAGAAGGAACTGGAAGGCCTGCAGAATCCGAAACTTCAGGGCCTGGGGCCTATCCTGCAAAACAGCCGGGTGACGAACTCGTACAGTGTGCCGATTACCCTGCCGAACATCAAGATATTGAAATACATTAACCTGACGCCTTCGGTTTCCATGCGGGGTGACCTGTATGACCGCAGCCTGCAGTATACCTATGTGAACGAGAGCCGGGAAATGACCCTTTCGAACGGTAGCCGGGTGTTTGTCAATGTAAATGACAATGTGGATACGCTCAACTATGTGAGAGACAGCGAGGGGCTGCATGTGAACATGAACTCCCGGAGTGGGGGGGTGGTGGTCATTGATACGGTAAAGGGAATGAACTTTGCCAACCAGGTGGCCTTCGGTGCCAGCATGAATACCCGTTTTTACGGTCACTTTAACCTGGGGCAGAAGAGCAGGATTCAGGCAATACGGCATACGGTCAACCCGTCAGTAGGATTCAGTTATACGCCCCAAAATAAATTGTCGAGCTATCAACAGGTGCGTTCGGATTCTACCTACCGCTACCTGCCCCGTTATATTGGAGGGAGCGGAAGCTCTTCGCGTGATGCGGGAAACCTTAGCTTTTCACTCCGTAACCAGCTTGAAGCCAAGGTGCGCAGCCGTTCGGATACGTCGGAAACCGACTTTGAGAAAGTGATGCTCCTGGATAACTTCAGTATCAATACCAGCTATAATATTTTTGCGCGAAAGGACATGAACGAGTTCGCCTTGTCGAATATATCCCTGTCTACCAATACGTCCTTGTTTAAACGCAAGTTGAATATCAATGCTTCGGGTACCCTGGATCCGTACATGTATGTGGAGGATGAGGTGGTGGCAAGCAACCAGGCGGGTATCCGTATTCCCACGTTTAAATGGAAGAAGCGGAGTACCGAATATCAGGACACGGATGTGGGTTCTTACCTGACTTCGCTTACGTTCGGGGCCAGTACCAGCCTGAATCCTGAGGTGTTTAAAGGGGGAGGAAGCGCTGCTCCGCCTGCCGTAAACCCGGAGACAAACCTGCCTTTGAATCCCATGGATTACGTGGATTTCAATATTCCCTGGAACCTGAATGTGAATTATTCTGCCAATTATAACAAGCAGGGCCGCGCGCCGGAGCGCTGGACCATGGCGCTGTCTTTTTCCGGAGACGTCAGCCTGACCAAAAATACGAAAGTCACATTTAACAGCGGCTGGGACTTCCGCTTTAACCAGATTACGCTGACTACGGTGGGAATTGTGCGGGAACTCCATTGCTGGATGTTTTCCCTGAACTGGACGCCCATTTCGGGCAGCGCCATGCGCAGCGGAGGCTTTGATTTTACCCT
>JBEBRS010000169.1:0-6895 GCA_040394705.1 Leadbetterella byssophila
TTCCAGGAACGCACTAAGTCCGCTGCCAGGGGTTTCCGGCTCTTTCACTACAATAATCCGGTAGGAGAAAGAACGTTCGAGGGTAATGGGATCGCCGGTGAATACGGCGGTACACTCGTAGCCTGGTTTTTGGAAATATTGATCATAGAATTTTCCATCGACAGCCGGATTACGCACCTGAGCCAGGAAGGAAGGCCGGTTGAGCGAGATCAACACAGGTACAAATATATTTTGTCTCCGGGTTCCCAGTTCCAGCGTACGGTGGGTTAACTGACTGAGGGGAATTTGCCGGTCTTCATAACCGCTCATTTTCAGGGTAATGCCCGAGTTGTTCTGGGTACCGTAATGAACCAGACTAAACCAGCCATTTGCATCGGTCTTGACGTAAGTGTCCTGGTATTGTACGGTTACACCGGGCAAGGGCTTCCCCCGTCCGTCGAGTATTTGCGATTCGATGTAATGTCCGCTGCTACCCAAAAACAGGTTGAACTCCTGGTCGCCCGTAAAATTCCAGGTCGTTGTGGCATAGTTGTGGACAAAGGTGGGATCCATGGCTTTTACCGTGAGCGGGGTGCCTTGTGCCACTTCAGGCCCAATGTCAAAAACGAAATAACCGCCGGCGTTGCTTCTCACCGTCTGGCCGTTCAGTTGTACCGCGGCGTTAGCAACCAGGCCGTATCCTTTTCTGACGTACCCGCTGATACGGGCGGTTGGCGGCGTATATTCAAAGTAATCGGTGACCTGGGTGTACCCTGTACCGCTGGTGTCGGGGAGTCCGGTGATGGGGAAAATAACTTCTCTTCTACCGGACTGTTTTGCTCTTAAAATGTATTGGTCGTTATAGGAAGCATTGCCGAACAAACCGCCTGATACCCCGGTATTCCGGAAATCGGAGACTTTGGTGTAGGTTTGACCGTTGTAGGTGATCTGTGTACGTTCCGAGGTGTTTCCTTCGTGGGCGAGGTAAGCGTGTGCCTGGCGCAGGGAGGTCAGGCGATACAGGCCCAGTTCTTCGAAGCCGTCGCGGCGCAACACCTCCAGATAGGCGGGGTCCACCGTCAGTCGGGGGGAATACCGGTAAGAATCGGCCCCAAGGGTAATGATTCCGAGGCTGGTCAGACTTTTCAGGGGAAGGGGCTTGACCACCCGGCTGAAGGCTTTGTCGGGATGGGTAATTAAGAGGTAGAGGTGCTCGGCTCCCCATAGCACAGGGGTGGCTTTGAACTGAAATTCGCCGTTTCCTGCTGTACTTACCGTGTGGATAGGGATGATCTCTTCCGTATCTATCGAACTTTCCGTCACATAAGCCGAATTGGCGGCAAAAAGGGTGACGGTGGCACCCGCAAGAGGGTAGCGTCCGGGACCCGTTTCCCCGCTGAGGTACGATTGTCGCGTGATTTCCCGCCCGCCGGACATAGGGGTTAAGATTTCGGCGGTGGCCGATGTGGCTTCATCTTCCCCGGCATAAAAGGCCCAGTATACATTGCCAATCAGGGAAATTTTTTCCGGCCCGCTGTAGGGAATGGAATCGAGGTTAACCGGTGCGGAATAGGCCTGTTGTCCGTACCGGTCTTCGGAACCCACCCGTATCTCATAGTTTTTATTTCTTTCCAGTTGGTGGAACGGGTATTGCTGTACGAGATTCTCCGCTTGGGGCAGGGTACGCTCGGTCATCCATCCCGTACCCGACCCGCGCACACGCCAGGCCACGATGTAGGCCGTATGCCTTTCCTGCCCCGTCCATTCCAGGGTAGAGATATTCCGGAAATCATCGCGGTAAAGACTAACAATAACCGGCGGTACCGGCGCCTGCATGGGTTCTCCATAAGAAAAGGAGCGGACCTCCGAATAACCGTTGTTTTTGAATAAACCGATGTCTTCGTTTCCCTTTTTTGCGATGGCCCGCACGCGGTAAGCATAGGCCCGGCCTTCTACCAGGGGCGGACAGGTAGCGTCATACACCCACGTGGTAGCGGTGGTGCGGGTGGTGTAAAAGGGAGGTTGGGCCAGGTAGTAGTTCTGCACATTTCCCATGCCGAATACCCCCGTGGGCAGTTCGGTCAGGCTGAGTTCGTATTCCACATTGCTTACGTTGGCGTGACGGGGACTCCACTGGAAAACCAGGGGATTAACGGCGTTTGCGGTCCAGGCGGTAAAGGGTTGCACCACCGAAGTATCGCGGGGCTGTATCCATACCGGAGGCTCATTCAGGGTCACCCAGACCGGTTCTGCCCACTGAATTCCGGAGAGCGCACGGCCCGTCACAAAATCATGAATCTGCACGCCAAACCGCACGGTTCCCTCCGAAAAAGGCTGCATGTATTGTTGTTCAGAAACCTGCAGGTTATACCGGTGAAAATAGGTGGCTACTTCGGCCGGTGAAAGCGTATACACCTGCCCGTACTGAAGTTCCAGGGGGATCTCACCCACCACGTTTTCTGTGCTGCGAATGGTGAATCCTTGTCCTTCAATGTGTATTCTCACTTTGAAGGGTTGGGAGGCAAGGGTGCGGTCGTTTTGCTGTACCTGTATGGAAAGCGAAGTTTGTAAGGGATTGCTGTAATCGGCGAGGTAGACGGGGTAGGGCGGCGTCTGGGTGATTTTGGCCACTACCGGGTAATATACCTGGCCTGCGACCGTTACAGCGGCCAGGAGGAATCCTAAAAAGATAAAAAATTTCGTAATGTATATTCTCATTGCCGGTCAGGTTAAAAAATATAATTATAACTGATGTTCCCGTTCAGATACTGCCGTTCATTACGAACCCAACCGCTGTTCAGGTGAATCCGGTGCCCGGAGGTAATTTGCCAACCCAGGTTAAGACGAGAATTGAGGGTAAGGGATGAAACGGTACCTGTCATGCGGAAGGCAGACAGGTTAGCCGACAGGGTAAGTTTATCGGAAAAGGACTTTTGAAAAGAAACTACCGGGCCTACACCAGACAGTACCTGTACAGGCAGGGCATTCCGGAAGTAGCTGACACTCACATTCACCCCTGATCTGGCCGGAATAAAGCGGATAGAATACCCCAGAAATGTGTTGATAATGCGGGTGTTTTCGCTGCTTTGGTCTTCGTGACCCTGGCGGGAGGCCACGTAGGTTCCCTGCAAGCTGAGTGCGGTCTCTCTTTCCGCATTCTGCACGAGTTTCTGCACCAGGTTCAGGGCCGCGGTACGGGAAATCATGGAGTAATTCAGGGTGTCAACCACTTCGCCTGGAATCTGATTGAGGCGGGTATAGGTATCGTTCACAAAGCGGTAAGACCGGAAGTTGGAAAACTGGAGGCCCAAGCTCATTTTCTCTGAAAGTTTTCCCTGGGCGTTCAGGTTGCCCACTAACCTGCGCTGCCGGTTAACCCGCTGGTTCTCCAGGTCATCTTTCTGAAAGCCCACACTTCCTCCGAAAGTATAGTCTCCCTGGCCGAAACGCTGGGAGAAATTTAAAGTGTAATTGACCAGATCATTGTTGAAATAATAGCCGCCCAAAGTAGAATAGTCAGGGTCTATGCGTTCATAACCCAATCCTATCAGGGTGTTCGAGCGCTCAATATGGTAATGGAGTCCGGCTTTGAGTGCATGCGAAGACTCGGATGCACGATTGCCCTTGTAAAAAATTCCGGCAAGAGAATTGTGCCTTTGTGAAGAGGCTGCGCTGTCTCTCGTCATAATGCTGTTGGCATATTCCGCTGTGAACTGCAGGTTGCTGGCCAGGGTGGCGCCCAGGTGAAACCCCATGATGAAATTTTCCCGGGGCGTGATGATCTGGTCATGGAATTTGAGATGAGCTTCGGGAACGGATCCCGCTACGTCGTAGGCTTTAAATAAGGTGGTGCCGATGATGAAATTTGACGGACGGTACTCCACCCGATACCCCATTCCCATTCGTTTAAAAGTAGGCCCGGTAACAAGGGAGTCTTCGTATTGCCCTTTCAGAAGCCGGCCCCCCATCATCTGGATCTTCCATTTGCGGGGACTGAGTTCGAGTCCACCGCCGGTAAACTGGTGGCCGTTCAGGGTGTAGGGCGAAAACGCCATGGCCACCGTACCCACATGGGCTGTGGCCCATTTGTAACTGGGATGTAACCCGATCTGGTTAAAATTGTACCCTTGAGAAAGGCTGATTTTCCGGTCGGAATAATTGACGTGAACCGGAATGTTCAGGGCATTGTACAAGTTAATATTCAGGTTTCCGGAAATAAAGTAATTGAAAGGGGAAATATGCCCGGGCAGTCCGCTGGTAAACACACCGCTTAAATTCAATCCGCCGTGGAGACGGACAGGGGTGGATAGCGGGGAATACTGCGCAGCGGATCTTCCGGAGGGAAAGAGGAAGACAAGGAACAAGAGGTAGCGAATATATTTCATAGGGCTAACGGATTAGGGCTAATTTTTTAGAGACGGTTTGCAGGCCGTTTTCCACGGTGATGATATACACCGGATCGTTTCCTTCCAGAGGCACCGGCCAGTGGAGTACCGATTCCGACCCCGCGGGAATGACCTGCTCATAGGGAATCGAAAGGCCATCGGCGGAAATCAGACGGACACGCAGGACTTCGTTGGGATCACGGGCGATACGAAGGTTTACCGTATTTCCTGTGGCCGGATTGCCCAGGATGGCAAAATCCAGGGGTGTACCGGAAAAAGGAGCAGGGAAACCGTCGTCATCCAGGGCTTCTTTTATTTCTATCGTTTTGGTGAGGCTGTAAGTGCAACCGTTGATGCGCACTCTTTGGGTGATGGGATAGGTTCCGGTAGCCGAAAAGCTCATCCGCATTTCGTATTCCCCGGAGGAAAGGATCTGTCCCTGCTCCGGAATGTCCCATTCTATATCTTCAGGGAAAGGGAAAGTGAGATCGACCAGTACAAACTCTTTTTGCACGGGAACTTCGCTGGGCAGGGCGAACTGTACCAGTATGCTGCTGTCTTGTACCGCAAATATTTCGGCGATACCGCCGCAGGAATTTTCATCCAGAACCGTGACTGTATAGGCGCCGAGCTGAGTGCCTCCTATAGCCGGGCCAGACAGGGTGAGGCCGTTCGGGGTAGTCCAGGTGAAAGTTTCTCCCCATGCAAGGGCCGAGGCATCGAGGGTAAATGTGTCGGAGGGACAAACCACGATTTCCGTGGGCAGATCCAGTACGCGAGGCGCAGGTCTTGTCTGCACCAGTGGGGTAGAAGCCATTGTACATCCCTTCGCGTCAGTCAGATAGAGTACGGTGGTGTCTTGCCCGCATACGTTGAGGAGGGTAGCGTCTCCGGGAGAAGGTACCCCCCAGTCGTAGGTATAAGGGCTAAAACCGCCTTTCACCGCAGCCGATATTTCGCCGTCGCATTTGCCGTAGCAGGAGGGAGGAAGATAGGTTAGGTTTATTTCAAGGGAAGAAGTGCTTCGGGGGATGTCGGCAGTAAGCCGGGTGAGGCACTGGGCTTCGTCGGAGATCACGATGTCGTATTGTCCGACCTCCATTCCGGAAATCCGGTTGCCATGAATCAGGGAGTCATTGTAGAGTAGGGTATAGGCCCCGGTTCCCCCGGTGATATCCAGGATTAATTCTCCTTTTGGTGCAGAATCGCAATAATCACCGGAAATCTCCCCGACAACGGCTGCCAGACGCTCGGGTTGGGTAAGGGTAACCGTGAACGTGGCGGATACCGCGTGCGCATCCGTTACGGTAATTTCGTAAAGTCCTGCCGGAAGTCCGCTCAAATGCAGGGAATCCCGGGCCAGAATCTGACCGTTGCTTTTCCAGGTGGTGGTATAGGGCATGCCTCCTGTAGCGGGGATACCGCCGCTGATGAGAAGTGCAATTTCTCCGTCTGCTTCACCGAAACAGGAGACCGCTTTAATTTCCGAAGTAAGCGCCAGAGGCTGAGGGGCGCTGAGGAGGATTTCGGTAGAGAAAGTACACCCTTTGCTGTCGATCACCGACAAAGTATAGGCCCCTCCCGATAAGCCGGAAGCCAGGGTATGGGTGCCGGAAGGAGTGGGGGTATTTTGAACGGAAGAGAGGTGAGACCCGTTGCGACTCCAGTTGACCTGGTAGGGCGGTGTGCCGCCGGAAATCAGCATTTCGATGCTTCCGTCTTCAGAGGTAAAACCCAGGGGCGCGGTGGCACCAAGCAGTACAGCGGACAAAACCGGAGGTTCCAGTATCTGCACTACTGTGTCTGCCAGGATTTCGCATCCTTTTCCGTCCTGGATGCGGACCGTATAGTAGCCCGCAGAAAGGGAATAGGCGGCGGGGTCGCCCCAGGCGTAAGGGGCGGCGTTTAGGAAATAGGTTAAGCCGCCGTTATCGCTTTCCGCTCCCAGGATAATTTTTCCGTCTTGCTGACCAAAGCAGGAAACGTCTTCTGTCTCCAGAGAGGGCTGAGGAACGACAGGCTGGAGGATCGTAAAGGTATGCAGGGTCTTGCAACCGCCCGCATTGGTGAGTTCAAACGTATATTCACCGGCTTTCAGTCCTTCCACCTCAAAATGGGTTCCGCTAAAAGGAGTTAGCCATTGAATGGTACCCGGCTCGCTGAGGGTGACTTTTGCCTGCCCGTCGCTTCCGTCGTAGCAGGTGACATTTTTGAGGTTAAGGTCAAAGGTTGGCTCCGAAAGGAGGGCTACCACGAGGGGTTCGCTGAAGACTTCTCCTACGCATCCTTCCTCTTCGCATTTTGCCCGGTAGGTACCCGGTGTGGCGGTGATGAGGGTATTTCCGTCGGAAAGGTAGGTGTTATTGAGGTACCAGCTTACGGCAGAGGTACAACCGGTAGCGGTGAGGGTGGTGCTGTCGCCCGCGCAAATGCCCAGCGGTTTTGAGCTGACCAGTTCAGGAACTGTCGCCTGCATCACGGTAATGACGGCCGCCGAAGAAGTAAGCGTATTGCAGGGCCCTTCTACCTCC
>JBEBRS010000170.1:0-6890 GCA_040394705.1 Leadbetterella byssophila
GCGACTTTTTTGTTTAGAAGTTAGACATTAGATGTTAGATGTTAGATGTTAGAAGCGGTTGCGGTTAGCCATTGTCTAATATCTAATATCTAATATCTAAATACCAAAAACTTAATACTCCCACAAATTACTTTCCTCTTCCATGATCCTGTATTCCCACTCCTGCGATTTCAGCAGGGCTTCGCGGGGATTCTTGTAAATCTGGTCCAGGTAGCGGTTACGCGGATCCGAAGTCCGTACGATGCGCCCGCTGAAGAACCGCTGCTCAATAGCATCGGCGTAGTTCATGTGCTTGGCCGTATTCTCCTCATTAAACCAAAGGCAATTCGGGTTCAGGCGAAAATAAGATTCCAATTCCTTGTATTTAAAAGAAGCAAGGTCTTTTTCAATTCCTTCCGGCGACAGTTCCGCAGGAATTTTGATGGTGATCACCAACACATCATAGTAGGCACGTGAACGCTGGGAGTCAAATATCCAATCTTCCTTCAGTTCCAGGATATACAGTTCATTGGGAAGCAACTCATAGCCGGAAGCCAGAGCGGTTACCTGAGTGTCGCCCCATCCGTCCTGTGAGCTCGACTCGTTTTTAGCGGTGGTATCACCTGAACCGCCGTCACCCCAGCCATCGTCTTCGGCAACTGTACCAAAGCCCGCATCAATCTCCTCCTGGGAGAGTCCGCCTCCTTCAAAATCACGGTGCATCCGCCTGGTAAATTCTTCCAGGGTGATTTTGTTGGTCAGTGAATCGTTACTGAAAGGCTCCAGTACACCGGCACGCACACCGTCAATAATATGTTTGGTAATCTCACTTCCCTTTGAAAAAAACGGCAGATTTGCCTTTTCTTTCAGGTCAATCCTTCTCCACAGCGTATATTTTTTGGCCTGATTGGATGAATTAATCGGGCGCAGCGAAAGAGGGTTTACCCCATTGTCAGAGCGTTCCTGTGCTGAAAGGTCTACCTGTAAACCCGAGAAAGCACACACCAGATAAATCGCTATTCTTTTCATTTGTATTAAATTTAGCATTCAGCTATCAGCAGTCAGCCAGGCAACGCTTCGCTTACCATAGGCCGGTTGGTGTACCGGTTTTCTGATAGCTCAATGCGCATGGCTATTTCATTTGTTTAATATTTAGCTGTCAGCTTTCGCCACCAGTTTCTATTCCTCTTAATTCAGCGCGATAGTCTGCACTCCGCTATCGCCCACATTGACCGTTTCCACATTTCCCTGGAAGTTCATTCTTTGCACTTCCTTAATGGTGATCACGTAGCGGTCTCCCGGTTCTGCTTCCGAGGCCGTACTGCCGAGGTTAATGCTGTTTCCGTTACTCTCAATATTCTTTTTTGACCTCGAACCGGATGCCAGCACCACCGAGAAGCCATTCACGCGGTAACGCGCGTCTTCCGGGTTGGTTTCTTTGAAGCTGGGGTCTGCTTCGGCCACCACGGTCAGTGTTCTCACCTGCGCCGCAGAAAACCCTCTTCTGAGGTTTTCGATCGTGGCCGCCGCGCCGTTCACCAGCACCTTGATGGTGGGTTTAGGTACTAAACGAACATCGAAAGGAAATTCTTGTAAAACAATACCGTCATTTCTCACTTCCAGGCTTACCTTACTGGCATTGGGTACTACGGTTACTTTACCGCCACCGCCGGATACAAACTCCGCACCCCTTCCCGAGAAAGTCGGGTTATACTGGGCGCCCAGTCCCGGGCTGCTGGTCTCCAGTCGGTTCGCACACTTAAAGTACAATGCCGGCATGGAAGAACTGGCAATCTGCACAGAGGGCTTCAGTACGGTATATTCTTCGTCTTTGGTGACCACCTCGCGGGTGCCGTCAGGCTTGGGATAAGAAATGGTAGCTGTATACGAACGCTTCAGCTGTCCGTTTCTATCAAAAGCACCGCCTCCGGCTCTCAACTCGTACACCCCTTTGCCTTCAGTGACCGGTAAAGCCTCCCCGTTAATACTGATGCTGGGTGAAATAGCGGTAGAGTAGGCACCGATTGCGATCTCTGCGCGATAGGTTTGGCCGGCCACCACCGTTCTGGAATCCGGGATCACCACCGCGAAGAGTTTATCGAATTTAATTTCTTTGGCTCCCACCTGTTGCGCCAGGTAATCCAGTACTTCGGCTTCGTATCTCCTGATCACCGACTCTTTCTGGCTCAAGCCGGCCAGGGCCGCCGGAACCGGAGTCTGCGCGAAAAGCAGTTCCGCAAAATCCTTTCTTTTGGTCATGGGGTCGGCGTTAGCCATGGCCGGATCGTCTTTCGCATCCAGTGCCAAGGGCTGAAACTTGATGTTCGGTGCGTGCTTCTGTAGATACGCCACATATTCGTCCAGCTTTTCCTTCAGCTCGTACCCCTTTTTGTTTTTAACAAAGATATTGGCTACCTTTTCTTCCTCAGCCAGGTTCTTGATCTGGTTGGTTTCCGGATCAATTCCCCCTCCGGCTTCGTTCCGGATAATATCTTTCAGGCTTCCCAGATAAGAAACCATTTCAGCCGTTTTTTTCCTTACCTCTACAGCATTGTTGTACAAAGCCCGGTATTCCGCTTTATTCCCGGATTTATCCACGGCTTCGTTCATTGCATCCAGCGTTCTTTTATTACTTGAATCAGCCGCTCTGTTCGCCTGATCTAAGGAGTTATCCAATAGTAAAAACTTCTCCAGAATAGCATTACTGATCTGTAAGGCAAGCATAGCCGTCAACACAAGATACATCATGTTGATCATCTTCTGCCTTGGACTTTCCTTAACTCCTGCCATAGTATACGTTCTTTATGGGTTTATTAAATGTTAGTACCTCCTTTCATAGCAGACAGCATGCTGCCGTACACATTGTTCAGGGAAGCCAGGTTGGTGGTGAGCTTGTTCAGCTCTGCCTTGAACTGCTGGCTGTCTCTCGAAACGTCTGCCATGTCGCTCAATACGTTAGAGAAGTTACCGTAGAAAGAGTTCATGGCTTTCAGGTGGCGGTTGGTATCCTGGATTTCAATCTCATACACCGCATTCAGTGCGCTCATGTTCTGGGAAATCTTATGGAACTGTACCCGGTATTCCTGGGAATCGCGGGTGGCATCGCTGAGGCTGGCCATGGAAGTCACCACGCTGCCCAGAGAGTCATTCATTTCACCTATTTTAGAAGAGGCTTCTTTTACCTTGCTGTTGAATTCGCTGGTGGCGAGTCCTGAATTGGAGATTTCTCCCAGGTTAGATACCGACTGGCTCAGATTGGTGAAGCTGGCCTTCAGGTTATCAAAGATATCAGGGGTAATGTTGGCGTTCGCCAGCATGTCATCCATTTTGGCGGTCAGGCCCAGACCAGACGACTGCGGAGTACGGGCGCGCGCTTCCCCACGGTAATCTTCTGCCAGTTCAGGATACACTTTCTCCCACTGGTATTCGGTAACGGGCCGAAGTAAAGATTGCGCGGCATAAATCAGGAAGATCACGGCTTCTACACCCAGACCCACGGGTAACATCCAGGAGGCCCAGTCGTAGTGCATAATCTTTCCCATAGCTCCCACAATTACAACCGCCGCACCGGCACTGTAAACAAAAGGAATGAATCTATCCCAAAAAACACTGGGACCATTATTAGCTGCCATATTTTATAATGATTTTTTAATAAACGTTTTGTAATTATTCTCTACCGGGTACAGAACCCATTCTGTCCATCACACAACGGAATCCGATGTACGATTTGGTGGCGGTCTGGTATTCGTATGTAGTGGTACCTGACTCCAGGTAATACGCTACATCTTTCCATGATCCTCCTTTGATGACTTTCCGGGGTTCATCCGGGTTGTCGTAGTTGGGGTTTAAGTCCCAGGTAACGGGCATATACGACTCGGAATAGGCATCCTGAGTCCATTCTGACACGTTACCTGCCATATTGTATAAACCGAAAGCATTTTTTTCATACATATTGACCGGCGCCGTGTACTGGAAGCCGTCTTTCTGGTAATTTCCGCGGTTGGGCTTAAAGTTCGCCATATAACACCCCTTGGCATTGGCTACGTAGGGGTTTCCCCAGGGATACTTGGCGCCTTCACTTCCGCCTCTGGCCGCCCATTCCCACTCGGCCTCCGAAGGCAAACGGAAACGGGGAGAACGAAACTCGTTATTCTCGGCCCGATATGTATTGTACAGGTCGGACCTCCACTGGCAGAAAAACTGAGCGGCATCCCAACTCACCCCTACCACAGGGTAATTATCAAAAGCCGGGTTTCCGTAATAGTTTTCCGTTAGCTGATCTCCGTTATGATAGGTAAAATCCTTTTTCCACACGGTGGTATCCGGGTAAAGCTTGGTCATGATAAATTCTTCTCCCAATACATCCAGTGAATCTGCCATAACCGAATTGACAAACATCCGGTATTCATTATTGGAAATTTCGGTATCGTCCATATAAAACGCAGGAATAGAGACCCGCTTATTGAGAGTGATTCGGGTAGACATCACGTCTTCGTCCGCCTGCCCCATCATGTACGATCCGGATGGAATGAGCACCATTCCCTCGGGCGCTACCTGTTTGTAGCCTTTCCGGTTTTTGGCTACCAGCTGACCGTCTTTGATCCCGCCCAGAGGATCTTCCACACTTCCGCCTCCCTTGTTTCCTCCCCGCCCGAAAATCTTATTCACGGTATCGCAACTTTGAAATAAGAAGGCTGAGGATAAAATAACTGTAACCGTTAAGATCTTTTTTGAAATGTGCTTATTCATTTTTTTGAAAGCAAGAATTTTAATCTTCTGTTTTTTACTTTGTCAGAACGTTAATCCCTAATAATATATTGTTAATCGTCATAATAAAAACGGACGGTCTCTTCCCCTATAAATCACAAATCATGCCAAGTCCGCTTTTTATAGCTTCGCAAAAATCATAAAAACTATCGGAGTTTCATAGATTAAGGCCTATCTTTTTGTTATAAACTATAACGCGGCGTTTTAATTACCGATTTTTTCCCCCGTTTTACCGGACTAAGTACATAGCGTAAAAAAAGCTCATGGCTGGTAGCCGACTTGGCGTTTACGCCCGTGGTCACTATATCCAGGGCATACCCCAGGCGAAGCGTGTTGTCCAGCAGGTTGGTACCAAGCAGCAGCGATCCCGCGTCCTGGTTCCGGTAATTCCCTCCTATCCAGAGCCGCTGATTATAGGTGACCATCAGCCCGGCTTCTACCGAAGAACTGACCAGGTCAGACCGCACCATAAACATCGGACTGATATCAAGGGTATAGGAAACCGGGAAATCGTATTTTCCGGTCAGGTAATACTGTCTGTTTTCTTTAAAGCCTTCGTACCCGGTTCCGATGGCGTATTCCGGTTCCAGTATGTTTTTCACGGAAAGCCCGATCTGGTAGCTGGGGTTGACGAGGTACACGCCGGCATTCAGTCGGGGAGTCATGGCACTGGTGCGGGCCGAGGGAATATAGGGGTCGTCCGGATCTCTGGGAATATAGTCTTCCCCGTGCAGCGTAAGGTTATTAAACCCTGCGCCGATCCCGAACCCCACCGTCTGGTTCCCTATCTGTTTATGAAAGGAATAGCTCAGCACCATCTCGCTCATGCTTTGGGCCTTGCTGATATTCTGGTTGGCGAAATGGACTCCTACCCCACCCTTCAGGGCCGCTACCGGCATATCCAGGGCGAAAGCGGTAGATAAATTCCCGCCGCCCGCGTACTCCCCCGCTGTATACCCCAGGTATTGAGACCGTACGGTAGACTGGATCTGTACACGGTTAAACTGCCCTGCCGCCCCCGGATTCAGATAGAACTGGTTAAAGATATAATGCGTGAACTGCGGTAAGTTCTGGCCAAAACTCACTAGCCCTGCAAAGGAAAAAAGTAAAGCAAGTAAACACTTTCGGGCCATACAGTTGAGGTACGAATGGTAAAGCTATATACAAATAAACAAAATAAGACCCATAATATTATGAGTCTCATTGAAAATTTACGCTATGTCATTCGCTTTTTTAATATAAAGCTCCAGTGCCCCCACCATTGACGGCGCATTGGGCAGGGGGGCTTCGATATCAAGGGTAAGCCCAAGGTCGCGTATGGCTTTCGCGGTGGTTGGACCAAACGCCGCCAGGCGGGTATGGTTTTGCTGCCAGTGCGGGAAGTTATGCATCAGGGAATGCACACCCGAAGGACTGAAAAAGCAGATGATATCATAAAATACTTCCGTCAGGTCAGACAGGTCGGCCGGAACCGTCTCATAGGTAATGGCCTCGGTGAGCGGAATACCGTGCTTCCGCATCAGGTCAGGTATCGCATTGTTCCGGATATTGGAGCAGGGAAACAGAAACTTCTCGTTCTTGTTTTTAAGAATGAATGGCTCCAGGTCAGCGGCGGTCTTATTGCCTGAAAAAATCTTCCTTTTCCGGATAGTGATATACTTCTGAAGATAGTTAGCGGTTTGTTCCGTGATACACAAATACTTCATGTCAATCGGAATTTCCACCCGCAACTCCTCGCACATTTTGAAGAAGTGATCTATCGCATGCCTGCTGGTAAATATAATAGCAGTATGGGCTAAAATATCGATTTTCTGCTTTCTGAATTCCCTGTGATCTACTTTGCGGACATCAATAAAATTTCTGAAATCCACATTAATCTTGTAGCGGTCGGTCAGGTCAGCATAAGTAAGTGATTTTTCGCCTGGATTGTCTAGTGTGATTAAGATACTCTCTACCTTCCTCAAACGTTCGTCATTTTCTGTCATCTTGCTTCAAACAAATACCTGAAATTGCTTTCAAATCAGCACCTATAAGAAGAGAAATCTCATTCCTAATATAATGGGGAGTGCTTCTGCGATGCAAAGATACGAAAACAAGTACAAAAACTTCACATTACTCTCCCGGTTTATCGTAAAATATATCAG
>JBEBRS010000171.1:0-6890 GCA_040394705.1 Leadbetterella byssophila
GCCCGGCTGACTGCTGAAAGCTGAAGGCTGAAAGCAAAATTTTATACAGATGAAATATCGGATCATTTCCCTGTTATGCCTGTACAGTGCGGCAGCCTCGGCACAGAACTGCCATTCCGAGGCATTGAAATCCCTGCCCGGTAAATGGCTGCCCCAACCCGCAGATGAGGTTAAACGAAAATATTGCTTTTTTTAAAGGGCTTTTGGCCCATTAGAAAAGTCGGCACCTGCTACTCGTAATGCTCCGAAATCTTATTCGTTACCCGGCCGTTTACTTTTACCTTACGTCCGTAAATCGTGGTATAGGCTAACTTGAAATCGGTGGGATTCAAACCGGCAGGAACCTCCAGCGACTTATAATATACCTCATGGCCCGTCAGGTCTACTGTATAGCTTTTGCTACCCGCCGTAAGGGTAAGTACCTGCTTTTCTCCGTTTTCAAGGGTGGGATTCAGGAAAAATACATACAGCTTTCCTTTATAATAAATGCCGGAGGAAATCACCTCCGAATTTTTTTGCCCCCAGAAGGGGTAATAAAAGTGAATATACGTCCAATCCGCACTGCGGCTCCCCTCCAGGGGCTTCAATACGGTTTGTACCGCGGCCAGTTTCGCATGATAGCGGCCCCAATAGTCGTCTTCTCCGTAAAGCGGCTGGCCTTTTTCGGGCAACTCGTTCCGGAAAAAGCCATCGTCCCAGGAAGACAGGGCCTGCCCGCCCGAAAGCAGCAACATAAAGGTATCAAAGAAAATCTGGCTCTCTCCTACCTCCCGGACCTCTACGGAATTCCCTCCGAAGGTCCAGGGTTCGGTCCGCGGCCGGTGTTCCCCATACAGTTTGAATCGGCTGTTCGCACGTGAAATGTCCCATTTCCCCTTTTCCAGCCGTGCCAGCATCAGCAAATCGGCCATGATACCGTCGGCCCGCCTGTAGATACCGTCTACCCACAAACGGGTCTCCGGCTCCCAATATTGAGGATAAGGCCTGGATAAACCGTTTTGATTCCAGTTAAAACCTCTCGACGAGTATTCCTTTTTTATGGTAGCCGAACCATCCGTCCGAAGGTCTACGTATTGTCTTCCAAACAGTTGCTCTCCGGTTTTTCCATTGCTCAGCGCGTAGCGGATATATTCATGAGGCGTAGACAGCACCGGAGTGCTTTGGTCGAAGATCTTTAAACTGAAATTTTCATTTCTGAATTTACGCTTTCCGTTTTTGTCTGTGGCTATTTTCCCGTTCGCTTTCTCATAAATATCAGTTTGGCTAAGAAAAGGCACTTTGGAATAGGAACCGGAGGCGTCTACATACCAGGTGCTGTTTTTCCAGCCGGGGGAGTTCATCAAAATATTTTTATCGTGAAAGGCCGCCTCTATTTCTTTTTCGCTCAGGGAAGACAGGTGGTGTAATGTATTCGCCACCGACCATCTCTGCACCGGCTGGGCATACCAGAAAATACGGTAGGCAGGTCCCGCGGCTTCCATCATCCCTTGGTTCAGGTATCCCAGGAAAGCATAGCTGTCGCCCCCGGCCCAGTCGTATACCCGCATACTTTCCTCATCTAACATGATGACACTTTCATTCTGGGCAATGGTATAGCGCGGGTCATCTATACTGTTTCCACAACAGGAAGCCTTGAAAAGGGCGCGACCCAGCTCACGGGCGCCCTCTACCGTTACATCATAGTACGGAATGTTCGTATCGTTATTTTCCAGCCGGGCGATACTGGCGATATCGCCGTATTTCCCGCCGTTTTTCCCCTCTTTTACCATATTTCGGGCGGCCACCTTTAAGAGATAATGCAGCTGGTTAAAATAGTAGCTGTTTTTGCCGTCCCATACCGCGCGGGGCAGGGCGTTCAGGTTCACCAGGTTCGTAAACCCTTTAGACAGGAGATTCACTTTCCCGTTCTGCAACTTCTCATTTTTATACAAAGGAAATCCGTAGCCCCCTACGTGCGTGATGCCTTCCGGTACCGTCAAATCCGGAAACTGTGTCCAGTCGGTCGTGTTCTTTCCGGCAGGAAGAAGGTAGGTCATTATGCCGCTGCTTCCTACCGACACCTCCTTTTCCGGCTCGCTTCCCCTCCGGGTCCATTCCGCCTGTTCATTTGGCGTATAGCCCATCGCGTACATTTCGTCTGAAGGAAAATTATCCGGGGCAAACAGTCCACCCAAGCCGCTGTTTCCGCTTTTGATCCTGTTTCTGTTAAAACGCTTATTCTGTATCACCGTGCGCGAATCATCCAAAAGGTTTTTCCCTCTGGCCACCATATAGGTAGCCGCGGGGTCTCGCTGCACCAGGAAATACCCTGTCTTAAACTTCCGCGCTATCAGTATCCGTTCCGGACTATCCCAAAATCCCAGGATCACCTCGTTGTCATCCTGGACCACGGAAGCTTCAAAATAATTGACAAAGCCATAGTTTTTCAGGGTTTTAAGCCTGTAAAAATCCGTATTCAGCAGTAAAATGAACGAAAGCGGAATAAGAACAAGCAGTATTTTTTTCATTCCTGAATTTTTAAACTTCAACATTCGGTTTCTTCTATCGGTATACATTTCAGCCCTGGGCGGCAACTTCAATAACGAAAAAAAGAGCTCCGGGTTGTCCGAAGCTCTTTCGCTATAAAAAATTTTGCTTATTTCCCGAACAATCCAGCCAGGTTATCCAGCACATTGCCCGCCTGCGAAGAGTTATTTCCTTTGTTAAAGAAGTCTCCCGCCAGGTTTACCAGGGCACCCATATCCGGACCAGCGGCTGACGACCGGCCACCGCCCAGTACGTTGCCTAAAAGGCCGCCCAACAAACCACCGCCGCTTTTCTGCTGTCCACCGCTCAACAAACCACCCAGCAGATCTACTGCCGAAGAAGATTGCGATTGCTTCTGCTGCCCCAGGTAACCCATTACCACGGGTGCAAGAACAGCCAGCACATTCCCCACCTGGCCGGAGGAGAGGCCGGATTTCTGAGACAGGTTGTCTGTCACATACGATGTATTGTTTCCAAAGATATGGCCTATGATCTTGCTTCCATCTTCTGAAGCTCCTCCTGACAACAATCCGGAAAGATTGCCCAGAATACCGCCGGAATGCTGACTCAACGCATTATCAATGCTTCCTGCCTGGTTTTTATTCTTCGCGTTATAATTCAATGCCGCAATCATCAAAGGTACAGCTGCTGAAACTACCCATTTGGCCTTACTTTCATCAATGTTCAGCATACGGGCTATAGACGAGGTCACGGTAGAACCGATACTTCCGGTAATTAGGTCTGAAATGTTCATATTTGTTTTATAATAAGTTTTAGATACTTTAATTAGACGGGTATTTCCCGAATAGTAACTGACAATATTAATAAATTCTTTACTAAACCGCCCTTATTTCGTCCAAAAAATTATCCGCCCCCTCCTACTCCCCTTTCCATTTTTTTAAATAATCCACAGAAATTAACAAAAAAATATGTAATTTTGAACAATTTAGCTAAATTTGGTTAGACGCTCGCTAAAGAAATATATGTGGCCCCTGCATATCCCCTAAAACTGTTCTATAGCTATGCAAGATAAGACTTTTGGTTTTTAACTCCACCGCGTATGAGAAAGCATTTGCATAGATTTTTCTATTTCGTTAGTCTTCTTTTTACAGGCTTCATCCCCACCCGGGTATTCGGCTCGTCAGACTCCCTGAAGGTAGTCAGATTATACCAGACCTCTCTTGATCTTGTTTTTGCGGCTGGAGACATCCGTTTAGACAGTTTCCTACTCTACGCCGAGCAGGGACGTAACTTAGCGAGAAAGCTGAATATGTTGCCCTACGTAATCGACTTCAACACCAATATTGCCTATGGATATAAACGAGCCGGTCTATTTGACAAAGCCGCTTATTATTCTACGATAGCCTACCGGGAGGCGATATCGGTCAATGACATAACCGGAATTGCCCGAAGCGGTTATACCCACGCCATGATTTGCTTCGATAAAGGCGACATCAAGCCCAGTTTTGAACAAATCTCCGCTAACCTGGAGTTTGCGCGAAAAAATCAGCTCGATCGGTATCTTTTTGTCAACTATACCCTCTTATCGACCATTAATGCCCGCACTCCAAACAAGATGATTACCGACCACTACCAGGAAAAAGCCTTCGAATACCACGAAAATGTCCACATGCGGAATGCATTCCGTATCAAAAGTGACCTCTCTTTAGCCATTATGGAGGGAAGAGAGGCAGACCAGGAGAACCTATACCGGGAATTCAGAAGCCTGTCTTTAAATTATTCGGAAGTACTTGACGAGATCAACTTATTGCTGGATATCGCCAATGCATACGCTCAGGCCGGTAAATCGGATCAAGCCCTGGCGATCTTTAAGGAGTTGGTGGCCATGAAAACTGATGACGTGGAGTACCCGGAAACCAGTATCAACGCGGCCCTGGCAGCCCTTTATCTTTCCCTCAACGAATTTGACAAAGCGGAAGCGCTTAACCCCATCAGTGACAGAAGTACCCGTCACCTCTACTACGACACGGATTACGTGACCATCCTGAAAACGGAAGCCCGACTGAAAGAACGCAAAGGACAATTCCATGAGGCCTTAAAAGTCTGGAGAGAAATCGGAGATTACCAGGACAGTGTGGCCCAGGTAAGTAACGAGATAAGCTATTACCTGGTCAAGAATTTAAAGGACCTCGAATCGCTGGAAAGCAAACTGGAATCCGTGAACCAACAGAACGCTATGCAGCAGCTTCTCCTGGAAAAAGAACGAAGAGAAAAGATCCTGCTGCTGGTACTTACGATTCTTTTGGTGATGCTCTGCGGATGGATTTACTACCTCTTCCGAAGGCTCTCAGATAGCAATGAAAGGATCCGGGAACAAAACATGGCCATTTCCGTGCAGACGGAAAGTCTCCGCAAATCCAACTTTATCAAAGACAAGCTTTTTTCCCTGATGAGTCACGAATTGCGCAGCCCCATCGCCGAACTGATTACTATTCTTGACGTACATGAGTGGAAGAATAAAGACAGCGCACTTCAGCCTCATCTGGCAAGTGTGAACAGGAAAGCCAAAAACATTTATACTACCCTTGATAATATCCTGATCTGGTCGTCATCGCAGCTAAAAAATGAACAAACCGAAATGAATCCCTTGGATATCAGCACGGTAGTCAACACTTCGATTCAGTTAAATCAGCAGGAAATCAACCGAAAAGATATTCATATTGACAACCAGACCGTTTCTGCTGAAATCCTGGCCAATATCAATTACCTGATGATTATCTTCCGGAACATCCTCCACAACGCCGTGAAGTTTACCCCGGCCAACGGTTCCATCTGGATATACAATACAGAAGAAGACGGCTACGCAGGCGTGATTATAGAAGACTCCGGTGCGGGTATGGAACCCGAAAAGCTGAAATCGCTTTTTGTGAGTGTGCAGGACAGCACCGATGGAACAACCGGCGAAAAAGGTTCGGGCGTGGGATTAATTCTTTGCAAGGACCTTATAGACAAGTTACAGGGAAAGATAGAAATCTCCAATTCGTCTTACGGAGGCACCTCTGTGAAACTCCTGTTTCTGAAGAGTGTGCAACCGGATAGCTAAGGGCTCAGCTTATTTACGCGTTCCCTCAATACCGGGCAGAAAGCCGGTAATAATACCCATCAGCGGTAAATAAGCGCAAAGGGAGAATACGTATTCTATACTGGTCTGGTCGGCCAGGCGACCCAGTACGGCAGAACCGATACCGCCCATTCCGAAAGCGAAGCCAAAAAAAAGGCCTGCCACCATGCCCACTTTTCCGGGAATCAGATCGGTAGCGTAAACCAGGATAGCCGAAAAAGCAGATGAAATTATTAAACCGATCACTACGGCCAGTCCAACCGTCATGCCCAACCCCACATGCGGCAGGAGAAGACTGAAAGGCGCCACGCCCAGAATAGACACCCAGATAATGAGTTTGCGCCCGTAACGGTCTCCCAAAGGACCACCCAGGATAGTACCCGAGGCTACCGCAGCCAGAAAAGCGAACAGGTAAAGCTGAGACTGTTGTACGCTCACCCCAAACTTATGAATGAGGTAAAAGGTAAAATAACTGCTCATAGACGCCATGTAAAAGTACTTGGAGAAAATCAGCAACAAAAGGATGACGATGGAGACCACTACCCGTCTCCGGGAAATTCCCGGAGCAAACGCGCTGACTGCCCCTTTCTTTTTAGTGTTTTTTAAAGCCAGGTTTTGTTGATACCAACGCCCTACATACGTCAGGAGAAGAATGCCCAGGAAAGCGATGACACCGAACCAACCGATATACTTCTGACCGAAAGGAACCACAATCAATGCCGCCAGAAGGGGGCCGCCCGCACTGCCCGCGTTCCCGCCCACCTGAAAGAGCGACTGCGCCAGACCTTTCCTGCCTCCGGACGCCAGGTGGGCTACCCGTGAAGCTTCAGGATGAAAAACCGAAGAACCCATACCAATGAGACTCACCGAAAGCAGTATGTGCGCATAGTCTGAAGCAAACGCCAGGAACATCAGACCGGCCAGGGAAAACAACATGCCCAGGGGCAAAGACCAGGGCGTGGGATGCTTATCGGTATATAAACCCACAAAAGGCTGAAGCAAGGAGGCTGTCAGCTGAAAAACGAGGGTAATAATACCGATTTGCGTAAAAGTGAGCACATAGTTTTCCTTCAGCATGGGATAAACGGAAGGAATCACCGACTGGATGACATCGTTCAACAAATGGGAAGTGCTGATCGCAAATAAAATAGGATACACGATTTGCGAGCCTTGTAGAGAAGTGTGGCCCGGCGTAACCGACTGTGCAGAAGATTGGCTCATCACGTAAAGTATAAAAATAGAAAAGGGACCTCGACTGAGACCCCTTTTGCAGAGAGAGAGG
>JBEBRS010000172.1:0-6886 GCA_040394705.1 Leadbetterella byssophila
GCAAATTGGCCGCATTCTCCCCCCTGTTTTTCGCATTAAAGCTAATAAATTGGTTTTTATATTCATAATACGAAAAATCCCGAAGACAAATTGTCTTGTTTACCCGCATTAATTTCAGACAGATTGTCAGGGAAGCCGTATTCAAATCCACCAAACGCTCGTATTTCCCCGAAAACAGTGGAAACAAATGATCTTCATAGTATTCAAAATACGGGCTGTTCCGGTAACTGTTTTCCAGGGTTTTCCAGGCTTTTCGGTTCCAGGCAGTGGAATAGTCTACTTCAATATGACGGATCAGTTCATGATTCGCAAATTTTTTAACCGGTACCTGGAGCATTTCTACGCGGTGAGGACCCAGCACATAGGCCCGGGTGTGATACGACTGCTTCCGGTATTGGGCCGAGGCGTTCACCTCTACGGTTTCTCCGGCCGGAAGATGCCGGATATAATCTATGCATGGAAAGAAATCAGGTGAAAATATCATCTCAAAAAAATTTCAAAAGCACCGGTTTTATACGTTATTTAAGAACAACACTTATATTTGAACCCTCCAAAGGTAAAAAAGTTTGATGGAATAGCCATGAGGTTTGAGCTGCGAGCTTTGAGGAAAGCGGCAGAGTGGCCGATTCATGAACAAACGGTCTTCGGCTGAAGACTGACAACTAAAATTGATATAAATGAAAATAAAATTGATGCTGGTAGCCCTCGGCCTGTTTCAAGTGGGTTTTGCCCAGGACAGCGAGAAGATCCGGTTACATGTAAGGGTGATCAACAGTATGGACGGCATGGAAATCCCAAATGCTACCATCCAGGTGGCTTACTCGCTTACCGAAAACACTATTCCGCTCAAAACTGAAAAAAGAAGCCGTTTTTATGAGGTAGTCAAGGGGTCTGATGTAAAAGTGCGCGCAGAAGCATCGCTTTATTATACGGAAGAAAAAAGATTTGAAACCGAACATCTCTATGACCTGGATGTACTGGAAGTAAAACTGACGCCCAAACCCACCGAAGTGGTAGCGGAAGTGGCGTCGCCCGCCCCGTTTTTTGTGGTAGTGAGGGATATTGTTTCCGGGGACCGGATCGACGCCCAGGTGGAGGTAACACGCCCTTCAGGTGGAAAAGACCGGGTAAATTCGGGTGAATCTTACCAACCCACCGAACAGGGGGAGTACAGTTTTGTATTCCGCAAAGACGGCTTCGGTTCGTATTCTCAGAAACAAACCACCAAACCAAGTACGGAAGCCGAACTGCTGCCCGTGACTTTCGAGGTGCGTTCCATTACGTTTACCGAGCACGAATACGCGCTTATTGATGCGCACAGCCGCCAACCTGTACTGAAAAGCCAGTTGTTTATCCTGGACGAAAACAAAAACCCGGTAGAAACGCTTTTTAACAGCAGCAAAGGCACCTACCTGACCTACCGGATTAATCCGGAAAAAACCTATACCGCCGAAATACGGGCCGAAGGTTACGAGCCGCTCACCACACCTCTTCAAAATACGGCGCGGGAGATGACCCTGGAACTGACGCCGGCCGACCTCCAAAAAGTGGTATTGCTTGTCACCGATGCCTATACCCGCGACACGGTAAGCCCCCGGGAAGTGAACCTGCTTTCCGCAGCGGGTGTTAGCCTGCCTGTCCGGGAGGAATCCGGCGCGTTCAGCGCGCTTCTCAGTCCGCGCCAGCGTTACCGGGTTCAACTGCAGGCCGAGGGTTACCCCCCGTATGACGAGGAGACGGGTATAGAGAATGAAAATATGGAGATATCCCTGCGCAAAGCGACCTACCCCCTGGCCCTGGTAATCGAAAATGAACTGACCGAAGCGCAGAAACAGGAGGCGAAAGCCGCGGTAAACCAGGCGAACGGCGTAGAGGTGTCGGCTACTTTTGAAGAAGGAAGAAATGCCTTTGTACTGGAGTCAGACCCGGATCAGATCCTCCAGGTGACCATTTCGGTTCCGGGTTTCCGGCCTTATACAGCATCCAGCAACCGCCAGCAGCTGGCTCAACTGGAAATGAACGTACGCCTGGAGCCGGTAGTGCCGGAACCGGTTACTGAGGTGGTAGAGGCCCCGGTAGAAGCCCCTGTAAATACCGTAAACGTTCAGGAACCGGTGCCTATGGAAGCTAAAAAAGGAAGCAGATACGCACTTAACGGGGTGAATTTCGAGCAAAGTCAAACCACCATGCTGCCGGGGTCAGAAACCAAGCTTCAGGAAGTACTTCAGTTTATGAGGGATAATCCCGGGGTGCAGATCGAGGTGATCGGACATACGGACAAAACCGGCGACGAGCGTCAGAACCAGCGTTTGTCGGAGTTCAGGGCGCGGGCGGTGGCCAACTGGCTGTTTAACCAGGGCATTGACTCCCGGCGGATACAGACATCGGGCAAAGGTTCTAGTGAGCCGGTAGCTACAAACGACACCGAAGAAGGAAAAGCCCAAAACAGAAGAATTGAGGTGATGGTCATAGAAGAGTAGGAAAGTCATGCTTCCGACCATTTTTTAGGAGGCAACGTGTTTCGTGGATAAACTTTCGTTTGCCTAAGACTAGACCGAGACAAAAAGAACTTCCTTTCCAAATTTCGCCAAAAGTGAAGACATACCACAATGCAGTGGAGGTTTTTGTTTAGTTTTGTAATATTAATGACACACGAAAATGAAAAATGAGATTATTCTCTATCACCCCAATGAACTTGCCGAACATATAGAGGTAAAAATTGATGAAGATACGGTTTGGCTCACACAACAGCAAATGGCATTACTGTTTAATCAGACCAAGCAAAATATTAGCCTCCATATAAATAATTGCTTTAAGGAGAAAGAGTTAGAGCAAATTTCAGTTGTCAAGGAATCCTTGACAACTGCTTCAGACGGTAAAAAATACAATACCAAATACTACAATCTGGACGTAATTATTTCAGTTGGGTACCGCGTAAAATCAAGACAGGGAACTCAATTCAGAATTTGGGCCACAAATATTTTAAAAGACTATTTATTGAAAGGATATGCCTTAAATCAACGAATGAATAGGATTGAGAATAATTTCGAAAACCTTTCTAATGAAGTTCATAAAATCTCTCTACAAATAAACACGCATCTTATTCCTACGCAAGGTATATTCTTTGACGGACAGGTCTTTGATGCATACGAGTTTGCTTCAAAAATCATTCGTTCGGCAAAGAAAAACATTGTGTTGATTGATAATTACATTGATGAAAATACATTTACACATTTGGCCAAAAAGAAAAAGGGTGTGAGCGTAACGCTATTAAGCAAAGCCACAGGAAAACAGCTCATACTTGATTTGGACAAAGCCAATGAGCAATACGGAAATTTTATACTGAAACCATTTACTCAAAGCCACGATCGTTTTTTAATTATTGACGACAAGGATGTCTATCATATTGGCGCATCACTAAAAGATTTAGGAAGAAAATGGTTTGCGTTTTCCAGATTGGAAAAAACATCAGTACAAAATATTTTGAGCAGAATTGATAAATTGAGTATGGATAACGTGATTCGTGGATAAACTTTACCCAACTATGGGCATACCGGTTTCATTTCTACAAAAACTTATTACTCTTCGGCCAGTGTACGCCGCAGGCGGTCGTTAATGGCGCGCCCAAGCCCTGTCTCCGGGACAAATTCAATAAAAATAGTATCGATGGGCAATTTATCCAGATAGCGTAGTCCCTCAAACAAGCGGGATGCCGCTTCGTTCAGGTCTTGATTTTCGGAAAGAATAAACTGGTTGGAAAAGCCACTTACGGGAGAATAATATCTCAAAAAACCGGTTTTTTGTATATCAAAAGAAGATAAATCTTGTTCCTTTTTGAGCAGAAGTACCCGTTTTCCCGGTGAATAATGCTTCTTCAGCATACCCGGCGCACTAGGATTGGAGTCGGAAAAGTCGTTGATCCGGATATTCCCCGGAAAAACCGTCTGTAATTCTTCTATTTCAAGTCCGCCTTTGCGGTAAACCACCAATTCTTCCCCTTCCCAACCGATGATGGTAGATTCCACGCCCACGCGGCTGGGACCTCCGTCGAGGATATAATCTATTTTCCCGTTCAGTTGATCGAAAACGTGTTGCGCGGTGGTGGGCGAAACATAGCCGAAGGGATTCGCGCTGGGTGCCGCTACCGGAAAATTTAACCCGGAAAGTAATTCCAACGTGACCGGGTGTTTCGGTACTCGCAACGCCACCCGCGGAGATCCCGAAGTGACAATGTCAGGTATAATCTCATTTTTAGGTATCAGTACGGTCAGCGGTCCTGGCCAGAATTTATTCGCAATTTCACCTAATGCAAATAAAGAAGACGAAGTATATTTGTATAATTCTTTAAATGTCGAAATATGTACAATCAGAGGATCAAAAGAGGGCCGGTTTTTGGCTTCAAAGATCCGCGCCACAGCCGAAGGGTTCAGGGCATTGGCCGCCAGTCCATAGACCGTCTCAGTAGGAATGGCCACCAGTCCTCCCCTTTCCAATATCTCTTTCGCTTTGGCGATGTCGGTTCCGATTTCTGTTTGCATAGTTTTCAAGTTTTGAGTTCCGAGTTCCGAGTAGTGAGTAGCGAGTAGTGAGTAGTGAGTAGTGAGTAGTGAGTTCTCGTACTTGATTTCCGTAATTCGTAATTTATAATTCGTAATTGAATCCCGTAATTCGTAATTTTTAATTCGTAATTGAATCCCGTAATTTTTAATTCGTAATTCGTAATTGAATTCATAATTCCCCGCTAAAATATCCTTCGGGGTAGTATACGTTTTCCAGCGTAAGCCCTTCCGCCTTGGAGGCCGAGCCGGCTTTTGTCCGGTCTTTGCCGAGGATAATTTCCTCAAACCCCTTCAGGCTTATCTTCCCTGATCCTACATCCAGGAGGGTCCCCACCACCGCCCTCACCATTCCCCGGAGAAAACGGTTGGCGGAGATATGAAATTCCAGCACATCCCCTTCTTCCCGCCACACCGCCTCCGTAATGGTACAATTGAAGGTTAGTACGTTGGTTTTGGTCTTACTGAAGCATTGGAAATCGGTGTAGTTAAAAAGCAATGCCGCGGCCCGATTCATGGCTTCCACATCCGGGCGGCGGGTATAAAGGGCGGAAAATTCCTTTTTAAAGGGATCTTTCCGGTGAATGATGCGGTAAATATACTTGCGGCCCGTGGCATCGAAGCGGGCGTGAGTGTCTTCCTTGACCGGGTACAAGTTTCGCACAGAAATATCCCGTGGAAGAAAGCGATTCAAGCGGTCAATCACCGAAGGCTCAAGCCGGTCTTCCACATCAAAATGAGCAAATTGCTGTCGCGCGTGCACCCCGGTATCGGTCCGGCTGCTCCCCTGAATAAACACCGGGGTATTCAGTACTGTACTCAATGCCTTTTCCACTTCTCCCTGAATAGTCGGCACCCCGTCTTTCTGCAACTGCCAGCCGTGGAAATGTGTACCTATGTAACTTATTTCAATAAAATATCGCACGCTTTACGGTTCAAATGATCCCGTTACAAGGTCATTTGACTTAATTATGTTACTCCCGAAAATGAATATTGACACAAAAATAGAAAAATATAAAATATAGTACCCGATTTAAATTTCTCATCGTGTACAAAATCGTGTACAAACAAGACAGGCCGAATCCTACCAATAGGATCCGGCCTGTCTTGTCACACGAGTCTGTCTTAAGATTCTACTTTTTCATTCTTGAAAAGTATCAGGAACAGCAGCATTACGGCAAAGGCAATTCCGGCGGGGATGATCCATACCTTCTCCCAGAACAGAGCCAGATCGGTCTCTTTAATAGCAGCATAGCTGTCGCCAATCAGTCCGGCAGCCCAGAATCCGATCAGCATCCCTACCCCGTAGGTAGCCAAAGAGATCAGTCCCTGAGCCGCACTTTTGTAGCGGGCACCGGCTTTCGCGTCGGTATAGATCTGGCCGGCCACAAAGAAAAAGTCATAACATATCCCGTGCAGGGCAATGCCCAGGATCAGCATAAAACCAAGGTCTCCGGCGTTACCGTATGCAAAAAGCACATAACGAAGCGCCCAGGCCAGCATGGCCAGAAGAATGGTGTTTTTAAATCCGAACCGCTTAAAGAACACCGGTAAAGCGAGAAGGAAAAGCACCTCCGACACCTGTCCGATCGTCATTTTAGCGGTAGGATTCTCCATCCCTATCTCTGCGAGGAAAGGATTCGCATTCTGGTAGTAAAAGGCCAGGGGAATACAAATCAGGATAGAAGACGCAAAGAAAACCAGGAAGTTTTTATCTTTCAGAAGATTAAGGGCATCGAGTCCGAGGATATCGGAAATGGAAGATTGTCCTTCAGCCGATTTGGTAGGCGGTGTAGCGGGCAGGGTAAAACTGTAAATACCCAGTACCACCGATACAATAGAAGCCATCAGGAAAGTATTCCGGAGCATTCCCTCCCGTATCGCCTGTTCAGAATCCCATACGAAAGCGTAGCTGATGGCCAGTCCGGCTACAATCCAGCCGATGGTCCCCCAGATCCGGATTCCGGAAAACTGTTTTTCAGGGTCGCTCAGCTGACGGAAGGAAATAGAGTTCACCAGAGCTAGTGTAGGCATAAAAAGGATCATGTAACCCAAAACATAAGGGAAGAACTCTCCGGCGGTACCCGAAGTATACATGAGGTACATCAGGCCAGCACCCAGGAGATGAAGTATACCCAGGATTCTCTCGGCATTAAAATAACGGTCGGCAATAAGTCCCACGATAAAAGGGGCAATGATGGCTCCCCACGACTGGGTACCGAAAATATTGGATATTTCTACCCCGGTGGCATTCAGGTTATTCCCTAAAAATGTGCCCAGCGTTACAAACCATGCTCCCCAGATGAAAAACTCCAGGAACATCATAAACG
>JBEBRS010000173.1:0-6863 GCA_040394705.1 Leadbetterella byssophila
GAAAAGGGGCTTCTGCGGGCATCTATTCCATTTGCAGAATACCCAATGGCCCGGAGATCAACTGATCCCGAGACTGCAAAGGGCTTCTGATCTGCGATATTAGAGAGATCCTGAGCCCCCGCACCAAAAGGTAAAAGTGCTGTTAGTAGGAGGTAAAGGCGTGTTTTCATAGGCGGCAATGGTGAATCAAAATTTAAGCATCGGCGGGATGTTGTCTAAAGCAAAATTAGAGGCAAGGGAGTAGTGCTACAATACCAAAAAAGGTGTAAATTGAGGTGGGTAGTGGATAAAATACCCATTTTGGTGTATTTTATCGTACATAATTATCAATATTTTTGCGTGTACACTAAAGCCATGAGATGAGGATTTTTGTTTGTATACTATTCTTTCTGTCCACATTCGAAATGGCAGGGCAGCAGGCACCCGCCCTTCTTTTTAGGCACCTGGACTACAGCAACGGGCTGTCTGATCCGTCTATCCAAAGCCTGCATACCGACAAATTCGGATTTCTCTGGATAGGAACGCATAACGGACTGGATCGTTTTGACGGCATCAATTGTGTAGGTTTCAATGAATCCCGGGATTTTCAGGGAAATATCATCACCCGAATTTATGAGAGCCCTCAAGGGGAGATTTACCTGGGTACCCAGAAAGGACTTTCCCATTATAGTTATGAAACCGGGGCATTTACGTACACGGAGTTTCCCCCTTTTAAATATTATTATGCCTATCCTTTTTTTGCAGGGGAACAAATGCTCACCAACGCCATGGGTGGAATTTATCGCAAGGATTCCACTTTTCATTTTCTGACCGACAAAACCAATGGCCGGTCTTATGTGGGGAATTCTGAAAATGGGCGTTTGAGCTGGTTTATCACTAATGCCTCTCATTCCGGCCTTTTTGTCCATTTTCTAAACCCCGATTTTACTATAAAGGAAAGCCATGACTATTTCCGGGATAATTTTAAGGCCGTGGTATCCGATGTGTCCATTGCTTCGGATACCCTGGCATGGGTGGCTACAGACAAAGGACTGATCAGCTTTAACCCCATCACCGGTCAATATGCGCTTTATGATTTTGGGGTAAGTGTGAATTGCATCTTTCCCTACCGCAACGGCCTTTTTATAGGAACCAACGGTGAAGGCCTCCAGTATTTTGATGCGAGAAGCAGAAAGGTGACCGGGGTGTACCGGCACCAATACCATAACCGTGGAAGTTTAGCCGGAAACCAGATCACCCGCATTCACGTGGATAAGAATGATAACCTTTACGTGGGCGTTTTGGGGAAAGGACTGGACTATACGAATATCGGTGAGGTGCAATTTACGCATCTGCTGGATAAGGAAACCGCGGTGAATCTGAAGCTGGATAATGATATTACCACGCTTTACAGCGCGGCCGACGGACAAATCTGGTGCGGAACGTATTCGGGCGGGATCCTGGTTTACGATGCCCCTATGCAAAAGATTGTGGCCCGCTACTTTCCCGGGAAGTCAGTCAGGAGAATGTTTTCAGCGGGGAAAGACAAGATCTTCATTGAATTGGATAAACATCACTATTATCTATATTCGCTTCCTGATAAGAAATTCATATCTCTCCCTTTGTCTGAAATGCCCGAAGGCGTGACTTGTATTGTGGAAGATCCCCGCAATCAGCTGCCTTTGCTCTGCTCGCCTCAGGGGGCCGGTTATCTTCTGGAAGACGGGTCAGTGCAAATGCTCAAAAAACTGAACAGTTCCATAGAATGGCCACACATCAGCCATGCGGTATTTTTATCGGATGATGAGATGCTGGTGCAAACGTACTACAGTAATCTCTCTTTGGTTAAAAGGGTGGGGAATGATTTTGAACTGGTGAAAGAAGTTGCCCGGACACCCTTTAATATTCATGCGTCTGTGCGGTTGAATAAGAAAACTTACCTGGCCACCACTTCCGGGCTACATCTTTATGAAAACGGCAATATAGTGACCCGGTTGTCGGAATTTTGTACAGACGTGGAAGAGAAAGACGGAATATTATGGATCAATACCAACAACGGTTTGTACCGATACGATCCGGAAACAGACCAGGTTTTTCAATACACCGAATCAGACGGTCTGCAGGGTTCAATTTTCAGCAGCAATACGCTGGAAAAGATTCAGGACGGAAAAATGATTACGGGCGGAAGTAACGGGATAAATATTTTCAACCCCAGGCATATCCATTTCCGGGAGACGCCGGTTCAGGCGTACATCACCAGGATCAGCATTAATGATGCCCTCTACGAGGGGGTTAATCCGGTGGTATTGCAGTCTTTGGAGCTCGACCACCGGTCCAATACCGTTTCATTCCAGATCACCCCCCTCGATTTCCTCAACGGGCGTTATCGGAAAATGACCTATCAGATGCTGGGTTTTGACGAAGCGCCTATAAAAACGGCCGGCGTTTCAGAAGTACGGTATGCGAGACTACCGCCGGGCCACTACAGTTTTACCGTGCAGGTGGAGGGAAATGACGTGCCTACCGTACTTCAAATCAGCATTACACCTCCTTTCTGGAAGACTACCTGGTTTTATATCGCGGCGGTATTGGCTATCCTGGCCCTTACGGTGCTGGTGACGTATGGTTTTGCCCGCTGGGTGAAAAATAACCAGCTGGAAAAGATGCGGATCATGCTGACTTCTCAGGAAGAAGAAAGAAAGCGCATCGCAGTAGATCTGCACGACGACCTGGGCGGGCGGCTTTCATCCCTGAAGCTCTATATGCAGGCAACTGCCCGGCAGATTTCGGGAGAGCAAAAGGAAAAATTACGGGATACTACACGCCTGCTGGACGAGGCGATATCCGAACTCCGGAATATCCTTTTTAACCTTAGTCCCAAAACACTGGACGAAAACGGGCTGGAGGCAGCCATACAAGATCTGGCCGGGAACATAGCCCGCATCACGGGGCTGCATATTGAAACCAATATCGACACCGGACAGATCAAGATAGGCCGGCCGGTGCAGTATGCCGTATACCGGATCTGCCAGGAACTCATCAACAATACGCTCAAGCATTCCGGGGCCAGTGCCATTTTTATTTCCCTGATCAACCGGGAAGACGGCCTGGTTTTTCTGTACGAAGATAACGGCAAGGGCTTTTCTCTGGAGCATGCCAAAGCCGGTTACGGACTTACCAATATCAAAACCCACGCCCAGACTATCTATAGCGACCTGACCATTGACAGCAGCGCCGGTAAAGGCACCGCCGTAACCCTGATTATTCCAAACCCTGAATTGCGAACCTAACCTTTCCAGAACAATGAAAAAAATACTGATTGCCGATGATCACACCATGTTTATTAACGGCCTGCGTCTTCTTCTCTCTTCTATGCCCGGTTTTGAAGTAAGCGGAGTGGCCGCTGACGGCCGGCAAGCCCTGGAACACCTGGCTGAACACGATACGGATATTATCCTGATGGATGTGAATATGCCGGTACTCAACGGTTATCAGACCACTTTCCAGGTCAGGGAACATTACCCCGAGGTGAAGATCATTGTCTTGTCTATGCTGGCCGATGAACTGAGCGTAACCAAACTCCTGGAAGCGGGCGCACACGGGTATCTCTTTAAGAACGCAGACGAGGACGAGCTTTTTGAGGCTTTGAATACCGTGTTGGAGGGGAAAACGTATATTACGAGGGAAATCCGGGAAACGATTTGTCTTTCCCGGAAAAATAAAATGAACGAATCCCTGAAACTGTCAAGTCGGGAGATCGACATTGCCCGGCTGATTATGGATGGATTGACAAACTCCGAAATTGCGGACCGGCTTTTCCTGAGTGTACGTACGGTGGAAACCCACCGCAAAAATATCCTGGCCAAACTCGAATTGAAAAATACGGCGTCGCTGGTCAAGTTTTTAATGGACAATAAGCCTTTTCTGGGCCTATAATGGGTTTTCGGGAAAAATTACGCTGGGGAAACCGGCAAATCGTTTGATTTTTACTACTTTAGTAGAATATAACCCTGCTATTAACAGAATGGAAAAATCACAGCGTCTCCAATCCCTGGATATTCTCCGCGGACTTGATCTTTTTTTTCTTGTGGCCCTTGAGCCGGTTTTAAAGCGCCTGGCCATTGACCGCCCGTGGTACGAGCAGCTGATGGTGAACTTTGAACATGTGGAGTGGGAGGGCTTCGTGCTTTGGGACCTGATCATGCCGCTTTTTCTTTTTATGGCGGGTGTTTCTATGCCCTTCGCATTTTCCCGTTTCAAGCATAATCCGAAACCGGCCTATAGCCGTATTCTGAAGCGGGTGGCTTTGTTGTGGCTCCTGGGTATGGTTTGCCAGGGGAATCTGCTGGGGCTTGATCCGGATAAAATTTACCTGTATTCCAATACCTTACAGGCCATTGCCATGGGCTACCTGATTGCAGCGGTTTTCTTCCTGCATACGGGTTGGAAATTCCAGGTGGGCGCTGCGCTAGCCTTATTATTGATTTATTGGGGTGCCATGGAGTGGGTTAGGGTGGGTACTTTCGGTGGTGGTAACTACACGGCCGACGGAAACCTGGCGGAGTGGATAGACCGGGCCGTACTGGGGCGGTTTCGGGACGGCGCAACAGTGATTGACGGACAGGTGATATTCAAGGAAAGCTACCGGTACACCTGGATCCTGAGCAGTCTGAATTTTGGAGTGACTGTACTGACGGGCCTTTTTGCTGGCTATATTCTGAAAAGTAAAGACTTGGTTCCCCGGAGGAAACTGCTCCTGCTTACGGCGATCGGCGGGGCCATGGTAGTGGCCGGATGGCTCTGGCATTGGCAGTTACCCGTCATTAAAAAACTATGGACCAGTTCTATGGTGCTGGTCAGTAGCGGGTATTGTTTTCTACTGATGGCTTTGTTTTACTACCTGATAGATTACAAAAAGTTTTGGAAACCTTTTTCCTGGTTAAAGGTCTACGGAATGAACTCCATTGTGGCCTATATGCTGGCCATGAGTGTCAGTTTCAGTTCCATCGGCCGCTCCCTCTTCTATGGCCTGGAACAATATGTGGGTCTGTGGTACCCGGCCATCATTGCTTTGTCGAACGCTTTCATCATCTATTTTATACTTCGGTTGATGTACAAAAGGGGAATTTTTCTCCGGGTCTGAATGGTCCTGCTGTAAGTTATGGTTCACAGGTACCCGTCAAGGCAGACGGTCAAAATCATCAATGATGGCCTGAAGACGGTTTAGCGGCTCTCCGTAATTCCTGGCAAGGAATTTTTCCTGGCTCTTTTTACCCGCGTAAGTAACGAGAACCGGAACCAGGATCAGCAGAACACCCACATAGGCCGGCACCCCTTCCAAAGGATTCTTCAGGGCAAAGATATTCTGGAAAAGTACACGGGCTTCTGTCTTGAACAGGTTCACCATGGAGCTAAACATGATCACTCCATATAGAGCGGGTGATGCGGAGAGTTGCGGAAGGTAGGATGTAATGGCCGAATGGGCTTCTGTCAATGCCTCTTTAGAGGTATAAGGCCAGTCTTCAATTTTATGATAAAGGGCCTTTAGCCTGCGATAACGCCGGATACTCCAGAATATGGCCACCGCCAGCGCGATAAGTACAAGCGGGAAATAAGGGCGATGCTCAGGGTGTTCGTAAAAGACGACACCACTAAAGGAAAGTCCCAAAATCGGAATGAGCCACAGTTCGTATTTTTCCGATAGTAAGAGAGTTTCGAAAGGTGTTAATACATCTCCTAAAGGCTCCATGGCCTTGTATAGCAGTTTTTCCTGTTCCGGGTTCATTTCATGACTTATGATAAACGCAAGATAATACCAAATGCATTTATCCTAAAAACTTTCGGTCGCAAATTTTACCCTCTCAGCTTTACCAAGCTCAGAAACTCCTCCTTTTTGGTATTTTCCTTGTCAAAAACTCCACCGAAAAACGAAGTGACGGTAGAACTGGTCTGGTCGGCAATGCCCCGGGAAGAAACGCAGAAATGATCGGCATCTACTACTACCGCTACATCTTCCGTTTCCAGTACGTGGGTGAGGCTTTCTCCGATCTGTATGGTGAGGCGTTCCTGCACCTGCGGACGGCGCGCAAAATGGTTCACAATCCGGTGTAACTTGGAGAGGCCGATCACCTTCCCGGTAGAAATGTACCCGATATGCACCTTTCCTACAATAGGCACGAAGTGGTGTTCGCAATGGGAATAAAAGGTGATATCTCTTTCCACCAGGATTTCACTGAAGCGGTAATTGTTTTCAAACAGGGTGACCGAAGGCATATTTTCCGGGTTCAAGCCGGAAAACAATTCCTGTACATACATTTTAGCCACCCGGTGGGGAGTGCCGGCCAGGCTTTCGTCTGTGAGGTCAAGGCCAAGCGTATGCATGATCTCCCGGAAATGAAGGGAGATTTTTTCTATTTTTTCCTCATCGGATAAGACAAATGCGTCCGGACGGAGCGGGGTTTTCGCGTTCGTCATCAGGTGATCGTTTCCGATCTCCTCTTCCCGGAGGGTATTATTCAGGATATTCAACATAGTTTCTTTCCGTTTCAAATAACCGGATCTTCAGGTCATAATTTTCGTCAATCCTGGGCCGTAATATATCATAAATCACCACACAAATGTTTTCGGCGGTAGGATTCAACTCTTTAAACCAGGGAAGATCGAGGTTCAGGTTTTTGTGATCAAAAATTTCGAGGACGTGTTCCCGGATCAGGTCACTAAGTACCTTGAGATCATAGACAAATCCGGTTTTGGGGTCTATTTCCCCACTTATTTTTACATGCAACTCGTAGTTATGCCCATGGTAATTAGGAAGGTTACATTTACCGAAAATACGGGCATTGGTCTCAGAATCCCACTCCGGATTATGAAGCCTGTGCGCAGCG
>JBEBRS010000174.1:0-6838 GCA_040394705.1 Leadbetterella byssophila
CCTAAACAATTACGGCAATGAAAAAGTGGATAGCATTTGTGGTAATATTCTTCGCGGCACTTTCGGTGAAAGCGCAATATATGGAAGGCCCTGACCGGTATTTCTATGACGAGGAATTTGACTGGCGTTGGGACGTTCGCGTCCGGATCTCCGATGGTATCCGCACGGGGTATCTGACCAACCGGGAAGCCAACCGCCTGTACAGGAGACTGGAAAACATTGAGCGTAAAGAATGGGCGTTTCAGTCTGACGGGTACTACAGCCCCTGGGAGCAGGACGAGATCTGGCTGGATGTAGTGGCGCTCAACCGGGCCATCGGCCTTGAGCTTTCTGACTGGGACAGAAGATATTACGGCTACACCGGTGTGGTGATAACCGGTCCGCTTCGCTGGTATTTTGGTCCTTCCTATGATTTCTACCGTTTCGACAAACGGGGATACGGTACTATTCACGTGGGCTATATGCCCCGGAACTACTACCCGGTAAAGCATGTGTATTATACCAAACGGAATAATTACACCACCCATTGGAACAACCGTCCGGCACGGGTAGCCAGCCCTGCCAGAAACAGCAACTCCGGTTCCCGGCAGTATTCCAACCGCAACACGCAGTCCTCGCGGTCTGCGAACAGGTCTTCCTCCGGGGCGAACTCCAGGGTTTCTGAGAGAGCGGCCACGCCCCAAAGCCGGGTGGAATCTTCGCGGAACTCTGCTCCTGAAAGAACTTCCGGAAGAGTGGAAACCCCAACCCGCAGCTCGCGAAGCTCCGGCAATGTGAGTAGCGCACCGGGCAGAACCTCGTCTGTAGAACGTACTTCCAGCAAGAGTTCGGCCCCGAAAAGCTCGGTTGAGCGCAAGAGCAGCTCCAGGAGTTCAGGCGTGTCTTCTTCTAACCGCTCCGCGCGTTCAGAAAGCAGCTCATCGGCCCGAAGCTCGTCGAGAAGCTCAAGTAGCCGCAGTAGAGGTTAAAGATTGGAGAGTAGGATATTTCACGTGCCCTTCGAGCTGTCGAAGGGCACGTGTATTATTTTGCATCAATACCTCGGCTGTTCAATGACCCCCAAAAACAGGGGAGTGTCATCGGCCAACAGGAATTTCCCTACGTTGGGGTATAGTGTGAAGCGCTCCAGTTCACTAAGGGGAAGCCACACAATTTCTTCGGCTTTGGTTTCCGCCGGATTGATGCGGGGTTCTCCTGTGAATTCCGGGCATTCAAAAATAAAATGGATGGTATTGCGGCCTTCGTACAGTACTTCCGCCACATGCATAATCCGGTCAGGCACACAAGCGATGCCCAGTTCTTCCTTCAGCTCCCGCTCCAGCGCAAGCGCAAGTTCTTCCCCGAATTCCAGGTTGCCTCCCGGCAGCGCGTGAATAATTCCACCGGGATAGGTGTATTTTAAAGTAAGCAGGTGATGATCCCGAACAATGAATGCCCCCGGTCTTACGTTCATTTCCACTGGTTAAAATTATACCCGATGCCCAGCATAGTACGGAAAAGCCCGGCATCCATCTGTCTGACCGCGTACGGCGAAATTTCAAATGCAATGTGCAGCTTCTTAAACTTGTCAAAAGGCCTCACCTTTACACCGGCATTCATGAAATACCCTTCTACCGGATTATAGTTATTAAACATATTGTAGAAGTTTACCTTCACGCCCGCACCCGTGTAATACTCGGCCCTCGGGGTGCTGTACACGGTAAACTGGGGCGAGATTTCGCCCGTTACCGAAGTAAAATAAGAATTGGTAAATATACGGAAGTCGGCCCAGAACAGGTTATTGGGATTGGTACTTACGCCCAACACCGAATTAAAAGGATAATACACCACACTCTGGGCAGAAAGCGCCGCCGGCACCAGCAGCAGACCGCTCAGAATACAGGTACGGAACAGCTTAGGGATAATTCGTAGCGAAAATCGGTTCATGTGTATCAGATTCAATGATCGTATTAATTTTTTCTATAACTTTCAGGAAAGTATCCAGTTCTTCTTTGGAAACGGTCTTCATCACCCGGTCATTGAATTCCAGTACCCCTGCCCGCGCAAAATTACGCTTTTCTTTTCCAAGATCCGTTAAAAAAACATTGACAAATCGTTTATCGTAGGGATCGGTTTCCCGGTAGATCCAGCCCTTTTCTTCCAGGGATTTCAGCATACGCGTAAGGCTTCGCGCCTCCATACCGATCTGGGGGCCTATTTTGGTGGCCGGCGTACCTTTCTCAATATCGATATTCAATAACACATACCCTATCGACATGGTCATGTCTTCCGCTGCGGCATAGATATTGTACATCCGGGAAATGCCGTGCCATACCCATTTAATGTAAAAATCCAGCGTCTTATCTTTCTTCATCATGGTAAAATTTCTCAAAGCTAAGCATTCTTCGATCGTATGCAAGCATACCATTGAAAATTGTTCCAGCAGGAAGAAGAAATCAGGGCCGAATACCGCTTAAAAACGGCCTGTAGAGATGTATAAAGAAAGGTGTCCTCAATCCACTCAGAATAGCTTTATCGTATCGTTAAAGAGTACGTAGATCATCAGCGCCAGCAGGATAAAGGTACCCACCTGCTGGGTTCTCTCCATGAACTTTTCGGAAGGTGCCCTGCCTGCGATCATCTCGTACAAGAGCATGATCACATGACCCCCGTCAAGGGCCGGAATCGGCAGCGCGTTCATAAACGCCAGCGCCATGGAAAGCATCCCGGTCAGAATCCAGAATTTCTCCCAATCCCAGGCCGGCGAAAACATCTGGGCCAGTCCTACCGGGCCGGTCAGCGCATTCTGAGGAGATATATGTCCTTTAAAAATTCGTGCGAATCCGTTAATTTGCTGTGGAATAATGCTCAGCGCTTCAGTAGATCCGGTTTTGATGGCTTCGCCCAGGCTGAATTCAGACTTGGTCACATTCAGAAGGGGGTTCATGGTAAACCCTAGCGTAGAGTCCGCATTTACGGTAGGATTAATGGTGAGGGGTGTACCGTTCCTCACCAGGCCCAATTCTATTTTCTTACCTGCATTGGCCCTTAATTTCGGGCTGAACTCCTGGTAGTATTTCACCGGCTCTCCGTTCAGGCTCACAATCTTGTCGCCCACCCGCAGGCCCGACTCTTCGGCGGGGCTTCCCTTACTTACCGCGTAAATATCAAACTCAAACAGGGGCGCGATGAACATTTTTTTCTTGGCCACATCGTTGATCAGCTCATTCGGCACGAAAATATCCAGAGTCTGGGAGTCGCGCTGCACGGTAAACGTGGTATTCTCACTCACGATTGCCGCCGTGATATCGCTGTAGTTTTTATAATCCTGCCCGTTAATCTTTGTAATCTTATCGCCGGTTTTCAGTCCGATCTGCTGAGCGGTCGGGTATGCGAAAATCCCGGCTTTGTTCAGTTCTTCCCTGGCGTAGTCCGTATCTCCCCACACGTATTTCACGCCGGAATAGATCATCATACCCAGCAGCACGTTCACGATAATCCCGCCGAGCATCACAAACAGCCTTTGCCATGCAGGTTTGGAGCGAAACTCCCAGGGTTGAGGCTCTGAAGAAAGCTGGGAGGCGTCTTTAGTCTCGTCTACCATACCGGCAATGTCCACATATCCGCCCAGGGGAAACCAGCCCAGTCCGTATTCGGTATCCCCCACTTTCTTTTTCCAGAGGGAAAAATTGAGTACGTTGGGAAGGGGGAAAAGGAAATCGAAGAAGATGTAAAATTTATTGACTCTGATCTTAAAGATCCTTGCAAAGAGAAAATGTCCGAATTCGTGCAGACCTACCAGAATAGTCAGCGCCAGCAGAAGCTGGGCTGCCATAATTAATCCATTCATATACTTTTAATAAACGCTACAAGGGAAGTAACGTGGTTTTGTCTAATAAAATTCAAAAGAGCTAAGCAAGGTTATTAAAAAAGTTCGGTTCTCGTCTCCGCTCGAACTGACAAGCCCACGTTACTGGTGTCTGTTCGAGCGGAGACGGGAACCGCCGTTATCCCTACGATACATCCATCGCCCGGATAACCTGATCACGCAAAAGTACGTAAATTATTCTCTTTTCGACAAACTGGCTCCCAGAAACTCGCGGTTCAGGCGGGCAATATTCTCCAGGGAGATCTCTTTGGGGCATTCCGCGGAACAAGCGCCGGTGTTCGTACAAGACCCAAAGCCTTCGGCATCCATTTGGGCTACCATGCTGAGGGCGCGGGCTTCTCTCTCGGGCTGTCCCTGGGGCAGAAGCGCCAGCTGGGATACCTTGGCCGAGACAAACAGCATGGCCGAGGCGTTTTTACAGGCCGCTACGCAGGCGCCGCAACCGATACAGGCCGCCGCTGCGAAGGAGAGGTCCGCCTTGTCTTTACCGATGGGCAGGTTATTGGCATCCTGCGCGTTCCCGGTATTGACTGACACATACCCGCCTGACGCGATAATGCGGTCAAAAGCGGTGCGGTCTACCACCAGGTCTTTGATTACGGGGAAAGCCGTAGCTCTCCACGGCTCTACCACGATGGTGTCTCCGTCTTTAAAGCTCCGCATGTGCAGCTGGCAGGTGGTTACCCCTTCCAGCGGACCATGGGGACGGCCGTTGATGTACATGGAGCACATCCCGCAAATGCCTTCCCGGCAGTCGTGGTCAAAGGCTATAGGTTCTTTATCTTCGTGAATGAGTTCTTCATTCAATACGTCAAACATCTCCAGGAAGGACATATCCGGCGAAACATTCTCTACTTTGTAGTCTTCCAAGTGACCCTTAGATCCGGTATTTTTCTGCTTCCAAACCTTCAGGTGTATGGTCATATTCTCGTTACTCATTATACTACGATAGTTTAGATTATTTATAATTACGCTGGGCTATTTTGATGTTTTCGTATTCGAGAACTTCTTTATGGAGGGTCCAGTCGCTTTCCTTATTGAATTCCCATGCCGACACAAACATGAAGTTTTCATCGTCACGTTTGGCCTCGCCCCCGTCTTCCTGGTATTCCTCGCGGAAGTGTCCGCCGCACGATTCCTTGCGGTCAAGGGCATCGATACACATCAGTTCGCCCAGTTCCAGGAAGTCGGCCACACGGCCGGCCTTATCGAGTTCGGGGTTAAATTCATCGGTTCCCCCGGTTACGCGGAGGTCTTTCCAGAACTCTTCTCTCAGGGCCCGGATTTCTCCGATGGCCTCTTTCAGTCCCTGCTCGTTACGGGCCATACCGCATTTTTCCCACATGATGTGACCCAGGCGTTTATGGAAAGATTCCGGGCTTTGTTTCCCGTTGATCTTTTTCAGGGTTTCAAGGCGTTCCCTTACCTGTTTTTCGGCTTGTTCAAAAGCCTCGTGGTCGGTAGGAATGGCTTTGGTACGAATCTCGGTAGAAAGATACGCACCGATGGTGATAGGGATCACGAAATAGCCGTCTGACAGTCCTTGCATCAGGGCCGATGCACCCAGGCGGTTGGCGCCGTGATCGGAGAAGTTGGCCTCGCCCAGGGCGTACATGCCCGGAACGGTGGTCATCAGGTTATAGTCTACCCACAGGCCGCCCATGGTATAGTGTACGGCGGGATAGATTCTCATGGGTACCTCGTAAGGATCTTCCCCGGTAATCTGCTTGTACATAGCAAAGAGGTTACCGTATTCTTCCTTCACTACCTCCTTGCCCAGTCGAACCAGGGTATCGAGGTCCGGATTTTCAATGTTCAGCCGGGAGGCTTCCGCCCTTCCGTATTTGTTGATGAGGTTATACCGGAAATCGAGATAAACGGCCTGTTTGGTGACACCTACCCCGTAGCCCGCGTCGCACCGTTCTTTGGCAGCGCGGGAAGCGATGTCGCGCGGCACCAGGTTACCGAATGCGGGGTATCTCCTTTCCAGGTAATAATCGCGGTCTTCTTCGGGGATATCGTTGGCGGCGCGGGTCTCGTCTTTTTTCTTGGGTACCCATATCCGGCCGTCGTTCCGCAGCGATTCCGACATCAGGGTCAGTTTCGACTGGTGGTCGCCCGACACGGGGATACAGGTGGGGTGAATCTGCGTAAAGCAGGGGTTCCCGAAGTAAGCGCCTCTTTTGTGGGCTTTCCACGCGGCGGTTACGTTACTGCCCATGGCGTTGGTAGACAGGTAGAAAACGTTTCCGTATCCACCGGTGCAAAGCAGAACGGCGTGGCCGAAATAGCGTTCCAGTTTGCCGGTGGTGAGGTTGCGGGCGATAATGCCCCGGGCTTTGCCGTCGATGATCACCACGTCCAGCATTTCGTGGCGGGAGTACATCTTTACCGCACCCAGGCCTACCTGGCGTTCCAGGGCTGAATACGCACCGAGGAGCAGCTGCTGCCCGGTTTGTCCGGCGGCGTAGAAGGTTCTTTTCACCTGCACCCCACCGAAAGAGCGGTTTTTCAGCATTCCGCCGTAATCGCGGGCGAAAGGTACGCCCTGGGCCACGCACTGGTCAATAATATTGGCAGACACTTCGGCGAGGCGGTGTACGTTGGCCTCGCGCGAGCGGTAGTCACCCCCTTTTACGGTATCGTAAAACAAACGGTAGACCGAGTCACCGTCGTTCTGGTAATTTTTAGCGGCGTTGATCCCGCCCTGGGCAGCGATGGAGTGTGCACGGCGCGGGGAGTCCTGAAAGCAGAACGCTTTCACCTGGTAGCCCATTTCGGCGAGCGAAGCCGCGGCGGAGGCGCCGGCAAGCCCGGTACCTACCACAATCACTTCCAGGTTTCTTTTGTTGGCCGGGTTAATCAGGGGAATCGTAGACTTGTATTTTGTCCATTTCTCGGCTATCGGCCCCTGTGGTATTTTTGCATCCAGTTTTGAAGATGTCATATCTGAAACGAATGATTATTTAA
>JBEBRS010000175.1:0-6835 GCA_040394705.1 Leadbetterella byssophila
AGCTCGGCTACCTTATCGGTATTGAGATAGTCTGCCTTTATCTGCATCAGAAAATTCCAGGCATCAGGAAGATCGGGCGTAGCCCAGAAACGGAAAGGCTTGCCCAAAGCATGGGCCTGATTCACCACTTCATTCAACACCATTTTTTCTGCATCAGAAGGTGCCCCTTGTCCGTTCCATTTACTGTAGTTTCGGAAGGATTGGCTGATGAGGCCTATCTTTTCCAGTTGTTTGGCCGTATACACCGTCTGTGGCCTGCCGTCAAAAAAAATGTAGTCGGGGTAATCGTGAAAAGTAGCAGGCGGAGGTGTATTGCCCGAAATAACCACTTTAACAGTTCCCTGGGGATAAAGGTATGCCCGATGCGGTTCCAGCAGTTTTACCAGAGCCGGCAAAGTGGTGGCATAGCCCGTTTTCAAATCGATCAAAAGTTGTAAAGTGGTGGCTGGATATACTTTTCCACCGTTATTACTACACACTTCCAGTAATGGCAGAAGATAAAGCCTTTCGAAAGTTCTGTCCGCAGTAATTTCGTGGAATTCATGCGCCACGAAAAGAGAATCATTTTTTAGGAACACATCGGCTTCTACCGAGCCAAAGCCATGTTGATAAGCCGCATAAAACGGTTGGGACTGAAGGTAGTCGTTATGGGAATGAGCATTCGCCGGTGTATATTGCGCATATCCCCGGCCTATCGAAAATACCGCCAAAAAAGCGAGGAAAATCTGTCGTTTCAACCTTCCCTATCCATTTTATAAATGCCGTACGTCCGATAAGCAATATACGCCACCAGACCCAGCCCCAAAATGATTGTAAAGTATTCCATGCGCATCTCCGGTTAGAATAATGCACAAAAGTAAAAAACTCTACTAAATCTACAAAGCCTATAGAGTTAAATTTTTAGCTGTGAGCCGCGAGCTTTGAGCCATGAGCTGATAGCTGATAGCTGATAGCTAATCACCTCGGGGCCTGAATGCTTTTCAATACATCCTGTATTTCCTCAGGGCGCTGGGTACCAATCAGTAGCTTGTCACCATTTTTAAAAATGAGCTGAAGGCCCTGGTTTCCACTTACATTATAAGCTCTGTTGCCGCCCCAAACACTCTTATTGGTTTCGTTATTGACCATTTTGAAACCCCAACCGCCATATTCCCGGATCGGACTGTACTCTCTGACATAAGCCGACTGCACGGTATCCCATGCAATAAATCGTTTCTTCCAAAGAAATGGGAAGAAGGCCACGGTAATTCCTTCCGCTGAAATCCGGGTCTTAAGATTTGAACTATAGGCAAAAAGAAGAAGCATACCCAGGAAAAGCGCTAAACAGGCGATTCCTACATCGCTCATGGGTTTATTTCCAAAAGGGATTCCCCAAAAAATCTGACGGACAGCCCCGCCACCGATAGCAAGGAAAATTACAATCAGAATTAACTTCGTCCAAAAAAAACGAAACGTTTGCTTCTCGCTGAAAAGGGTGCTCATAAGGGCTATACCGGTTAAATTTGGGGCAAATTCTCCTGACGCAATTTACAAAACAAATCGGACATATCATAATTTTGATGCCCTCACCAGCACCTTCCAGCCGACAAAACCAAACTCCAACAGCTCAAGGCTGATAGCTGATAGCTGAAGGCTGATAGCTGATAGCTCAAAGCTACTGCACCATCTCCCGGAACAATTGCTCCAGCTTGGCACCGGGGTCGGCAGTGAGACCGGGATGAATCCGGGACGTCTGGAGTACGGTGCTGCGCGTGGCAGTAAGCCAGCGAAAGCGCTCGGGGGCCGGCAACTGACCGATGGGACCAGCGTCTTTACCGCCTCCGGCTATCTTTTCAAAAGTATGCAGGAAGGCTTTCAGTTCGGAAATCTCCATTTCCGTACAGAAGCCCTGAAATTTAATCGGGTTAACTTCGTATTTTACTCCCAGAAAATTCAGCGCTTTGCAATACAGGATGACCCCCACGTTGAAGAACTCTTCACGCTCTACCCGGGGTACCACCCGAATCACGGCATATTCATACAAGTGCCTTTCTTGCATCTTCTGCTTCTTTTACAAATAGATCTGAATTCTTCAATCGGACTTTCAGGAAATCGGCGTACACCTTCCGGTCTGCCTCTTCCAGTAACCAGTCGGCCGGTACCGCACCCACCACCGCATCAATAAAGTCCGGACTAATCAGCTTCTTTGCGGCCTGGTCAGCCGTGGGGAGTTGCGTGGCCAAAGGCAATAAAACATGATCTTTGATGGGTTTGAAAGCACTTAAGGCCTGCTTCTCCCAGGTATCCCAATTGTGATGAAAATACAGGGATGCCCCATGATCAATCATCCAGAGTTCCCGGTGCCATATCAGCATATTGGTATTTTTGGCCGTGCGGTCTACATTGGTCAGAAAGGCGTCAAGCCATACAATGAGGGAGGCGGTTTCTTCGTCTACCGCATGCAATACGGGATCAAACGTAATGGCACCCGACAGATAATGTACCCCGAGGTTCAGTCCTACGCTGAATTTCAGGAGATCCTGGATTTCTTCGTCGGGTTCGGTCTTGCCGAAGCGGTCATCCAAATGAGCGAACACCATTTCCGGTACTTTCAACCCCAGTTTTTCCGCAATTTTTCCGCCCACAAAATCGGCGATCAGGGCCTTGGTACCTTGTCCGGCCCCCCGGAATTTCAAGACATACAGAAAGGTGTCGTCAGCCTCCACCACAGCAGGCAGGGAACCGCCCTCTCTCAGGGGGGTAATGTACCGGGTAATATGTACGTGCCGGACCTCCAAATCAAATCAGGTTTTGTTGAAGATACGCCTTAAAAGTAGCGTAGGAAGTATTCACCGCTGTTGCCTGTTTCTCGCCTTTCAGGGTCAGTCTTTCCGGTATTTCGGGGGTAAAGCCCAATATGGCTTCCATTTCAGGCAGGAATTTTCCAAAATGCGCAGTGGACAGGAAGACCCCGGCAAAATCGTTTCCGTTCTCCCGGCGGTAATTCTCCAGGCCCAGGTAGGCTACTGCGGTGTGCGGACAAGCCAGGTAGTTGAATTTTTCATAAATCGCCCGTACCGCGTCCCGGGTTTGTTCGTCGGTAAAATAATACCCTTTCACATACTCCTTCATCTCCTCCCCCAGCAGGGCTTCCAATCGGGGGAAATTGCTCGGATTACCCACATCCATGGCATTGGAAATGGTGGAGATAGAGGGTGAAATGGGAGTATATACGCCTGTTCTCAGAAATTCCGGCACCACGTTATTTACGTTGGTGGCTGCTATAAAACGTTTTACGGGCATGCCCATCCGCATGGCCAGTACCCCGGCCGTCAGGTTACCGAAATTCCCCGAAGGTACAGAAAACACCATTTCCTTCCCCTCTTTCTTCAGTTGGGCGTAGGCCGAAATATAGTAGAATGCCTGAGGAATCAGGCGGGCGATATTGATAGAATTGGCCGAAGCCAGGGCGTAGCGACTTCTCAGCTCTTCATCCAGAAAGGCCTGCTTCACCAGGGCCTGGCAGTCGTCAAAAGTACCCTCCACCTCCAGGGCCCGGATGTTCGCGCCCAGGGTAGTCAGTTGCTTTTCCTGGATATTGCTCACTTTTCCTTTCGGATACAGGATGGTCACCGAAATGCCCGGCACTCCGTAAAACCCCTGGGCTACCGCACCGCCGGTATCCCCGGACGTAGCCACCAGTATATTGAGTGTTTTTCCGGACTGACGAAGGAAATACGACATGGTGGCGGCCATAAAACGGGCCCCGAAATCTTTAAAGGCCATAGACGGACCGTGAAACAGCTCGAGGCAATAAAGGTTTTCGCTGAGCTTCACTGCCGGTGCTTCAAAATCTATGGCCGAATCAATAATGGATTCCAGATCGGCTTCCGGAATATCTTCGTACAGCAAAGCCCTGCATACTGCTACCGCCATCTCACGGAAACTCAGTTTCTCTGCATTATCCCAAAAAGCCGGGGGTAATACCGGAATCTCCCCGGGCATATACAGGCCGTTATCAGGAGGCAATCCCTGGAAGATGGCCGTCTGGAAGTCTACCTCCGGACTGAGATGATTTGTGCTGTACAGTCTCATCTTTATAGCGAATACTTATCCCCGGATCATGTCCAGGAACTGATCGAACAGGTAATTGGAGTCGTTGGGGCCGGGTGCAGCTTCGGGGTGATATTGAACCGAAAATGCGGGCTTATTTTTAAGACGAATTCCTTCGATGGTATTATCGTTCAGGTTGATATGGGTCACCTCTACCTCGGGGTGATTATTGGCCTCCTCAGGCTTCAGGGAAAACCCGTGATTCTGGGACGTGATCTCACACAACCCGGTCTGCAGGTTTTTCACCGGGTGATTCAGTCCACGGTGACCGTTATGCATTTTATACGTACCAATGCCCTGGGTGAGTCCCAGCAATTGCTGACCGAGACAGATGCCAAAAAGCGGCTTTCCGGTTTCCAGCAACTCATTCACCGTATCTACGGCGTACTGCATGGAGCCGGGATCTCCCGGACCGTTAGAGATAAAATAGCCGTCGGCGTCCCAGGCTATGATTTCAGAAGCCGGAGTTTTGGCGTTAAAAACTTTCAGGTAGCAATCTCTTTCGGTAAAGTTCCGGAGGATATTCCGCTTGCAGCCGTAGTCTACCACCGCCAGACGGGTTTTGGCAGCGGGGTTGCCCAGGAAATAAGGATCTGCCGTACTCACTACGGAGCTGAGTTCCAGGCCTTCCATATCCGGACAATCGTTCAGTATGGCTTTCAGCGCTTCGAGGTTGTCCGATTCCGAAGAAATCAGGCAATTCATCACGCCTTTGTCGCGTATATGACGTACAATCTGGCGCGTATCGATATCCGATATGCCCACGATTCCGTTTTTCTCAAAATAATCTTGCAGGGAGCCGTCAGCCGTGGCCCGGGAATAGTAATCCGACTCGAAGGTATTACATACCATTCCTTTGATCTTGATCCCGTCTGACTCCTCCTCCGTATCCAGTTTCACACCGTAATTGCCGATATGCGCTGTAGTGTTCACGATAATCTGTCCGAAATACGAAGGGTCGGTGTAGAGTTCCTGATAACCGGTCATTCCCGTATTAAAACAGATCTCGCCTGTAGTAGTTCCAATTTTCCCAAGTGCTTTTCCTTTAAAAACGGTACCGTCCTGAAGCAATAAAACGGCCGTATTTGATTGTGAAGTCATCTGCTATTGATTTGTACTGAGTATCGGAGGACAAAGATAATTTATTTTTGAAGGTTTACGGCTACCTTTTACCGGATAATGTAGGGGTCTTCTCTTCCCCCAAATTAAGAAACCATTAAATTCCCTATCTTTTATGAGAATAATCATAATTAATTAGCACCTTCGTCAGTTTTTTTATAAGTTACGATACCTAATTTTACTCTCAAATTAAAAGATTATGAAAAGTATCCTGGTAGCCACAGATTTTTCGAAGGGAGCTGAAAACGCGGCGGGGTATGCCCGGGCGCTGGCACGTATCACTTCCCGCAGAATCACCTACCTGCACATTGTGACCCTGCCGGTGGTAGACCCCATGGTGAGTACCGCCTTAGTAAGTGAGACCATTGATGACCTTAAGGCCGACGCCGAAGACCGCCTCCGTAAACTGGTGGCGCTGGACGAAAACCGCGGACTTACCTCCGGTTACATTATTTCCTTTGAGGATATTGTTTCCACCATCAATGAAACGCCCGATGTAGACCTGGTGGTAATTGGTAAAACAGGGCATCGCACTTTCCTTGACCGCCTGATCGGCTCAACGGCACAGAGCATGATCAACCATATCGAACCGCCCCTGCTGGTGGTGCCGGAAGAGTTTTCGGGCGATATTTTCGAAAGGTTATGCTATGCTTCGAAACTGGAATTCAACGAAAAAAGGCACATTGCCAAAGCGCTGGACTGGCGGAAATATTCCGACCATGACCTGATCATCGGGCATATCATTGAGGACTTCCCTCTTGATATCAACGCGAACGAACAGTTTAAGGTGTCTATTGATAAAGACTTCGGCAAAAGAGGTTACGTGTACAAAGACTTCGCCGCGGATGCCTACAAGAGAGGAATCGCGGAATTTATTGAAAAGGAAGGAATCAGTTTACTTTTTGTAACCACCCGGAAACGAGGCTTCTTCGAAGGCATCATTGATCCTTCCCAGACCAGGGGCATGATCAACGCCGCCAAAGTTCCGGTAGTGGTATTTAATTATGACGAATAGATTCTAATGAGGCTGTAATCCTAAAGGCTCACTGCGTATTGCGGTGAGCTTTTTTCATGTCTTCCCCGCACGATTTGCAAAGAAGTGTATTATTTTTGTTCAAAACTGTGGCTCTGTCGTGAATAAAAACCTCGTAAAAAGCATATTGTTCCTCCTGGCGCTGGGGCTATTTTTCTATTTCGGTTATTACCGCGAAAAGCCTTCGGAATCGGGTGGTACACCAAGCGGTTCCGAAGCTCCGGCCAAAGTATATAAAGTATTGGAATACATTGATGCGCACGGAAAAGCGCCGGAGGGATATGTGGGCGGACGGCGTTTTGGGAATTACGAAGAACTGCTCCCCAAAACGAATAAATTTACCCAAAAGAAAATCAATTACCGGGAATGGGACGTCAACAGGCGAATGGAAGGCAAAAACCGGGGAGCGGAAAGACTGGTCACGGGGAACGATAGTAGTGCGTATTACACCCGGGATCATTATAAGTCGTTTGTACAGATCAGATGAAATAGTTGTCAGCTTTCAGCTATCAGCTATCAGCCGGGTGGCTATCACCAGCAATATCTAATATCTAACTTCTAATATCTAATGTCTAATATCTAATATCTAAC
>JBEBRS010000176.1:0-6822 GCA_040394705.1 Leadbetterella byssophila
GAACTGGCCGATGCCAATGTGCAGTTGTTCCGGCGGAGTGCTTCTCCCGATATTCCCGTCATTGGTATAGAACCCAGCGCCATTCTCACTTTCCGGGATGAGTACCCCGACCTGGTGAGTGCAGACCTTGCGGAAGATGCCGCGGAGTTGGCCCGGCACGTATTTACTTTTGAAGAATTTATCGGTGGACTGATCGACCGCAAAGAAATAGACCCTTCTCTCTTTACCGAAGAAAATCGGTTAATTAAGCTCCACGGGCATTGCCAGCAGAAGGCGGTGAGTTCTATGGTGCCCGGCAAAAAGATGCTTGGCCTCCCTAAAAATTATCAGGTGCAGCTGATTCCCAGCGGGTGTTGCGGAATGGCCGGGTCTTTCGGCTATGAAAAAGAGCATTATGATTTATCCATGAAAATAGGCGAACTGGTACTCTTTCCCACCGTGCGTCAGCAGTCGGAAGAAGTGATTATCGCTGCCGCAGGAACCTCCTGCCGCCACCAGATTCATGACGGCACCCATCGCCGGGCGTTGCATCCCATCGAGATATTATGGGAGGCTCTGAAGTCTTCGGATAACCATCAGTAGTTTACAGGAAAGTCAACCCGATTTTCCGATTTAACCCTTGTTCGAAGATTCGGATTAATGTGGAGAGTTGGATATTTCCTTTTCCGTTCTCCAGTTTAGAAATATAACTTTTCTTCGTTCCTGCTTTTTCCGCTAATTGTTCCTGTGTCAATTTGGCCTCTTTTCGGGCTTCTTTTAACATTTCACTCACAATGAACATTTGCGCCCCCTCTTCGTATTTGTTCCGGCTTTCTGTTCCGATTTTTTCGTACTCAAGATCGATCAGTTCGTCGAATGTCTTTATGCCTTTATATTTTTCCATAATTCTTATTTTTAAAATATAACTTTTCTGCGACCCGCATTTCAGTGGATGATTCCGTTTCCTGCCCTATCATTTTCTCTATTGTGCTTCTCTTCTGTGGGTTTTCTTGCCCAAACAGGGTGAAAACACCCCCTTTGCCATGTACTTTTTTAAAATTCAATATAAATTTTGCAAGAATATGTGATAAATAAAAATATTGGCACGCACTTTGTCATGGACTTAGGCATTCGTGATATTTCAGGAATAAAAAAATAACAAGAGTAATAGAACAAACAAAACAAAACAAAAATAATCGATGAAAAATGTAATTTTAACCGCTGTAACACTCGTTTTTGTAGGTTTAGTAGGTAACGCTAATGCGCAGTCCACTGCGGATGTGACTGTAAATATTAAATTGAAGCCGATTCACACCATTATAGTGAATCCTGCGGCTAAGTCCGCTATAGATCTCTCTTATCAAACAAAGGAAGACTATATGAACGGTGTTTCCCATACAGAATTGGATCAGTTGCTGATTTTCAGTACCGGAGGCTTTGTGGTAAAAGTAAATGCAGCCACTGATTTCCAGCATACTTCAGGAAGTACCATTGATGCTTCAAGTGTAAAGGTTCAAGCAACCAAGGGCGGTGGTAATATTGTGGATCTTGCGAGCAATCCGGAAGTAGCCCTTGGAACCGGACTGGTTGACCTGATTAAAAGCAACAATGGCGGCAGAGATCAAAAATTCAATGTGACCTATACCGGAAAAGGAGAAGATTTGTATATCAATAACTACCGTAAGGTGGATGACGCTAATGCAAGTGTGTATACGGCCACAGTAACGTACACCATTTTAGCGGATTAATAAAAATTTTCGTATCTTTGTTAAGGAAAGGGTGTTGTGGGCAGGGCTTACAGCACCCTTTTAGCTTAAAACGATAATGAAAACGAGCTTTCTGACCCTGTATCTCCTTTTGGGAGGCCTCTTGTGTACTTTTGCACAAACCGGTATTTCCGTATCTCCTCCCCGTCTGTATTTTGAAACCGGCCTGGGAAATACTTCTGCGGAAAGAGTAACCGTAACCAACGCCAGTAAGACCACCGTGCTCGATCTTTCTGTTAGCCTGGGCGACTGGGCCTACGATGAAAGCGGCGGCAACCTCATTCTGCCCCCGGATTCCCTCCGGAATTCGTTTGCCAGTTGGGTGACCGTGAGCGAAGGCTCCTACTTCTCCCTCAAACCAGGAGAATCCAAAGACCTTACCGTAAACGTGACGGTGCCGGCAGGAGCAGATGCCGGGATCCCTGTGTATACCGCCTTGCTGTTTGTGACCCAAATGAACCCCGTAGACGATGTGAACGCCCAGGGCTCTCAGATCAAGCTAAGTGTGCGTTCCGGTATTAAGCTGTATTGCCGGCCGGCCGTTTCGGGCAAAATCAAAAAACTGGAGATTACCGGACTTAAATTTTTCCCCGAAGCCCGTGAGCTGGAACTGGCCTTTGAGAACCAGGGAAATGTGTGGACCGACGGCGTAATCTACACCGACCTCCTGAATACTGGAAGCGGGAAAGCCCTGAAAGTAGAAGATGCCGGCTTTCGTACCCTCCCCGGCGACAAGCGGGTGATGCGGATTGCCCTTCCCAAAGACCTTGAGAAAGGCAACTATACCGCTACCCTGATGATGGACTTTGGAAGCGACTCGGAAATGGAAGCCGCCGAACTGAAATTTACGTATGAATAACAGGATTTTTTATATTGTTTTACTGTGGATGGGTACACTAAGTGCAAGCGCACAAGTGAACTTTAATAATACCAATTATGGACAATGGTACATACAGATGAACAATTATGATACGAAAACACAGGTTAACGGGATCACATTCGTCATTGAGAGCCAAAGCCAAGCCAGTGTAAATATTCCCAATTGGAGAATTACCGCCAGGGTGATTGGCCAAACCCCCTCTAATGGCCAGTACTTTCCTATAGATAAAGTCAGTATTCAACCTAATCATACCGCTACGCAGGGCGGGGCGCCATTTCCGGTGCCAAGTGTAGGCCAGGTCGGGCTATATCCCAATATTATTCTTAGTACTGCGGAACAAGACCTGGTTAGTTCATCTATGGTACCGATTGCCCATGATGCAGGACAACCTTTTCGGTTAGAACTATGGTATGACTGGACAATCCAAGGAGGAGCTTATTTAAGTAATTTGCAGGAGTGGCGGAATTATTATTTTGATGTCGAATATAGATTATTAAATGGGGAGGGGCTGTTATTAGGGCAAAAAACGATGAAACATTATGTACAAATAGCAAAGCTCTCTGGTTCTCCCCCTGTTCAGAATACCTTCAGTCTGACCCTGAACGGCGGTGCGCAAAACGGTACACTCACCTTGGCGTCACGCTCCGATTACGACAGCGGCACCAGCATTACCTACGCCGGCGGACTAACCGTCAACACCAACGCCGACTACCAGGTGCTGGTCAATGCCAGTGCAGGTACACCCCATTTTTCCTACGGAAGCAATACCATTGACCTGGATGTGCTGAATGTAAATCTGGCTAATGCGCCGTCGGGCGTTACGCAGTTGAATACGGTTAACCTGTCTACCGGGGCCCAGGTACTGGCCAAAGGGAATTCCACAGGAAATCAGAACCGTAATTTCGATGTGCGGTATTCCATTAATCCAGACAATAAAGACAAGCTCTTCTATGCCGTGAAAGAAAACACCGGCACTGCCACCTATTCCACCACCCTTCAATACACCATTTTGGCACAATAGGCATTGAAAAAGATCGGGTTAAAAAATATAGTCCTGGGCCTGGCGCTGGTCGCCGCGGTTTCAGTCCCCTTTGTGTGGGACTGGGCAAAACCCCTGTGGCAGCTCCCTGGCGTTACCGTTCCACCGGCAGACTCTACCGCGCAGCCGAAAGACTCCACCACGCTACCACCAGACTCCGCCACTTCCCCGGTAAGCCCGTCGTCCGCCACCCTTATTCCGTCGGAAGTACCCATGTCGTCTGTGCCTCGTGTATATTCCCTAACTTCTGACCTCTATCCGGATACTTCCGCCATATTGCCTCCGCCAGCTGTATTGCCAGTTGAAGAATATATAAATGACGTAAAAGAAGAAAATATCGTCCTGAACTATGCTGATTCTTCAGCTGTGTACGTCGCAGAAGAGGAGCCGGTTATAGACGAAGTGCCCGTCCCCCTTGCTGAGGCAAGTATCCCTGAAGGAGGCGTATTGCCGCCTCTGGCGGTGATTGAAGCAGAAGTACCCCAGGTGCTGGATCACACCGGAAGTAAGCTGGTGCGAACTTCCCTGCGTTTTATCAACCGGTCTCCCGGTGAATTTTCAGGACACCTCGCCGTAAAACCGCCCCGGGGTATCAGGAGCATTTCCGGAGAATCGATTGACGTGCGCATGAACGAGGGTGACACGCTCTTTGTGCCGGTGGTGCTGATGATGAGCGGAACGGTAGCCGCCGGAGAAAACCGGGTAGACTATACCCTGAACGACGCCTACAAGCGAGAGGTACAGAAGGGGGAAAGCCTTATTCCTGTAGCCGAAAAGGTGAGCCTTCAGCTGAGCCTTGACCAGCCCGTGATCATGGTGACCGATAGGAACGATTCCCTCTCGCTCAGTGCGCGGGTGTATAACCGGGGCAATACCGACCAGGAGGTAAAGGTAGTGATGGCCCTGCCCCGGAGCCGGGGCGGAAAATCATTTTACGAACTCAGGGATGAAGTGAAGGCCGGAACAGACGCCCTCTTTACCCTGCGGGTGTGGCCCGAGGATATCCTGGGAAACGAAAGTGTGGTGTATGTGAATATCAGCGGACTTTACGGCGCCCAAACTTTCGGGAATGTAAGCCTGGGTATACAAAGCGTGATCTCCTCGCGCCGCTACACCGACCATACCTACAATACTGCCCTTCTGTATGATAACCTGTATGTGCCTGAAGATATCACGCTCAGCTACCGCCGGTTTGGCAAAAGCAACATGTACCAGGTGATGGGCGGAGGCCACGTGGATCTGCCCGCCGGGAATCTCTCCCTCCAGGGGTTGGTGTACAAAATGGAGGGGCAAGAGGAGCTGATGGCTCTGAATACCCAGCTGACCTACCGCTACGATAACCACAGTCTGAGCATAGGAAACGTAAATGAACAACTCGAATATTCAACTTTCGGAAGAGGCGTAAAAGCAATTGTTTCGGATAAAAACGGAAAGAATACGCTTAAAGTGGGCGTGGTAGATAATCAATTTAACCTTTTTAGCGCCAATCCGCTTTTCACGAACGGATACAGTATTTTTGTCAAAGACCATATCGGTCCGCCCAATGCCGCTAAAAACATGAGTCTGGATTATATGTTCAGGGAAGACAGGTGGGAAAACGCCCGGCACCACCTGGCCGGGGGAGAATGGAAATGGAACAAAGGTCAAAATTGGCGGGTGCTGCTGCGCTCGCACGGTGCATTGTCCGATTACAAGGAAAAAGAGGGTGCGGTACCTTCGGCTTCCTCTGAGCTGCAATACGGCGGTTCGTCCGGAAATCATTCCGTTTCCGGCAATTTGTACTACAGTACTGCTTATTTCCCGGGCAACCGGCGGGGGACCCTCAACCTCCAGCAAAACTATAACCTGGTGATGGGCGGAGGGGCCGGACTGAGGGCTAACGTGTTCTGGTCTAAATTTGCCCCCCAGTCATACCATTACGACCTGAACGTAGAAAGTTCCCACGCCCGCGCCGAAGCCGTCTACACCCTGCCGCGTCAGGGCCGCGTAGGTGCCGGAGTGGGTTATCAATACCAGACCGAAACCGGAAACCTGGCCTATCTGGCCCACACCGACCTCGTACAAAACACCGCACGAACCCATGCCCATCGCCTGGTAGAGAATATCAATTGGAAGAAAGGAAAGCATTATGCCCACCTCGGACTGGAAAACGGGGTGGTGAAACCGTTTAATAAAACCGACTGGGAACCTCAGGTTAAGGCCCTGCTTTTTTATAGTTTCGGGCGTTTTAACCTGAATACAAGCTACCAGCACGGAGGCTATTACCTCAGCGAACAGAACTTTGCCGCCCAGTTCGAAAAAGTCACCCGGCGGCTCATGACCAATGTGTCGTGGAATCAGGATTTCCTGGCGGGGGATCTGCAGGTGAACACGGGCGTCAACTATAACCGCGATTTCATCATGGGGACCACCTGGTCCGGCGCACTAAACTCCCGCTACCGGGTCAACCGGAATTATTCCGTCTTCCTGAACAGCGTGGTATATAACTATTCTTACTCCCGGAATATTTCCCTGAGTACCTATAACAGCACCATGACCAACGTGGAGGCCGGGCTGACCGTGCACCTCAACCAGGCCAAACCCGCTACCGGCAAAAAGAGCAAACTCACCCTCGCCGTTTTCCACGACGAAAACGGGAACAATGTACGCGATGCGGGCGAAACCGCCGCCGCCGATTATATGGTCCTCCTCGGAGACCGGGCCTTTATTACCGATGAAAACGGACAAATCCACTATTCCGCCCTTCCTTTCGGCAAGTATACCGTAAAGGCTGGCGCCCAGGCGGGATGGTTCCACGCTGAAACTGCTTTGGAAGTCAACGGCTTCAAAGAAAAATGGGAAATTCCACTCCGTCAGGCCGGTTCGGTCAGGGGCAGTATCCGGTATAGCTACGACGAAAGAACCGCCCGCGACTTCACACCCGTACTTGGGGGTATTGGCTTGCGTATCCTGCGAAACGGACAAACCGTGCAACGGGCCATAACCGATAACGACGGCCATTTTCTTGCCTTTTTACCCAACGGCCAATATACCGTGGAACTGGAAACCGCCGCCCTCGACGCCAACGCCACCCTACAGAACAAAACCCGCACCTTTACCATAGAAGCGGGCCTCATTTCCACTCTGGAACCTTTTGTCGTAGAAATTCAAAGCAAAAA
>JBEBRS010000177.1:0-6746 GCA_040394705.1 Leadbetterella byssophila
TACGACCCCGAAAATCAGAAAATAAACCTGCTTTTCACCGCGGAAGGCGCCACCTCCAATAACGGCACCAAGGCTACTCCGGCCATTCAGGGCGACCTGGTGGGCGACTGGCGGGAAGAGGTTCTACTGCGTACGGAAGACAACCGGAACCTCCGTTTGTATGTGTCGCCTTATCCTACTCCCTACCGTTTTCATAGTTTTGCGGAGGAGCCGGTCTACCGGATCAGTATGGCCACCCAGAACGTAGCCTACAACCAACCTACCCAGCCCGGTTTTTATTTCGGAAGCGACCTCGAAAATATTTTCAGGGAAAAAGAACAGGTGATCCACGGCGGTTCCGTTACGTTAGATGCCGGTGTGCCGGCCGATGCGTATCGCTGGTCAGTAGGCGGGAAAGAACGCACGCGTACCCTCACCACGGCGGATATTCCGGCAGGAAAAAGAACGAAAGTAGAGCTAACTCTCACTTTCCGCGGATTTGAATTCAAAGATCATGTATACATCACATTAAAACCCTGAAAGATGCAGTCAACCCACCCGGAACCTGCAAAAACTCATTACTCATTACTCACTACTCATTACTAGTAACTCGGAACTCACTACTCGGAACTAACATATACAAATGAAAAAAAGATTGTACATAGCGGCCGCCGCACTTACATTGAGCTTGCAGTTTACGCAGGCCCAGGTGAATGATTTTACCACTCCTTTGCACCTTTTACAACCCGATTACGATACGCCTTACGGGGCGCTAAGCCCGGAAAAAGTGAAGGCCTCACTAGATAAGGTGCTGGGCTTCCTGGAAGAATCCACCCCGGCCAAAGTCATTGATTCCCGCACCGGCAAAGAACTGAAAGACTATGACAAAATGGATGAGCATACCCGTTTACAGCAGGGCTCTTTCCGACTGGCCAGCTACGAGTGGGGGGTGACCTATTCCGGTATGCTGGAGGCCGCAAAAGTGACCGGCGACACACGCTACTTTAACTACGTCAACGACCGCTTTAAATTCCTGGCCGACGCCAAACCGCATTTCATTGAACAACTCGATAAATACGGGGTAATTGACCCCCAGATGCGGCAGATGCTGAAACCGCACGCGCTGGACGATGCCGGCGCCATGTGTGCCTCCATGATTAAATTTGAGCAAAGCAAGCCCGACTTTAACCTCAGGAGTGTGATTGATAACTACATGAACTACATCATGTACAAGGAGTATCGCCTGAGCGACGGCACCTTTGCCCGGAAACGCCCCCAGCTTAATACCCTCTGGCTGGACGATATGTACATGGCCGTTCCGGCCATCGCCCAGATGGGAAAACTCACCGGCGAGGCACGGTATTTTAACGAAGCCACCCGCCAGATCCGCCAGTTTACCGAGCGTATGTTTGTCAAAGAAAAAGGACTCTATATGCACGGTTGGGTAGAATCTTCCGATCAGCATCCCGCCTTTTTCTGGGGCCGGGCCAACGGATGGGCCCTGCTGACCATGACGGAGGTGCTAGATATTTTACCTGCCAACCACCCCGACAGGGAGTATGTGCTGAACCAGTTTAAAGCACATGTGAAAGGCTTGGTAAAATACCAGTCGAAAGAAGGTTTGTGGCACCAATTACTGGATCGGAACGATTCTTATCTCGAAACATCTGCCACCGCCATTTATACCTACTGCATAGCCCGTGGGGTGAACAAAGGCTGGCTTGACCCCATTGCTTATGGTCCTGTGGCCTACTACGGCTGGAATGCCGTATCGACCAAAATCAATGAAAAGGGACAGGTGGAAGGCACTTGCGTAGGTACGGGCATGGGCTTTGACCCTGCATTCTATTATTACCGCCCGGTGAATGTGTATGCCGCCCACGGCTACGGACCCGTATTGCTGGCCGGAGCAGAGGTGATCCACCTTCTGAATAAATTCCACCCCCGTTTCAATGACTCCGCCATTCAGTTTTACCGGGAAGAACAAACCCATCCTTCGCCCATCTTCAGTGTGAGCAGCCGTAAAAACGATACGCCCGCCGGAAGTTCACGCAAGGGCAAAAACCCGGTGGTTTTCCTTATCGGCGATTCCACCGTTAAAAATGGTACCGGCGAAGGAGATAACGGACAATGGGGCTGGGGAAGTTTCTTTGAAAACTATTTTAATACCGATAAAACGACCGTAGAAAACCACGCGTTGGGCGGCCGGAGCAGTCGTACCTTCATTACCGAAGGCCTATGGGAAAACGTATATAATGAGATCAGGCAAGGCGACTACCTGTTAATTCAGTTTGGCCATAACGATGGCGGCCCTATGAATACAGGTCGGGCCAGGGCTTCCCTGAAAGGTACGGGAGACGAGTCGGAGACCGTAATTATGGCGGCTAGCGGCGGACCGGAAGAAGTATTTACATTTGGGCATTATCTCCGCACCTACATCCGTCAGGCCAAAGCCCGGGGCGCTCACCCGGTGGTGTTGTCGCCTACACCCCGCAACGTGTGGAAAGACGGGAAAATGGAGCGCATGAACGAAACCTATGCCAAATGGGCCCGGGAAGTAGCAGATCAGGAAAAAGTACCGTATATTGACCTCAATGACCGGGCGGCGAAAAAAACCGAAGCCCTGGGAGAAACCAAAGGGAAATCCTTGTTCTTTGACGCGGCGCATACCAATAAAGAGGGTGCTATTCTGAATGCGGAAGCAGTAGTGGAAGGTATACGTGGATTGAAAGGAAATTCCTTAAATAAATACTTGAAATAGCACCTGGCTCACAGCCAAATCAGATCAATATGACAAGACAGTCTTTCAAAATGTTCCTCAAATCCGGTTGTGAAGCCGAATATGAGAAAAGGCATAACGAAATCTGGCCGGAATTGCAGGCCTTGTTGAAAGAGGCCGGTGTGGCTAACTACAGTATTTTTTGGGATAAGGAGACCAATGTTTTGTTTGCTTACCAGGAAAATACAGGAGAGGGCGGGTCTCAGGATCTGGGTAGCAATGCAGTAGTACAGAAATGGTGGGCTTACATGGCGGACATCATGGAAACCAATCCGGATAATTCACCCGTTTCGGTACCCTTACAGGAAGTATTTCATCTGGATTAATGCGATGCGAATATTTTTAGCCTGCTTCTTTTTCTTCACTCCCCTGCTGGTTAGGGGGCAGGAGGGAATTTACGCTTTAGATCTCTCTGCGGAAGGGAAGATGGGCGATTATGCCTCCGGCAAAGGGTACGGCTTTGACTTTAATACCCGCCAGGACCATCGGTCGCCTTTCTTTATTTCAGTTGACGTGCCGGAGGGCAACTACCTCGTCAAAGTAGTACTCGGCAATGATGTTTCGGAGAGTGAAACTACGGTAAAAGCAGAAAACCGGAGGCTCATGCTGGAGAACATTCGTGTGGCGAAAGGCGGAAGCAGTACGCATACTTTTGTAGTGAATATCAGGAACTACAGGCTTGAAAACGGAGATACCGTTAAAATCAATCTGCGTGAATACCGGAAGTTGATCTGGGACGATAAGCTGACCCTGGAATTTAACGGGAAAAATCCTTCGGTTAGAAGCATAATCATTGAACCGGCAGGAGAGCTGCCTACCATTTTTCTCGCCGGTAATTCTACCGTGGTAGACGAAGCCCGGGAACCCTGGTGCGGTTGGGGACAGATGTTTACCCGCTTTTTGAAGCCCGGGGTGGCGGTGGCCAATTACGCGGAATCCGGGCAGGCGGCAGATACCTTTGTAAGCTCGGGGCGTTTAGATAAACTCTTGTCTAAAATTAAAAAGGGAGATTACCTTTTTATAGAGTTCGGGCATAACGATCAGAAGCAGAAGGGCGAGGACAAAGGACCATTTACTTCGTACAAAACCAATCTCAAATACCTGTCAGACAAGGCAAGGGAAAAGGGTGCATTTCCGGTTTTGATCACGCCCATGCACCGCCGTTTCTTTGATGAACAAGGTAAGGTGATCAATACCCATGGGGAGTATCCGGATGCAGTACGACAATTGGCGCAGGAAGAAAACATTTCGCTGATTGATCTTACCGCCATGAGTGCGGTACTGTACGAGGCCTGGGGTGTGGAAGGGTCTAAAAAAGCATTTGTGCATTTTCCGGCAGGCAGTTTTCCCGGCCAGAAGGAAGCGCTGGCAGATAATACGCATTTTAATCCCTACGGTGGTTATCAGATAGCCCGCTGCATAGTAAAGGGGATCACAGACGGAGCACTTCCCCTGAAAAAATACATTTTCGAAGGGCTGGGAAAATATGACCCTGCCCATCCGGACCAATTCTCTGATTTTCGGGTTCCACCCAGTGCCTTTGTTTCGCTGGAAAAGCCGTTGGGGAATTAATTTGGATGAATATACAAGGGATGGCCAAATTAGACAACCGGTAAGTCGTACCTCAATGAATAAGCGAAGTGTCGCGGGGCGGCCTTCCGCCCGGCTGACTGCTGAAAGCTGAAGGCTGAAAGCGGTTCGCCGCCCGGCTAAAATTTTATACCTATGAAAGCAATAAAACATCTTCTGATATTTATTCTCCCCATAGTACCTGCTTCTGCCCAGCAACGGACAGACGAAGCGGCCATCCGCGCCGTAGCAGATAATATTCTGAAGCAGCCTGTCACGCATTTTGTAGGGGTTACTACAGGTAAAACCTACACGTCTACGGCCGAAATTCCAAAAGGGGAAGATGTGAAGTTTGCAAGTCCACTCTCGGAATGGCATTATTCTAACGGGGTGTTAGACATGAGCATGCTTCGTTTGGGGGAATACCTGGGCGATCAACGGTATACCGATTACGCATTGAATCACGTGAAATTCGGATTCGACAATTACGCTTATTTTAAAGCTACCTTCCGAAACGACAGGCGACACTGGCACTGGCCTTTCGGGCAGCTCTGGAATTTCAAGGAGCTGGACGACTGCGGCGCGATGGGCGCAGCCGTGGCCAATGTTTACCTCCACGATAAGCAGGCGGAATACAAAACCTATATGGAAAATGCAGCCCGTCATATCATGAAAGACCAGGTGCGTTTGGCAGACGGTACGCTCAGCCGTACCTTTCCCAGAAACATGACCGTATGGGCAGATGATGTGTATATGAGTGTTTCTTTCCTCTCTCAAATGGGGAAGGTCACCGGGGAAAAGCAGTACTTTGACGAGGCTGCCCGACAAATCATCCAGATTGCTCACTACCTCTGGGACGATCAAAAGCAACTCTTCTATCATTGTTATTATACTGATCTGAAACGAAACGGTGTGGCCTATTGGGGCCGGGCCAACGGCTGGATCACCGTCTCCCTCTGCATGTTGCTGGAAGTACTGCCCGAAGATCATCCCCGGCGGGCAGAGCTCATCCAATGGCTCGACAAGCAGTTGGTGGGGGCATCGCGTTACCAGAATGCCAACGGCATGTGGAACCAGCTCCTGGATAAGCCGGAGTCTTACGATGAATCATCCATCACCGCCATGTATGTGTACGGGTTGGCCAAGGGCATCAATGCGGGTTGGCTGGAACCCCGCTACCGGTCTATCGCCCTCAGCGGCTGGAACGCCCTCAAAAATACACAAATTACCGAAGAAGGACACTTCAGGAACGTTTGCGTAGGCACAGGGATTAACGATGACCTGCCGTTTTACTATAACCGCCCCGTAGGTGAAAATGAAAAGCACGGTCTGGGGTTGATCATTGAGGCCGGAATAGAGATCATGAAACTGAAGAAAAGATGAAAGGCGTGCTTATTATCATCCTGTTCTTTACCCTGAATGTCTCGGCACAGAAAAATCCCCTCGTGCTGCAAGGCAAATCCGGGACTGCCCGCATTGTGGCGGAGGCCTATCCCGCCTTCGGATTTTTGTTACCGGAAATGGCCGGCAGCCTGGAGTTCGGCCTTATTGAGGGCGATACATCGCTATGGCTCAAAGACATACCGGAAGTAGAACGTACCGCGGGACCCGGAAGCGTAAAATATACCCTTCAGGCCGGTGGAGAGCTGATCGTTCAGGCGGTTTCGCTGACCACTACTGATGGGCTCATCATTGAAGTGACCGCACGGAATTTTCCGGATGGAACGCAGCTTCTATGGGCGTATGGGGGAGCCTCCGGTAACCCCGGGGTAACGCAACCCGCGCTGCTTCCTGAATACTGCCGCTACAATGTATTCAGTGTGGAAGGCTCGGCTTTTACGGTATATTATGGGGAAAGCATGAAGCTGAAAGTGCTCCAGGCCATGATGCCGCCCGCTTCAGAGATCCGGCTTTCCGATGCCTTCAGGCTGGAAACGCCCCGAGGCTTCTTTGAGTCGGGGAAAAAGACGCAGGCACCGGCCTTAGCCGCAGTTTTGCCTTTGAAAAATGATCAAAAGGAATATTTCTGTATTTACCGGCAAAACGCTGTGGCCGATTATAATTATTTCATGTTGCCGGAGGTTTTTACCGAAGCGAATGGCTACTGAAATCAGAAAATCCGAATGTTCAGCGAAGTAAGCGGCTTTATTTTTTCGAAATCGTTTTTATTAAACGTGTAAAGTTCTTTGCAATACGATTCAGCTATTGCCACGTGGAGGCAGTCGTTAATGTTCTGGAATCCTATTTTGGCAGCGAGTTCTTTGGCGCGACGGAAATGATCCAAAGTATAATTTTTTATACAATGACATTCAAACTCTCTTAACTTTTCAAGGATTAAGAAAGGATCAGTATCAAGCTTAGCCAAAACAAAACCAATTTCCTGTAAGTTTAACGGAGAAACGTAAAAATGCCCTTTTCT
>JBEBRS010000178.1:0-6683 GCA_040394705.1 Leadbetterella byssophila
GACCGGAAATTCATGACGGAACTGCTGCAAGCCGACCGTTATGTAGACCTTATTATTCCCCGGGGTTCCCAGGGACTCATTGATTTTGTGCGGGAAAATTCCCGTATTCCGACCATTGAAACGGGGGCCGGGGTTTGCCACGTGTACGTGGAGAAGACGGCCGATACCGATATGGCGGCGGAGATCATTGTCAATGCCAAGGCCTCGCGCCCGTCGGTTTGTAACTCCCTCGACTGCCTGCTTTTGGATGCTTCCGTGGCGAAGGAGGTCATTCCGAAGCTAAAATCCGGTTTTGACAAGTACGGTATTGAAGTATTTGCTGACGAGGCTTCTTTTCCGCTTTTCCGGGAGGAGGGTTTCTCCGTGAATCCGGCACGGAAGGAGGACTATGGGAAGGAGTGGCTTGACTTTAAGATTTCGGTGAAGACGGTGTTGGACGCGGACGCGGCCCTGGAGCATATCCGGGAATATTCCTCCCGGCATTCCGAGGCCATAGTCACCCGTAATCGGGAGCTGGCCGATCGTTTCCTGGAGGAGGTGGACGCCGCCGCCGTTTACCACAACGCCTCCACCCGCTTTACCGATGGCGGGGAGTTCGGCCTGGGCGCCGAAATCGGCATATCTACCCAGAAATTGCACGCCCGCGGTCCTTTCGCCCTCGAAAAGCTGGTCACCGAAAAATGGGTGGTGCAGGGCGAAGGACAGGTGAGGTGGTAGCTAAAGCGGTCAGCCGTTGAGGTGAAAAGTGTTGGGGCTTTTGCTTTGTCAGGCAGGACTTTTAGTGCATGATTGCAATTCTTAATACTCACGTAATATTCAGTTAATACTTGAAATGCAATTTTGTGATGGAGATTAAACAGCATTTATCTTCATACATATTGGTAATAATCTTCAAAGACCCCGGTTCTGCCGGGGTTTTTTGTTCCCGAAATTTTCAATTTACCATAAGTTTTCCGACATTTGCACTCCGAAACGGAGGTCTCATAGTTCAACGGATAGAATAGAAGTTTCCTAAACTTTAGATGTGGGTTCGATTCCCGCTGAGACCACAAAAAGCCCGTACTCACCTGTTATACAGGTTTGTACGGGCTTTTTCTATTGGACTTATTTTTATATTGAACTTCGCAAGATGAGAAGTTGTTGTTATATTTACAGTATGAAGATAACCAACAAAGAGGTATTAGATGCCTTTATGGACAAACACGCCGACACGCGCAACCCGTTAAACAAGTGGATGGAGGTTATGGAAAACAGCGAATTTAAAAACCATAACGATCTGAAAAGCGTATTTCCATCAGCGGATTATGTGGGCAACCGGCGTTATGTTTTTAATATCAAAGGAAACCGGTACCGGCTGGTTGTTATGGTTGTTTTCATTGGCGGCCGAATGCAGATTCGTTTCTGCGGAACTCACGCCGATTATGACAAAATAAAGGATATAGAGAATATTTAATTATGGAAAAGAAGTTTGAAAGCCTTACAGAGATCACTGATCGCCAGACCTATGATGCGGCTTCGCAATACCTGGACGAGGTGGTAGACTATGCCACAATAAACGGCTATTTTAAAGATCAGGGGGCCGACAATGAATACACAAGGGAATTTGCAAGGATAGCCGGGATGTGTGCCGACTATGAAAGTATTTATATGGAGTTCAAGCACCTGAAAGTAAAAAACCCGCTGATTGTCTCTATCGAAAAGGAGATGCAAAAGAATCATCTGAACCAACGCCAAACTGCCGAGCTGTTAGAGATCAAAGAAAATACATTCAGCCAGATATTAAGCGGTAAGCGCAATGTATCTATGCAAATGGCAAAGAAGCTGTATAAGAAGCTAAGTATTGATCCGAAAATGATTTTGGAGTTTTCGTAAACGGCATTTATAGATTGTTTTATAATGCACTAACTATATTTTCGTAATAGTACTGATCTTTATACTTCCCTAAGCTATAGACCTTTTAGTATCCCCGAAGAGGTATTACTGGTCTGAGCCTATATTTATCTTTGTGAGTAGTAACGTAAAAAAATCACAGAAAACACTCTTCGTTTCGATTATTTCGTTTATCTTCGCTTTTGGAAGTAACTTATTTATGGAAATATTAGAAAAGAGACCGTCAAAGCCTGAGCGTATTACAGCTTCGAAGTCGTATAATACATTAGCATCGGTATTAGAAAATTTATCATCGGATAATGCCGAGATAGAAATAGAAGAAACAAAAGATAAAATAGTTGTTCCTATTAGAGCTTTAAAGTTGCTGAGTGACATATTAAAAGCAATGGGGCAAGGAAAGATTATATCCTTGATGCCCATAGCTACAGAAGTAACCACCCAAAAAGCCGCGGAGATAATAGGATGCTCCCGCCCACACTTGGTAAAACTACTTGAGGAAGGGAAAATTACCTACACCAAAGTAGGAAGACACAGAAGAATAAAAGTGGAGGATGTAATGCAGTATAAAAACAAAATGAAGGAAGAGCAGAAACAGCATATTATTGACATAATGCATTTTGACGAAGAAACAGGTTTGTATGATTCATAGTGTCAGATTCAAAGCCGTGTTAGATACCAATGTAATCTACCCGGTTTTTATACGAGATTTACTTTTGTGGTTTGCCTATTATGAGTTATACACCCCGAAATGGAGCGATAATATTTGTGACGAATGGGAAAAAGTAATTCTGGGAAAGGACATTACACCCGAGGAGGCCTCCAAAAGGGTCAAGAAAATCAATGATGCATTTCCAGATGCTTTGGTTCAAAATTATAGGGGACTTATCGCCAATTTAAATTTGCCGGATCCTAAAGACTGTCACGTTTTAGCTGCTGCGATCAAAGCCAATGCGCATATCATTGTCACACACAATTTAAAAGACTTCCCGGAGGAGTATTTACGTACTTTCGACTTAAAAGCTCAACTCCCTGATGATTTTTTGACAGATATCATAGACCTAAACCAAGAACAAGCAATTAATGCATTTAAAGAAATGGTATTCCACAAGAAAAGTCCTGATCTGGACGAATATCAAGTTTTAGATTCCCTTAGAAGAGTAGGGTTAAAAAACACCGCAGATTACTTACACGCTTTACTTTAACCCATTACAGATACATAACTGCAAAGTTTGAATTTTAATAATAGTCCCCTCAGTTAAATACCACCTCATCCACAAAAACCCACCCGGGGGTGCCTTTTCCGGGATGCCAGGCCGGAAGCGGATTTACGTTATTTACCCTCACCCTGATCTCCCTGTATTTTTGCAGGGGTAAAGAAATATCAAAATACATATTTTTCCGGGGGCGAAACGCTGTGGGCTGGGAAGGGGTGATTTTCCCCAGAAACTGTTCCTTTTCTGGCCCGGAACGCCCCCAGACCTCAATGCTTATTGGCGGCATAATGTAGGAATCCGCCTTCTCCAGCATACTGATGGTCAGGCCTTTCAGCTCCCGGGGGGAAGAGAAGAAAAATACAGCTTCCAGGGGATTTTCCCTGTACCCCAGCCAGGTTTTATCCAGGAAATTATCGGGATCTCCCTTACGCCGGTCGTATAAACTTCTGGCACCCCTCGCCGCATATTGGGGTGCAGGAGCCGACAAAAGAACGGCCGAATCGGGTTCTGAGCCGGTCACCAGGTAGTCGAGTTCCAGTACGTGGCTTCCCAGCCACCCTTCTTTGAAGGCCCTGGCCTTGATGCGGGTACGACCCTCTACCGACAGGGAAGCGGTATAGACTTCTCCATGTGTACTGTCGGGTTCCGAGCCGTCTAAGGTATACCGGATGGCTACTCCCGGTAATGCGTGCCGTAGGGTCACTTTCGTTCCTTTCTGCAAAAAAGCGCTTTTCTCTGAGGTTTCCGGCGGGTTGATTGCGATACGCTCGTTTTCCTGCTGGCCCCTATCCAGTTGTATGGCCGGGTTCAGTACTTTGAGCCGCTCCATCTCTTCTTCTGTAAAACCGCTCTCCCAAAGATACACGGTACGGAGGCGCGCCAATACCTCCAGGTCAGGAGACCGGAGCCGGGTATTGGCCAGGGAAACCGACTTCAGATGGGGCAGATCTTTTATGTACGCCAGGAAACTTCCCGTAACCTCGGTGCCGCTGAGATTCAGGTGCCTGAGATTCTGCATCCGGGCCAGTACTTTGAGGTCATCGTCTTTTACCGGCATTTTGCTCAGGTTCAACTCCACCAGCTGCTCCCGTACATCGAGGAGCTTTTCGAGGTGACCCGCATCAAAGCGGGCCCGAACAAAGAAAGAAGCCTGCAAAGCAGGACTGTGAAGCGCCACCGGAGCTACCCGGCAAAACGGGGTATTGACCTCTTCCAGGGTACGTGCATCGGCGGGGGAAAAAGCAAAAACCTCCTCCGGAATCTCCGGGCGGTATTTCGCGAGGGGGGAGTCAGGAGGCAACTGAGCGAAAGTCAGGGTTTCCGGTGCGCCGTGGTTGATCCAGGCCGTCAGAATTTCAATCTCCACCTCCGTAAGTTGCGCCTTCTTGCGGGGAGGCATGTGCTCCTTATCTTCAAGTGGAAGAAAAATTCTTTTCATGAGGTGGCTTTCGAGGGCGTTTCCCTCCACCAGGGCCGGACCGTTCTCTCCTCCCCGGAGCATAGACGCTACGGAGGCCAGGCTCAATCCGCCTTTGGTTTTACTATCGTTGTGGCAGGAAGCGCACTTCTCTTTCAGTACAGGCACAACCAGCGCCTGGTAAACGTCGTCTGTAGGAGCGGGAGATGAAAAACGCAAGAAGTCTTCCCCGTGGGTCAGTTGCCCGCCCCAATGGCCCGTCACCAGCACCACGGTACTGATCAGCCCCAGTACCACCGGCATCGCACGGACCGGGATTTTCTCCAGAAACACGACTACTGCCCAGAGCAATGCGCTAAGCACCACGCCCGCGTACTGGTGTCCGCTGATCTCTTCGGCCTCATAATCTCCACCGAGGGCCAGCAACATACCTGCCAGGGCCGTAAGCACGGTAAAGACGGCGGTGACCTGTAGGAAGACCGGAAATACCGCAGCATACCCGGAAATGCGGTGTCTCAGTACATACAAAAGAAGCACCCCTACCCACAGGCCTATGGGCAGATGAAGCAATACAGGGTGAAGCCTCCCGCTGAAGATGAGCCAGTCTGGCAGTTCGAGGCGGGTCTGAAAAACGACCAGTACCGCCAGCAGGCAATTGAAAATGATGAGCAGGTATTCGGGGGTTCTCCGCATAGATTCACAGGATTTTTCAGGCCATGATGCCCGGCACAATTTTCCCGGCCACGTCGGTCAGGCGGTACCGGCGACCCAGGTGTTTGTACACCAGTTTCTCGTGGTCCAGTCCGCTCAGGTGGAGGAGGGTGGCATGAAAATCATTGATGTGTACGGGGTCTTTCACAATGTTATACCCCAGTTCATCGGTTTCCCCGTAAACCACTCCGGGTTTGATTCCGCCTCCGGCCATCCAGATGCTATAGGCCCGGGGGTGGTGGTCACGCCCGTAATTGTCTTGGGTGAAATTACCCTGACAGTAATTGGTACGGCCAAACTCTCCGCCCCAGATCACCAGGGTTTCGTCAAGCAGTCCGCGCTGCTTCAAGTCTTTGATGAGGGCCGCGGAAGCCCGGTCTACGTCCATGGCCTGCCCTACCATTTCCCCGGGCAGGTTATCGTGCTGATCCCACCCCTGGTGATAGAGCTGTACAAAACGTACCCCCGATTCGGAGAGCTTGCGGGCCAGGAGGGCATTGGCCGCGTAGGTGCCGGGTACCAGGCATTCCGGACCGTACATTTTGATGATATGATCGGGTTCCCGGCTCAGGTCGGTGAGTTCAGGTACGGCAGTTTGCATGCGGTACGCCATTTCATACTGGGCTACTTTGGCCGTGATGGCCGGGTCTCCTGATTCTTCGAAACCCAGGTGATTCAGCTCGGCCAGCTTATCGAGCATGGCACGCCGGTCTACGCCATCGCGGTCGTTCAGGTACAACACAGGGTTGTCTCCGCTACTGAACAGTACGCCCTGGTGGGTGGCATCGAGAAAGCCGTTGCTCCACAGTTTGGAATACACCCCCTGTCCGTTGCCTTTCCCCCGCGACAGCAAGACGCAGAAGGCGGGCAGGTTCTGATTCTCGCTGCCCAGTCCATAGCTCATCCAGGCGCCCATGCTCGGGCGGTTTCCCTGCTGGGCACCGGTCTGCATAAAGGTGAGGGCCGGATCATGGTTAATGGCTTCGGTATGCATGGAGCGAACGATACAGATATCGTCTGCTATGGAAGCGATATGCGGAAAAAGCTCTGAAATCCAGGCCCCCGAACTGCCGTATTGGCCAAAAGCGAATTTGGATCCCACGAGGGGAAAAGATTTCTGCTCGCTGGTCATGCCGGTAAGTCGCTGGCCGCCGCGGATACTTTCGGGGAGGTCCTGACCTGCCATTTGCCGCAACATGGGTTTATAATCAAACGACTCCAGCTGACTGGGCGCACCGTTCTGAAAGAGATAGATAATTCTCTTAGCTTTAGGTGCAAAATGGGGTAGTCCGACCGGCATACCGCCTTCCTCCCTCCTACCTGAAAAAAGATCAGGAACCAGTAAGGAACCCAGCGCCAGGCTACCAATGCCCACGGCCGCCTTCCCCAGGAAATGCCTGCGGTTCACGTTCAGTCGGTTTTCGAACAGTTCCTTCATATTAATATTCAAA
>JBEBRS010000179.1:0-6654 GCA_040394705.1 Leadbetterella byssophila
TAATCATTTCCAGCACTTCCGCCGAAATACCGGTCATGGAGAACCCGCCGTCATGGAAGAGATTCTGCATGGTTACTTTACGGGTAAGATCAGAGAAAAGAGTGACCACATAATCGGCACAATCGTCTGCTGTAGCGTTGCCCAGTGGGGCCATCTGTTCAGCAAATTCAAAGAAGTTACCAAAACCACCAATACCTCCGCCCGCGCGGGTCTTGGTAGGCGACTGAGAAACCGTATTGACCCTCACATTCTTTAATTTGCCGTAACGGTAGCCGTAGCTGCGGGCAATAGACTCCAGCATGGCCTTGGCATCCGCCATATCGCTGTAAAAAGAGAACGTACGCTGGGCGGCCATATACGTCAGGGCCACGATAGAACCCCACTCGTTAATCGCGTCCTGCTTCTCCGCCACCTGCATGAACTTATGAAAAGACATGGCCGAGATGTCTACGCTCTGCTTGTACCACTCGTAATTCAGATCCCCGTATTCCTTGCCTTTTCTGACATTCGGTGACATCCCGATGGAATGCAGCACAAAGTCGAGCTTGCCGCCCAGTATCTCTACCGACTGGCTGAACAGGTTTTCAATGTCTTCCACACTGGTCGCGTCGGCCGGGATGATCTGCGCGTTACATTCCTCCGCCAGCTTATTAATCTCTCCCATCCGCATGGCTATAGGCGCGTTCGTCAATGTAAATATCGCCCCCTCGTCTTTAGCCCGCTGGGCTATCTTCCAGGCAATAGAGTTTTCATCTATCGCTCCGGAGATTATTCCTCGTTTCCCTTTAAGTAGTCCGTAACCCATAGTATTAATGTTATTCTTGATTGTAGTACACAAAAGTATTATTTTTTTCGATAAGAACCTTATACGGAAGAACGCATTCAGAATCTTTTCAAAAAAGGCTTTGCCCGCACCGCCTTTTACCGTAGTTTTGAAACCCGTTTTCACAAACTCTATGCTTGTTTCACCTAACGAACCTTTTAAACTTGTTTTCAGCCTGTACCAGCATGAGTTCCTGGGATATCTCCTGGAACCTTTCGTGGTTAAACTTACACAGAAAGGCGATTTCTCCTTCCAGTCCCAGAATATCGCAGGAACCAACGTAAAAGATTTTAAGGCCGGCCTTACCCGCGAGCAAATCCGGCTGGTAGAGCTTACCTCCAAAATTCAGCAGGATGCCCTTTTCCGGAAATTCAGCACAGGAAAAAAACTAAAAAAAGAAGAGTTCTTCAGGAGAGTCTTCGATACGGACAAAGGAGACCCCGGCCTGCGTGAAGCCATTATGGCGTATATCGACAATTACCGCAAAGAGATATTCCGGAATATCCGCGGTGAAAATTTCTTTATCATGGGCAGCGACGGAATTCCTACCTGGAAAGAAATACACATTGTAGACGAACCCGCCAAGGTCTATTTCCATTTCAACCGGGAAGAAGAAAAGACCATTTATTATCCTATCATCAAATGCAAAGGGGAAAAAGTGAAGTTCCAGTTCCAAAACGGACTTATTATTAACGATATACCCGCAGTTTTACTGATTGATAACCAGGCCTACCTCTTTGAAGACCATGTAGACGGAAAGAAACTGCGCCCTTTTCTTCAGAAATCCAATATCGAAATTCCCCGGAAACTCGAAAACACCTATTATACCCGCTTCATTGTTCCGCTCATTGCCAATTTTAACGTGTATGCCAAAGGCTTTGAGATCTCTTACGAAAAGGAAGAGTTTACCACCCGCCTGGAGGTGACCGAAGTCCATACCGGCCGGAATGAAACCCTCTTTCACCCGGAACCGGAGGATACGGCCGGTTCCGAAGTATTGCTGGAACTGATCTTTTCGTACGGCGAACACGACTTTAAGTTCGATACCTTCAGTGACCCGGCCTATGTCTACCTCGAACAGACAGAAGATTCCTGGAAATTCCATAAGATTAAGAAAAACTTAGCAGCGGAAAAGGACGTTTTCGGCTTCCTCAAAGCACAAGGGATCAACCTGAAAAACGGCCGGGCCGTATTGCCCCGTCACGAGGCGGTAGAATGGCTCAGCGCCCACCTCGAAACGCTGGAGACCTACCCCGTTACGGTTCGTCAAAGCCCCCGAAATTCAGCCACCTATTTCCTGGGCTACACCCACGCGGATGTAAAAGTGGTAGAAAAAAACGACTGGTTCGATATTGAAGCGGAGGTGATTTTCGGTGAATTCCGTATTCCCTTTAAAAAATTCAGGTATTATATCCTGCACAATATCCGGGAATTTGAACTTCCTGACGGTCGCCGCGCCACCATTCCCGAAGCCTGGTTCAATAAGTTTTCGGAACTGTTCGAAAACATGGAAGAGGAAAGCCCTCGCCTGAAAAAACAGTTTGTAGGGTTGGTCAACCTCCTGGCCCACGACGGCATCGTGACCACCACCATGAACCGGAAACTTTCGGCCCTGTCTGATTTTGAAGAGATCCGCGATGTGTCTCTCCCGACAAATTTTAAGGGAGAACTCCGCCCTTACCAGAAGGCCGGTTACAACTGGCTTCACTTTTTGAAGGAATTCGGACTGGGCGGTTGCCTGGCCGACGACATGGGACTGGGGAAAACCGTCACTACCCTGGCCTTTCTGCAAAAGGTAAAAGAGGAAAACCCCGAACACCCCAGCCTGCTGGTATTGCCTACCTCCCTGATTTATAACTGGCAGAAAGAAGCCGCGCGCTTTACGCCCGACCTCCGGGTGATGGTACATTACGGTACGCAGAGAAGCAAAGACACCCTGGCCTTTTCCATGTATGACCTGATCATTTCATCGTATGGCGTATTGCGTTCCGACATCGATTTTATCCGGTATTTCCGGTTTAACTACGCCATCCTTGACGAATCCCAGTCTATCAAAAACGCAGCTTCCGCCAACTTTAAGGCCGTGATGGATCTCAATACCCAAAACCGGCTTATCCTGACGGGCACGCCCCTGGAAAACAGCACTCTTGACCTCTGGAGCCAGATGACCTTCATTAATCCCGGCCTCCTCGGCGGCCTGTCTTCCTTCCGGAAAAAATACCAGGCCCCTATAGAAAAGGAAAAAGACGAAAACCGCCTGAAAATACTCTCCTCCAAAATCAAACCTTTTATGCTTCGCCGGAACAAGCGGCAAGTGGCGCAGGACCTCCCGGAGAAAATCGAGTCGGTGGTATACTGCCAGATGACCGAAGACCAGGAAAAACTCTACGAGGAAACCCGTTCTTACGTACGCAACCAGATCATGGGAATGCAGGAAAGCGGCACCCTCGGAAAATCGGGTATCCTGGTATTGCAGGCCCTTTCCAAACTTCGGCAGCTGGCCAACCATCCCGCCATGGCCGTCCCGGATTACCCCGGAGAATCGGGCAAAGGGAACGACGTGATGCAGCGCCTTCGTGAGGGCATACAGGAAGGATCGAAAACACTGGTATTCAGCCAATTTGTAAAACACCTGGAATTTGTGGCCGCAGGCCTCCGTGCAGAAGGTATCCCGTTTCTTTACCTCGACGGCGCCACCCGAAACCGCATGGAACTGGTCGAGCGCTTCCAGCAAGACGGCACCGAGCTGATTTTCCTGATTTCCCTGAAAGCGGGAGGCGTAGGACTCAACCTGACGGCCGCGGAAAACGTCTTTATTCTTGACCCCTGGTGGAACCCTGCCATTGAAGCCCAGGCGGTAGACCGGGCCCACCGGATAGGACAAACCAAAACCGTTTTCAGCTATAAATTTATCTCCCAGAATACCATTGAAGAGAAAATTGTGGAACTTCAGAATACGAAAAAACAACTGTTCGACGACCTCATTATTGAAGAGGAGAGCTTCTTCAAATCGCTCACTACCGACGATATTCTCAGCCTTATAGAATAAAATAAAAAAAACCGGGACAAGCCCGGTTTCTCTATAATGAATGTCAAACGCGATCAGGACGTCACCTCTTCTCCCTGGAAGATATCCGCCGCCGCCTGATGAAACACTTTTTTCAGACCTTCATACGCACCTGTAACAATACTGATAGGGATAATAATGGGCGCGAAGAGGATCCACTGGCAGGTCATAAACAAATTTACTTTTTTCATATCGGGTAAGGGTAGGTTTCGGAAGATTTTAATCCTTCTGACTAAAATCAAGTGAAGTTAAAAAGAATTTTTTACAATTCCAAAACTTCACCTGATTTTTATTATACTTTTTGCTCGTATAATACAAATGTTACCCGACTCCGCCGAAGTTAAAACTTCCAGCGCACAAACGCCTCCATGGCTTCGTAATCGGCCAGTCCGAGCTGGTTGTACAATTCCGCCGTTCCGCGGTTCCGGTCTTCGGCCCTCTGCCAGAATTCGCGCGCGTCAGTACCCTGGAACACCACCCCGTCTTTCTGAGACTGGTGTTTGAAGATACCCAGACGTTTTTGCATCACCTGGTCCGGACTCATGGGTACCGCCATCTCGATCTCGTGGATTTCCCACTCGGCCCAGGCGCCCCTGTAGAGCCACACCCAGCAGTCTTTCATAAAGTTCTTATGCTTGATCTGGTGAACCGCTTCAAAAATAGCATCCAGGCAGACTTTGTGCGTTCCGTGCGGATCGGCCAGGTCTCCTGCCGCGTAAATCTGGTGGGGCTTCACCTCCTCAATAAGGTTTTTCACAATATCAATGTCGGCCTTACCTAAAGGCGCTTTTTGTACCTTTCCGGTTTCGTAAAACGGCATATTCAGGAAATGGGCGTTCTCTACCGGAATACCTACAAAGCGGCAGGTAGCCTTGGCTTCTCCGCGGCGGATAATGCCTTTCACGTGCCTTACCGCTTCCGAGTCTACCTCACTTCCTTTCTTGTTCCTGATGGAGAGCTTGGCATCTTCGAAAATCTTCTCCGCCTTCTCGTTATTGATGCCGAAATTCTGATTATAATCTACCACGAAATCAATAAATCTCAGGGCCTCATCGTCCGAAACCGCGATATTTCCGGAGGTTTGGTAGGCTACATGCACTTCATGGCCCTGGTCTACCAGACGCTGGAATGTACCGCCCATCGAAATGATGTCGTCATCGGGATGCGGGCTGAAAATAATAACCCTTTTTTGTTCAGGTTGCGCCCTTTCCGGCCGGTTGGTATCGTCGGCATGGGGTTTCCCGCCGGGCCATCCGGTAATGGAATGCTGAAGGTTATTGAACACGTCGATGTTGATGTCATAGGCCTGTCCATAGCCCGCCAGCAGTTCCGAAAGTCCGTTATCGTTATAGTCTTTATTGGTCAGTTTCAGAATAGGTTTCTGCAATTCCAGGGCCAGGCTGCATACGGCTTTCTTGATCATCTTGTTGTCCCACACCACATCTTCCACCAACCACGGTGTTTTGATCCGCTTCAGTTCAGAAGCCGCGGCAGGGTCTACCACGAACAGCGCGTTATGGTGGGTCTGAAGATAAGAGGCCGGGTTAAGTTCGGTCACCATGCCTTCCACCGCCTCGGCAATCACGCCCGCTTTGCGCTCGCCCCAGGCCAGCAATACCACTCTTTTGGCCTGCATGATTTTGGAAACCCCCATGGTAATGGCCTTCTTCGGTACCTTGGTGAGATCACCGCCGAAATCGCCGGTGGCAGCGGCGCGGGTAGAATGATCCAGCATCATCAGCCGGGTCTTGGACGTAATCAGCGAGCCGGGTTCATTAAAGCCTATATGTCCGTTGCCCCCTATACCCAGCAATTGAAAGTCAAGCCCGCCCAAAGCGTCAATTTTGGCTTCGTAGCTGCTGCAAAACTCCCCGATGGCATTATGAGGAAGCGTACCCAGGGGAATGAAATAATTCTCTTTCGGAATGTCTACATGGTCAAACAACTGTTCCCGCATAAAACGCCAGTAGCTCTGAATGGCGTCAGGCTCCATGGGATAGTACTCGTCCAGGTTAAAACTAATGACGTTCTTAAAGCTCAGGCCCTCCTCTTTGTGCATACGGATAAGCTCGGCGTACACGGTCTTGGGAGATGACCCCGTGGCCAGGCCCAGGATACAGTTTTTCCCTTCTTTCTGCTTCTGACGAATCAGGTCTGCGATTTCTTTCGCCACAGCTCTGGACGCCTCTTTCGGATCCGCAAAAATGCGGGTCGGAATTTTCTCGTATGCAATTGGTTCTTTAACGGTTGAATCGCCCATGATCATTAATAAATTTGAAGTTACAGCCTCTTATTGTTTACTCGGCTAAAATTAGGAGACTTTTTTTATTAAAAAAAATTATTATTTATAAAATGGTGTCGGCCAAAGTGTTTGCCCCCGTGTCCCCCCTGCCACTTTCCCCACCCAACCCCTCCCACCCCCCGCTACCTCACCATACACCTCACAGCTAACATCTAAAGTCTAACATCTAATGTCTAATATCTAAAGTCTAATATCTAACATCTAATGGCTAATGGCTGATAGCTGATAGCTGACAGCTCATAGCTCATAGCTCCCAGCTCCCATCCAATAAATATTTGGATTAATTACAAATAATTGCCAGCTTATCGTATATTTGCATGGTTTTAACGTTCCGGACTTGATAACAGAGCTCTATAGTACTTCCAAAGGCCAGGCCCTGCAATGCGATCTCACGAACTCCATCGTGGTTAATTTTAAAGACCACACCTGGAAGTTCACCGTGAGCGATTTCCTCATTTTCCG
>JBEBRS010000180.1:0-6586 GCA_040394705.1 Leadbetterella byssophila
GCGCGTATACACGTTCCAGCCGTGGCTTTCGGTGTTGTCAGGGGAGGGCTCGGGGAATGCTTCGGCTTCCTGAAGGGTGGCAAATTCCTTTTTATAGAGGGTGATGGCCTCTGGGGTGACGTCTTTGAGGTAGATTACGAAGTATTTCCCGCCTTTGGGACCATCGCCTTTCAGCAGGTAGCGGTTGTTTTCCTGTTTCAGGATGTCCATACGGTATTCTACGGTGTAGGCGGGGCCTTGCATGGTATAGAGGATGGCCTTGTCGGTAAAATCATGTACAGAGGTTTGAAGTCCCGATCCCTGGATTTCAAAATCCCAGCGGTATTTTCCTTTCACGGGGGTGTCTGATACGGTAAGGGCGAGGAGGAGGAACGATAGGAGGTACATAAATATACGTTTTTAGATGAAAAAAATCGGATTAATTTGAAAATAATAGTCCGGTGAGGTCCATGTTTAAAGTGACAAAAAATGTGCTTCCTGATGAGTTGGAAGAGTAAAAACTATTGACTTCGGGCGTGTAGTTCCAGATATTGTCTATCCCGGCACTAAGCGTGAGGTAATCGCGGTAGCTTCGGGACGCCTGCATCCGCCAGATGCTGTAGCCGGGATAGCGGATGAAATAGAATTCCCCGCCTTGGTCTTCCGTATAAACGCTTGTGCCGCTAAGGTATTTCCCGTTCAGGCTGACTACCGTACGGTGGTGGTCTTTTCCCCAGGTATAATCGGCTTTGAAAACCAGGGTATGCGGACGGGTGTAAGAGACGTTTTGGTGGTCTGTCTTGCGCCCGTCGTGCGTAAATGTATATCCTACTTGTACTTTTCCTCCTTTCAAAGGTATGAATGCGGTATTGAGTTCTATGCCTTTCAGTACCAGGCGGTCGGCATTGAAATAGTACACGGTATCGTTGGCCGCGTTCCAGAGCAGACTCATCTTTTCCCGAATATGATGACGGAAAACGTTAACCGATCCGTACATTTTTCCCTGGGAATAATCGACCGTAAAGGAAAGTGTCCTGCTTTTTTCCGGCTTCAGGTCCGGGTTGCCGATGATCTGGAACATGCCCAGGTGATCCCAGTTGGTATAGAGTTCTTTGAGACTGGGCGAGCGGAAACCCCAGGCATAAGAGGCCCGGAAGCTAATCGGTTCGGAAAAGGTGTACCTGGCGGAAAAAGAGGGGCTCAGGTTGCCTCCGTAATTGGAGTGTTTGTCCCATCGCATTCCCGTGAGCAGGTTCAGGCGGGTAGTAGGGGTGTAGTCGTGCTGGGTGTACAAGGTGTAGCTATCGGCACTTAAGTTTTCCCCGGTTTGAAACATGTAGGTGGAAAGACTTTCGCTAAGGTATTCCAGTCCGCTAGTTAACATTTGCCTCGAGGTCAGTTGGTTATTGGAAATGAGGCGGAGGTTGTGCAGGCGGTGGGTATAATCTTTTTCTTTCAGGTCTATTCGGTGGTAGAAATTAAATTTATTGTAGGTGCTGAAATTATAGCTCAGGTCCAGGCGATTTTTCAGGTTGAGTTGAAAGCTATTGCGAAGTAGTGCATTATAGCTGTGGTAGAGGTTGTGCATTACAGTACCCTCGGCACCAGCGTTGAAGCGCTCTCGCTGCAAGTAGGTGCCTTTCACCTCGGTGGTCAGTTGGTCAGAAAAGCGATAGGATAGTTTTTGTTCCAGGTTAAGGGCCTTTCCGCCTTCCACTTCCTTTTTACGTAAGACGGCGTCGGTCACCACTTTGTCGGGGTAAATGCGTTCCAGATAGGCCCGGTCTTCCAGGATGTAGTTACGGGAAGTTTTCCAGAGGCCAGAGGTGTAGCTGCTTAGTTTTTTGTGACGGATGCCCGCGTTGAGGGCATATTGGTGTTCGCCGTGGCTACCGGCGCGGGCGTTGAGGTTAAATTGCCGGGCGTTTTTTTTGGTGATGATGTTAATCACACCTCCCATAGCATTGGACCCGTACAGGGTGGAAAGCGCGCCTTTCACGATCTCCACCCTTTCAATATTGTTCGGGTTCAATAGGTCATAATCGATGTTGTTGCGGGTTTCTCCGGCTATCCGTTCCCCGTCCAGCAGGAAAAGTACATAGTTGCCGTCCAATCCCTGCAAATTGATATTCGGAACATTGGCGTTGCTGGTAAACTCTAAGCCCGGTAGTTCGGCTTCCAATAGGGAGCGGAAATTGGCCGGATTTAGCTTTTGTATATCCCGGGCGGTAATCACGCGGGTGAGTACCGGACTGTCTTTTACCAGTTTGGGGGTACGCGTACCGGTGATGACCACCTCGTGAAGATGCAGGATATCTGTTTCGAGGGTATCCGGCAGTACCGGGGTTTGGGCATTCACCCCCACGGCCGTTAAAAATAAAAACCCGAACACATTTTTCATCATCACGCGGATCAGAGGGAGGTCGAGCCGTCGGACTGGTAGGCGTAGTCCAGGCTGATCACCATGGTTTCGTTTTTATCGCTGAGGTAATTGGTGAATTTCAACTTGACGTAGTTCCCTTTGGCCGTTTTGATGATATAGACTTCGTCAAAGAGGGTGTACACCGGCGGCGGATTGCTCGTGTCTACGTCCAGCCAGTTGATCTCCGTGTTGGCCGGCTGGTCTTCAAAGACGGGTACGGGCAGGGTAAATTTGGTCATGATCGACTTGGTGCCGTCTGCCACATAGCCGGTGGTAGGTGCCACCGCGATTTGAGAAAGTTCTTTCGCCTCCGTTTTAAGTGCTGCACCGGCGCCCTCGCCCGATAGGCCTCCGTTCAGGCGCACATCGTTCCGGTGAAAGGCGATGTCCCAGCTTAGGTCAGAAGAGAAAGTCTCCGGATCTACTGTAACTACCTCCCCTTTTTCAAAAGAAAAATATACCCAGTCGGCATAGCTTCGGGCATCAATTTGTACGGTTTTGACTTCCAGGGCAGGTGTGGGATCTTCGTCGGGATCGGAACAGGCAGCACAACAAAAGACCAGGGGCAAAAGCAGGAATTTGAATTTCATTTTATATTTAATTAGACTAATTATAAATTAAATTGCAAATTTCACTCCCCTGATGGGTTTATTTTATGACGAAGATCAGTTTATAAGATGATGGTACACCTTTTTTAAGTGAAAAATTTTAGTAAGGATAGCTTTGGACCAGGGACTTTGAGGAATCGGAGCACCAGGGAAGCGTTACGGGCTCCTGCCCGGCTGACTGCTGAAAGCTGAAGGCTGAAAGCAAAATTTTATGCAAATGAAAGGCCGGAAAGCAGTATATTCCCGCTTCCCGGCCTTTCACGGTGAATGCACTTACCCCAGCTTCTCTACACTCCGGTAGATAAACTGTGTCAGGTCTTTGCCGGTCAGCATGCCTTGAGAAAGGAGGGCGAGGTCTACAAGTTGTTTCGCAGCCCCGGTTTCGTTGCCTTCTTTAGCAATTTTCTGAATGAGGGGATGGTTTCCGTTCACCACCAGGTTATACATTACCGGCATACCGCCCAGCATGCCTGCCTGTCCGTTGATACGCGACATGTCGGTGTAGCGGCGCATGAATTCCGTCTGTACAATAGATACGGGGAGGTCGTCGGTTGGCAGTGCCTCTATTTGTACGATATTGTTGCCAATGAATTCTTTGAAGGTTTCCTCTACCTTTTTCTTCTCGTCTTCCGAGAGTACCACTTCGGTCTTCAGGTCTTTGTCAATGAGTTTGTCGAGGGCTTCGGAGTCTACCCGTTTGAATTTCAGCTTCTCCACTTTCATTTCCAGGGCATTGATGAAGTGAGCATCCAGCACATCGTCAAACACCAGCACGTCATACTCTCGGCGGATGGCACCTTCAATGTAGGCGTCTTCTTTCTGGATGTCATTGGTGTACAATGCAATGGCCTGGCCGTCTTTGTCGGTCTGGTTCGCTTCTAATTTGGTTTTATATTCGTCCAGGGTGAAGTGTTCGCCCGCCGTATTTTTAAGCAGGATAAATTCTTTGGCCCGTTCAAAAAACTTATCGTCGGAAATCACGCCGTATTTCACAAAAAGGCCGATGCTTTCCCATTTTTCTTCAAATGCTTTGCGGTCTTCGCGGAAGAGTTCAGCCAGCTTTTCGCCTACTTTTTTGGTAATATAGGTGTTGATACGCTTCACGTTGCCGTCGGCCTGAAGGTAGCTCCTCGAAACGTTCAGGGGGATATCCGGCGAGTCAATCACCCCGTGCAGCAGCTGCAAGAACTCGGGTACAATGTCTTTTACATCGTCAGTAATAAACACCTGCTTGCTGTAAAGCTGTATTTTTTCCCGGTTCAGCTGGAAATCCTGCTTGATTTTCGGGAAATAAAGCACTCCCGTAAGATTAAACGGATAATCTACGTTCAGGTGAATCCAGAAGAGGGGGTCTTCGGAGAACGGATATAATTCTTTGTAAAAGGCAAGATAGTCTTCGTCTTTAAGCTCTGAAGGTGCCTTTACCCATACCGGACTGGGATTATTGATGGTTTTTTCACCGAATCCGATGGTGGTAGGCAGGAATTTGCCGTATTTGGTCAGGATTTGCTCCAGGCGATGCTCTTCCAGGAATTCTTCGGAATCTTCTGCGATATGCAGGATGACATCCGTACCTCTTTCGGCTCTTTCGGCCGCAGAAATTTCAAATTCAGTGGAGCCGTCGCTGAACCACCGTACGGCGGGGGCGTCCGATTGAAAAGAACGGGTAATGATTTCTACCTCTTTGGCCACCATAAAGGCCGAGTAGAATCCCAATCCAAACTGACCGATGATGGTGCCTTTGTCAGCATCCTGCTGGTATTTCTCTACAAACTCTTTGGCACCCGAGAATGCAATCTGGTTGATATATTTCTTTACTTCATCGGCCGTCATCCCTATCCCGTTATCGGAGATGGTAATGGTTTTGGCCTCTTTGTCAAAAGCTACTGTCACTTTTAGTTCTCCCAGTTCTCCGTCAAACTGACCGATAGACGACAGTTTTTTTAGCTTTTGGGTGGCATCTACTGCATTTGAAACCAGTTCTCTCAGGAAGATCTCGTGGTCGGAATACAGGAATTTCTTGATGATCGGAAAAATATTCTCGGTATTGATCGAAATGATACCTTTTTCAGTTGTCATATTGCTTTTGCTGTCTTGATTGAACATGAATATATAGGATTCTTAAATCAAAGGTTATTCCAAGCCAGTCAAATATGACAATTTGGCAGGATTCTATTTCCCCGCCAGACGGTCTTTTGTGTACTCGATTTTTGTTTTTCCGTGGGCTACAGGATTCCCTTCCTCATCCAATGCCACCATCACAATCTTGTCGATCCGGATGATGGTTTGGTGGGTCATTTTGTTTCTTACTTCACAGGTGAGGGTAAGGGAGGAATTCCCGAACTTGATGGGCAGGATACCGATCTCCACGATGTCGCCCTGCCTGGCGGAGCTCACAAAGTTGATTTCCGACATGTATTTGGTGACACAGCGCGGGTTTTCAAGCTGGATAATGGCATAGAGGGCGGCTTCTTCGTCTATCCATTCCAGCAGTCGGCCCCCAAACAAAGACTGGTTGGGGTTGAGGTCTTCCGGTTTGATCCACTTTCGGGTATGAAAATTCATCGGACTATCCATAGATTTCCTTTTTACTGGCCAGTAGGGTGTTATACATCAGTGCGGCCACCGTCATCAGGCCTACGCCACCGGGTACCGGGGTGATGTAGGAGGCTTTCGGTGCCACTTCTTCAAAGGCCACGTCGCCTTTCAACGCAAAACCTGATTTCCGGGTAGGATCCACCACCCGCGTCAGCCCCACATCAATCACCACAGCCCCCTCCTTCACCATATCGGCCGTGATAAACCCGGGCTTGCCCAGGGCCGCAATCAGGATATCGGCCTGAAGACAAACCTCTTTCAGATTCCGGGTCTTGCTGTGGGCCAACGTAACCGTGCTGTTGCCCGGGTAATCGTTGCGCTCCATCAACAGGCTCATGGGAAGGCCCACAATCTGGCTGCGGCCCACCACCACGCAGTGTTTTCCTGAAGTTTCAATCTTGTAGCGTTTGATCAGTTCCAGCACTCCGAAAGGCGTAGCGGAGATATAAGCCGGCAGGCCCTTGGCCATGCGCCCCACATTAATGGGATGAAAACCGTCTACGTCCTTCTTCGGGTCAATGGCTTCAATGACCTTGTCTACGTTGATATGTGCCGGCAGGGGCAGTTGCACAATGAAGCCGTCGATATCCGCGTCGCGGTTCAGGCCGTCGATAATGGCCAGCACCTCCTCTTCCGTAGTGGAAGAGTCTCTCCGCACCAGGGTAGATTTGAAGCCGATTTCCTCGCAGGAACGAATCTTGCTGGCCACGTACGTTTCCGATGCGCCGTTGTCGCCCACCAATACCGCCGCCAGGTGAGGGATTTTCCCTCCCGCCTCGCGAATGGCATCCACTTCCAGTTTCAATTCAGTCTTTACCTGGCCCGAGATTAATTTTCCGTCTATGATCGTCATTTCCTATAGGGTGGAAACGGAATGTTTCCGGTTATAAATTAACAAATAAATGAGAGACACACTAACTACCGCCGTGGTAAAAATAAACGATGCCGGGAGATTTTCCACCCTGTTCTGGTAGATAAA
>JBEBRS010000181.1:0-6534 GCA_040394705.1 Leadbetterella byssophila
ACCTTTGGAAACCATTCTCCCAATCTTATTTTTTGGGGCTATTGCTATACAGCTGTTCTACATCCTGTTTATCTTTACCAAGCTTTCCGGCCATCGCGACCTGGAACCGGAAGAGGATCAACCGCCCGTGACCCTTATAGTGGCCGCTTCCAATGAGTTAGAAAACCTCCGGGAATTGCTCCCTCTGCTAGACAGGCAGGACTACCCCACATTTGAGATCCTGGTAGCCGATGACCGTTCGAGTGACGGCACCTACGATTACCTGATCCATAATGAAGACGGCATAAAGCACCTCAATTACCTGAGGGTACAGGACCTGCCCGATCATTACACCGCCAAAAAATACGCAGTTACCCTGGCCGTAAAGAAGGCCCGCCACGAATGGCTGCTCTTTACCGATGCCGACTGCCGTCCGGAATCTGATCAATGGATCAGGCAGATGATTGCCCAGGCCACGGAAGGGAAGGAAATAGTATTGGGCTTCTCCAAATACCAGTACTTTCCGGGCCGGCTGAATGCGCTTATCCGGTATGAAACTTTCCAGACTGCTGTGCAATACCTGTCTTTTGCGCTTTCCGGCATGCCTTTTATGGGCGTGGGCCGAAATCTCATGTACCGGAAAGATCTTTTTTGGAAAAACGGGGGATTTGCTGGGCATAACACACTGCTGAGCGGAGACGACGACCTCTTTGTCAACAAAGCCTCCTCCAAAGCAAATGTAAGTGTCTGTATAGACGGACAGACCCTTTCTATTCCCAAAACCACCTGGAAGGAGTGGTTCGTACAGAAAAAAAGGCATTTATCGGTAGGAAAAAAATACAAAACGCGTGACCGCGTCAACCTGGGCTTGCTGTGGGTCAGCGGTATCTTTTCCTGGCTGCTGCTGGTACCGGTGTTTTTCCTGCACCCCTTCTGGTTCACGCTGCCCGAATGGGCAAAAGTTCCCGCAGATTTCCTGGCCCGCTACGAGCTGGCCCACTGGCTGCCCTATAACAACTGGATGCGCCTGGTGACGGTGGTTTTCCTGGGCTATGTACTGATCAAATGGATTGTGCTGGCCCTGGTGAACAAGCGGCTGGGCAAGACCCTGTCTTCCTGGAAAATCCCTTTTTACGACTTCCTGTATAACCTTTACCTGGTTATATTCGGTGTGATTACCCTGTTTTCCAACCCCCAAAAAATCAAGTGGAAATAAAGGTGTTCGTCTATAATACAACTCCTATCGGGGTACCGTAAAATACATGACGACGGAAATCACGCTAAAGACAATATTGGGCAGCCAGACCGCCAGAATAGGGTTCATGCTCCCGGCTTCGGCAATTCCTTTCGAAAGAATATAAAAAATAATATAGAGGAAGGCCAGCACGAAACCGATCGCGATCTGAAGTCCTACCCCTCCGCGGGCCTTCCGTGCGGAAACAATCAACCCCATTATGGAGAGGATCATGACGGCAAAGGGCGTAGCGAAACGCTGGTAATATTCAATTTTATAGATTTCCACTCCCTCGGCTCCCCGGCTGTTGATCAGGTCGATATAGTCTTGTAACTGGGGAATGGTCAGGGTTTCCTGACGGTTTTTGGCATTGGTAAAATCACTCGGAAACATGTTGATGCTGGTATCCAGGGGGGCAGAAGTCACATACGCCATCTGGTCTTTCATGATACCGAGCTTACGGATCTGGTAATCGTACAGTTTCCACTTTTTCAGGGAGTCGTCATACGTGGCCCGCCGCGCCGTCAGCTTCTCCACCAGGCGATTGTCTTCTATTTTTTCCAGGGTAAAATCGTAAGCGGTCTTGCTGTTATTGTCGTAGCTGGAAAGGTAGGCATAAACGTTTTTCTGCACGGCCATGTGGATATCGCGGCCGGAAAAGTAGAAATCACTTTCCAGGTATTTATTCTGGAACTCGATGCGGGGGATATTGGCCTTGGGCAATACCCACCCTACCATCACAAAAGAATAAACGGCCACAATGCCCGAACCTATAAAATAAGGCAGCATGAGCCGGCGAAAACTGGTTCCGGAGCCAAGAATTGCGATAATCTCGGTGTGTGATGCCATCTTTGCCGTAAAAAAAACGGTAGAGATGAAGATCATCAGAGGACTGATATAGTTGGCCCAGTAAGGCGCCAGATTCATGTAGTAGTCAAAGAAAATGGCATTATTGGAAGGTTTGGTTTCCAGGAAGTCGTCATTCTTTTCCACGAAATCAATTACCAGGATCACCAATACAATGATAAACACGGCAAAGACGTAGGTGGTGAGAAAGCGCTTGATAAGATACCGGTCTATCTTTGTCATCAGTTAATTAAAATCGGCCTCAAAATTAGGAAGTATTGCCCAAAAACAAAATCAGAAGAGCTTCACGATCCATTCCACCACGCGGTTTTTTCCTGCGGTATACGGCGGCATGAGCTTTTCCAGCACACTGGGCAGGTGCTGTCGATACACGCTTCGTTCATTGGAAAAAGCCTTAAATCCCCATTCGCCGTGTGCTTTGCCTATTCCCGAGTGGTTATCTCCCCCAAAAGGCAGATAAGGTTGCAGGAAATGCATATCGTTGTTGTTGATACAGGTGCCCCCAGCACGGGTACCCGACAAAAACATATCGATGTGGCTCTTTTTATTGCTGTAAATATACAAAGCCAGGGGTTTTTCTCCTGACCGGATATGGTTTACGACCTCTTCGGGGTCGTCGTAGGCCAGCACGGGCAGTACCGGGCCAAAGATCTCTTCCCGCATGATCCGCGCGTCAGGCGAAACCCCGCGGAGTACCGTAGGGCTGATCCTGGAATCCTGTTTTTCTCCTCCGAAAACCACTTCCGCTTCCCCGGCATCTTCCAGGTAGCCGTACACCCTTTTGGCGTGTTCCGGGTTCACCATACTGCAATAGGAGTCGCTTTTCAGGGCTTCATTGCCATAGAATTCTTCCAGCACTCGTTTGAGTTCTTCCAGAAAAGCGGCTTCTTTGGAGCGGTGAACGAACACATAATCGGGGGCGATACAGATTTGTCCGCTGTTCATAAATTTTCCCCAGGCGAGACGCCGGGCCGCCGAGGGGATATTCGCGGTCTCGTCGATGATCACAGGCGATTTTCCGCCCAGCTCCAGGGTTACGGAAGCCAGGTGTTCGGCAGCGGCTTTCATGACCACTTTTCCAACCTGGGGCGACCCTGTGAAGAAGATATGGTTGAACGGCAGGGCCAGCAGTTCCGTAGACACGTCTACCCCACCTTCTATCACAGCTACTTCTTCAGGCGGGAATACATGTCGGAGGAGCTTCTGAATCACCGCAGAAGTATGGGGAGTATGTTCCGAAGGTTTGAGGATAACGGTATTCCCCGCTGCTACGGCAGAGACGAGGGGACCGAGGCTGAGATTCACCGGGAAATTCCAGGGCGAAATAATCAGGCAGGTACCCTTGGGCTGATAGCGGATATAGGAAGAGGACCCGAAAAACGACAGGGGCGTTTTCACGTAACGGTCACTCATCCACCGTTCCAGGTACTTCAGGGTATGGCCGATTTCAGACGTCACCGCAAAAATTTCGGTAAGGTCGGTTTCGGCCTGAGGTTTCTTAAAGTCGGCGAAAAGCGCATCGCGGATTTCCTGGCGGAACGTTTCTTCCACGGCTTTTCTTAAAGCCCGGAGTTTGGTTTTCCTTTCGGCACAGGAGGTGGCGGCTACCCGGTACTGGTGGCTTTTCTGGACTTCAAAAATCCGTTCTATAGCGCTGGCGGTATCGGTTATCATGTTTTTTTCTTTAAAGATACTGGAAATTATTTGTTTCTTTGAAGTTCTAATGTGATGTTATGGATTCGAGACGTGATTTTATTAAGAAGGCCGGCCTGATTGCCGGCGGGGCGTTACTGCCCGAATCGGTGGTACGGGCAGCCACTATTCAGCCGGCGGAAGGTTCCACGGTGTGGGATGCCGACCATGTGGTGATCCTTATGCAGGAAAACCGTTCCTTTGACCACAGTTACGGCTCGCTCAGGGGCGTAAGGGGGTTCAATGATCCGCGGGCGGTGGACCTGCCCAACGGCCATAAAGTATGGCTGCAAACCAATGCAAAAAACGAAACTTTTCTTCCTTTTCATCTCAATATCAAAGATACCAAAGCCACCTGGATGCGTGACCTGCCCCACTCCTGGGAAAATCAGGTAAGGGCGCGAAACGACGGAAAATACGACCAATGGCTTGCCGAAAAGCAATCCGGGAACCCCGACTACAAAGATATCCCCCTAACCCTGGGTTATTTTAACCGGGAAGACATCCCCTTTTATTATGCCTTTGCCGATGCGTTCACCGTTTGCGACCAGAACTTCTCTTCTTCCCTGACCGGCACCACACCTAACCGCCTTTACCTCTGGAGCGGCACCATCCGCGAAGGGAACCGTTTCGATAGGAAGGCCAACGTCAAGAACGAAGACATCAACTACAACCGCTACGCCAATTGGAAATCTTTTCCCGAGCGATTGGAAGAACAGGGGATCGACTGGAGAATCTACCAGAACGAGATCAGTTTGCCCGTAGGTTTCCGGGGAGAAGAAAGCAGCTGGCTCGGCAATTTCACCGATAACCCGATCGAGTGGTTCTCCCGTTACCGGGCGAAGTTTCACCCCGCCTATCGCACCTTTCTTCAGGAACGCGTACAGCACCTCCCCCAGGAAATAGAGGCTCTGAAAAAACAAGTAGCGGAAGGCACGGAACAAAAAGAAAAACTGGACGGCCTGGAGCTTTCCTACCAAACGGCTCTGGAAGACCTGGCGGCCTATTCCCCGGAAAACTTTAGCAAGTTGCCGGAATTGGAGAAAAACCTACACCGGAAAGCATTTACCACCAACCGGAATCATGCTGCATACCACCGCCTGGCAGAGGTAGAGCTGGAAAACGGGGAGAAAATGGCAGTACCGGAAGGAGACGTGCTTTACCAATTCAGGAAAGACGTCAATTCCGGAGAACTTCCGCCCGTTTCATGGCTGGTAGCTCCACAGAATTTCTCCGATCACCCCAGTGCACCCTGGTACGGCGCCTGGTATGTTTCGGAAGTGCTGGATATCCTGACCCAAAACCCGGAAGTATGGAAAAAGACGGTCTTCATCTTGTGTTACGACGAAAACGACGGTTATTACGATCATGTTCCTCCCTTTGTGGCGCCACATCCGGAGAAGCCGGAAACAGGAAAAGCCTCCGCGGGAATTGACCTTTGGGCCGAACAGGTCAACCTGGAACACGAAAAGGAGAGGCCGTACTCCCGCGTCGCGGACGGTCCCATCGGCCTGGGTTACCGGGTACCCCTGGTGATTGCCTCACCCTGGAGCCGGGGAGGAAAAGTTTGTTCGGAGGTATTCGACCACAGCTCGATATTGATGTTTCTGGAGAAGTTTATCGCGAAACGCTATAAAAAAGACATTCGGGAGGACAATATTACCGAATGGCGGAGGACGGTCTGCGGAGATCTTAGTTCGGTTTTCACCCCCTTCCAGGCGGGAACCTTCCAGGATTTTGTACAAAAAGAAACGTTCATGAAATCGATTCGGTCGGCCAAAGACAAAGCAGTACCATCAAACTTCAAAGCTCTGACACCGGAAGAGTGCGCCATGGTAAACACCGATCCCGAAAAATCGCCCTGGATGCCCCGTCAGGAAAAAGGAGTTAAGCGGGCGCTGCCTATTCCCTATGAACTCTTTGCTGACCTGCTTCTACCGGAAGGAGGCGCGCCCGAGCTTCAGCTGCGTGCAGGTACCACATTCCGCACAGGGGGGGCGCCATTCTTCGCAAATCTCCGCACCGGCCAAGGGGAGTTCCAGTCGCGGCACTATACCGTAAAAACAGGCGATCAACTCCGTGACAAGCTGGATTTCTCCGGGGAAGTACTGGAAGTGAAAGTACACGGTCCGAACGGTTTTTACCGCCGTTTCAAGGCCCGTGAAATTCCTGTAGAAGTAACGGTCTCTTACCCCAAAAACAGGCGGGGACAACCCCTGGGCGACATGGAGTTTCAACTCCGGAACAGGTCTGACCAAGACCTGGAGTTAACCCTGACTGACCTCTCCTATCATCAGGGAGATCAACGCATAAAGCTCAAGAAAAATAGTGTACAGACCTGGGCCGCCGACCTCAAAAAGAGCCATAACTGGTATGATTTCAAACTGACGATAAAAGACTATCCGGACTTTGAATGGCATTATGCCGGGCATGTAGAAACGGGTAAAGAGAGCTTTACGGACCCGAAAATGGGAAAAATTTTATAACGCTTCATCTATCTTTTCAGGATCTTGTCTTGTATCAAAGATAGTTCGGAGACAGATACACTTTCATCTGTATAAAATTTTGCTTTCAGCCTTCAGCTTTCAGCAGTCAGCCGGGCGACGCTTCGCTTATACATTGGCGGCGGGAGGCGCTCCTCTTGGTGTGCCGGTTTTCTGATAGCTGAATGCTCATGGCTATTTCATGTCATTATTTTTGTCATTAAATCTTTTAATGAAATTCGTTTCCCCTCATCCAACTCCTTCAAACCCAACTTAATT
>JBEBRS010000182.1:0-6521 GCA_040394705.1 Leadbetterella byssophila
TTTTGGAGACCGCAGTTCTACCTTTAAACTATACCTGTAGATCGGGGTGCAAATTTAGTGATATTAATTATCTTGTGCAACTTTCGGTATATTTTTCTTGTAGATTATCCGGTAGGCCAGGATAATGCTGACTGTACTGAGGAGGCTTCCTGCCAGAAAAGGCATTCCGGGGAAGTAAACGGGGGCATTTTCACGGGTAAAGGTGCGGAATAAGCCCAGCATCAGGGGTTGGCCGATAATGGCTGCGATACTCATCAGGCTGGTGAGGCCGCCCTGGAGTTCTCCCTGTTCGTTGGGAGGAACATGGCTGGAAATGATGCCCTGGAAAGCCGGGTTGGCCAGTCCGCTGATGGCGTTAAATACCATGACGGCATACAGCATCCAGCTTTGGGAGGCCAGTCCGAAGCCCAGAAGTCCCAGGCTGTTCATGGTCAACCCGAGGAAAAGCGACTTCTCCTGGCCGATCCGCGGGATGGTGTACCGGATGAGTCCGCCCTGTACCGCCGCGGCCAGCAAGCCCAGGAAGGCCAGGGAAAGTCCGATTTCGGCCTCGCTCCAGCCGAATTTTTCAATGGTATAGAAAGACCAGGTTCCCTGGGTGGCGAAGCCCGACACATAGACAAGGAAGAGGGCGGTGGTGAGGGAGAAAACAAAGGGATTTTTCCGGAGGTTCATTACACTGCCCACGGGGTTGGCCCGGCGGAAGTTGAATTCCCGGCGCTTCTCGGGAGCCAGTGATTCAGGAAGGAAAAAGTAGCCGTACAGCCAGTTGGCAAGGGAGAGGCCTGCGGCCACATAAAACGGCATGCGGGTACCCATTTCTCCCAGTACTCCGCCCAGGGCGGGCCCAATGATAAAGCCCAGTCCGAACATGGCGCCCACCAGTCCGAAGCTCTGGGCGCGTTTTTCAAAGGGCGTGACATCGGCAATGTAGGCATTGGCTGCCGAAAAGCTGGCGCCGGTAATGCCGGCAATGACACGGCCCACAAATAGCCAGCCGATGGTGGGTGATAGCGCCATGAAAATGTAATTCACCCCGAAACCGAAGAGGGAGAGAAGGAGTACGGGCCGTCGTCCGTACCGGTCGCTCAGCCCGCCCATGATGGGTGAAAAGACAAACTGCATCAGGGCGTACACAAAAACAAGGTAAGCGGAATAGGTAGACGATTCACTTACCGTTCCGCCGGTCAGCTCCTGGAAAAGGGCCGGCATGATGGGAATAATCAGGCCAATGCCGATGACATCGATCAGTACTGTAATCAGGATAAATAATAATCCTTTGGATGAGTTTTTCAAGAACTGTTTTTTTTGGCCCGGCAAAGTTAAATGTTTCCGGCTGAGAATGTTTGGTGCTGCGGAAGAAAGTTCAATTACGAATTAAAAATTACGAATTACGAATTACAAATTACAAGGACTCCCTACTCCCTACTCGCTACTCGCTACTCTCTACTCGGAACTCTCCACTCGGAACTCCTACTCCCACCCCCTCGATCTTTCTATAGCTTTCTTCCACCCGTGCGTGTATTTCTCACGGGTTTCAGCGGGCATGTTCGGCTGCCATTCCTTGTCTTTCCCCCAGTTTTCCTTTAACTCTTCCCGGGTTTCCCAGAATCCGGTGGCGAGTCCGGCGGCATACGCCGCCCCCAGGGCAGTAGTTTCGATCATCACCGGCCGTATCACCGGTACGTGGAGCATATCGGCCTGAAACTGCATCAGCAGTTCATTGACTACCATGCCCCCGTCTACTTTCAGGGAAGTGAGGGTAATGCCGGCGTCTTTTTCCATGGCCCGGAGTACATCAAGGGTCTGGTAGGCCGTGGCTTCGAGTACGGCCCGGGCGATATGCCCTTTGTGGACAAACCGGGTAAGTCCGGCGATCACCCCGCGGGCGGAAGACTCCCAGTAGGGCGCATATAGGCCTGAAAAGGCGGGGACAAAGTAGGCGCCTCCGTTGTCTTCCACGGTTTGGGCCAGGGCTTCGATGTCCTGGCTGTTTTGGATGAGGCCCAGGTTGTCTCTCAGCCATTGCACGAGAGAGCCGGTGACCGCCACCGAGCCTTCCAGGGCATAGTGGGCTTTTTCGCTTCCGAAGCGGTAGGCTACCGTAGTGAGGAGGCCGTGTGTGGAAGGTACAATCTTTTCACCCGTATTGAGCAGCATGAAACAGCCTGTGCCGTAGGTATTTTTCGCTTCTCCCGGTTGGAAGCAGGTTTGGCCTACGAGGGCGGCCTGCTGGTCGCCGAGGATACCGGCCAGGGGGATTCCGGCCAGGGGTTCCGCGGTAACCGGGGCGTACACTTCGGAGCTCGATCGTATTTCGGGCAGGATAGCCTCCGGAATCCGGAGTTGGGAAAGGATTTCCCGGTCCCAGTCCAGGGTTTCCAGGTTCATCAGCTGGGTGCGGGAGGCATTGGTGACATCCGTAATGTGCAGGGCGCCGCGGGTCAGGTTCCAGACCGTATAGGTATCCATATTGCCAAAGAGGGCGAGTCCGTTTTCGGCATCTTCCCGCAGCCCGGGTACGTTTTCCAGGAGCCAGGCAATCTTCAGGCTGCTGAAATACGTAGAGATGGGCAGGCCGGTTCTTTCTCTGAAATAGGCCGATCCTGTGTTTTTTTCCAGTTCGGCGGCCAGGTCACTTACGCGGGTGTCTTGCCAAACCAGGGCGTTGTAGTAGGGCTTCCCCGTTTTTTTGTTCCAGATCACGGTGGTTTCCCTTTGGTTGGTGATTCCACAGGCCACGATCTGGTGAAGGGCGATGTTTTTATTGATGCGCGCCTGGGCAATCACTTCCAGGGTATTTTTGGCAATCTCCACGGGGTCGTGCTCCACCCAACCCGGTTGGGGAAAGATCTGGCGGTGTTCTTTCTGGGCCATGGAGACGATTTCCCCCTTTTTGTTGAAAAATATGCACCGGGTGCTGGTGGTTCCCTGGTCAATGGCGGCGATCAGTTTCATGGGAATATCTTTAGCAAGTTTAGTATTTAAGGTCTATGGGGGTAAATATAAACATTTTTTTAATGGAGGGGCAGAAGCCAGAAAAAAGAACCGGAAAAAATACGTAACTTGTCGAATCGAAACAGGATACAACATTGAACCGTAAAAAATGACTGCTCATAAGGAAAAATACCTGAGTTTTGAGCATGTCCGGGGCGACTTTTTTGGCGGAATTACGGCAGGCATAGTAGCCCTGCCACTGGCGCTGGCTTTTGGCGAGCAGTCGGGTCTGGGTGCAGCCGCCGGTCTGACCGGGGCCATTTTTATTGGCTTTTTTGCTTCGCTTTTCTGCTCTACCCAGCCGCAGATCAGCGGTCCGACCGCACCCATGACCGCCGTAAGTGTGGTGGTGATTTCCCAGGTGATCCAGGGGGTTGACGGTGATGTGCAGCGCGCCCTGCCTTCCATCTTCTTTATCTTTTTTATGGCGGGAATGCTCCAGGTGGTGCTGGGGATTGTAGGCGTAGGAAAGTACATTAAATATATACCCTACCCGGTGGTTTCGGGTTTTATGACGGGTATCGGCGTGATCATTATCATTACACAGATTTTTCCCCTGCTCGGCTATGTGGCATCGGAAGACCCGGTATTGCTGGAGAAGAACCGTATTTATGCCGAATCGCAGTTGATGGAACAGGTATTCCAGGAATTAAAATCGGCCGAAAATCTGAGCAAGACGGACCTGATCAGTATCGAGGAAAAAGTAAGGCAGGCCCGGAACATTACCGAAGCAGATATCCTTGCAGAAGCCAAGGCCATATCCAGGGCCCAGGTGAAGTCTACCTGGGGGGTGATCCGCCATATTGACCGCGGGGTGCAGAATATCAACTGGATGGAATTCCTGTTTGTGAGTATGACGGTAGCGGTGATCTACGGGTTTCGTAAGGTGCTGAGCTATCTCCCGGGGCGGTGGATGGTGTTTCGGGCCATGAAGCAGATTGCCTCCAGCCTCCCCAATACGCTGGTGGCTTTGGTGGTAGTGACCCTGATTGCCATTTTTACGGGAGTAAAGCTGAATACCATTTCCGAAATTCCCCAGGGTTTTCCCCAGTTTCGGGCCTCTCTTTTTACCGACTTTAGCTTCCAGGCTATTCGCCCCCATCTCATCGCCATTTTTTCCCTGGCTTTACTGGGGTCTATTGATTCCCTGCTGACTTCTGTGATTGTGGATAATATGACCCACACCCGCCATAACAGCAGCCAGGAGCTGATCTCGCAAGGGGTGGGAAACAGTATGGCCGCGCTGTTTGGGGGAATCCCCGGCGCGAGCGCTACGATCCGAACCTTGCTGAATATGAGAACGGGGGGGAAGACCCGGCTTTCGGGGATTGTTGCGTCTTTTCTTCTTTTGAGCATATTGCTCATTCTGGCGCCGGCGGCATCGCGGATTCCCTATGCCGTGCTGGCCGGAGTGCTGATTACGGTGGGCATCGGAATTATGGATTATAAAGGACTTCGTGCCATCAACAAAATGCCCCTCGGCGATGTTTTTGTGATGTTTCTGGTGATGTTCCTGACCATCTTCTGGGACCTGGTAGTGGCAGTAGGGGTAGGTCTTATCATTTCGGCCTTGATCTTTATGAAGAAAATGGGGGAAATCTCCGCAGACCGTTCCCAGATCCAGAGCCTGGACCAGCTCCAGCAGCTGCCGTGGGAAGACGAGGCCGGGTTATCGGTTGACCTGATGCGAAAAGTGTACGTCAAGCGCCTCGAAGGACCCATTTTTTTCGGCTACACCAATGAACTGAAAAATTTGTACAGCCAGCTTCCGCCTAACCTGGAGTACGTGATCATCCGGATGGACCGCGTACCCTATATCGACCAAAGCGGATTGTATACGCTGGAAGATATCCTGGCCGATCTGAAACGCAGGGGGAAAGTGGTATTGCTGATCGGATTGCAGGCGCAACCCCGCTACCTGATTTCCAAAATCGAAATTATTCCCAATGTGATTCCCCGGGAACAGGTATTCTCCACCTTTGATCAGTCGCTGAGGTGGCTGAATGAGCAAGCCAAAACGTAGTCAAGCCTATTTTAACCGATACAGTACTTAGTATTTACAGAGCGAATTATCTTCTTTCACGAAGTACGGCCGGTAATTTTTCGCCCGGGTATCCATGCAGCCTTTGAGGTTGAGCAGTTCCACTTTCCGAAACTCTACCGGGTGACTTTCGCTTTGGAGGGAGATGGTGCCTTCCTGAAGCAGGAGACCGTCTTTCTTTACCGACGGATCTACCGGGTTTACGTTGCCTCCGCCTATCTGGGGTTGGGTATATTCCAGTACCTTTTCTCCGTTTACATAGTGCCGGATGAGGGAATCACCGAGTACTTCTACTTCGGCGGTGACCCATTGGTCGCCGTAATAGGTTTGGGAGGTAGAATTGATGCAATGCCGGGTGTCCAGTTTCCCGTTAAACACTACATTGGTGCCGGGAGTACAAAGGTTGCAGGTGGTGCGTTCTCCCTCAGAGCCGCCCAGTAACTGTACTTCAATGGAAACGGGGAAATCCTGGTCTTTCAGCATGGTAGAGGCCGGCTGACCGTGAACCATGATGCCGCTGTTACGGAAAGCCCAGCCTTCACCGCCTTTTACCTGGTCGCCTACAAAGCGGTATTCCACCCGGATCACGTAGTAGGAGTAAGGTGTTTTGTAGAAGATATGACCATAATTCTGATCAAAGTTTTCGTAGCCGTCGTAGTTGACCACCATTTTTTTCTTTTTTACCGAAAAGGTGTTCGCATAGTTATCGTTGAGTTCGTACCCCCTGATCTTGATGTCCCAACCGTCCAGGTTTTTCTTATTGAAAAGAGGTTTCCATTCTTTTTTGGGCGCTGTAATCTGGGCCGAAGCCTGGAGGCAAATAAACAGGAAGAAGATAACGTACCGGATCATTGGATAATTAAAATTTAAAAGTGCCTAAATATAATGCACAGGTTTGGAAAGGGCGACTAAAAACAGGAAAATTGGCGGGGATTGTGTAAAAATTCCTATCTTTCCGGCCGAAAACTTATAGCTCATAGCGGTACCCCGTGCGGGTGAAGGCTAAAATTGATATATAATGAAAAGAAGAAACTTTGTAGGAGGCCTGGCGCTGTCAGGTGGCGGGCTTGCGGCCCTTCAGTCGTGTAAAAAAGAAAATGAGCTACCGGAGCTCAGTGGAATTGTGCACTATGTTCTTTTCTGGCTGAGAGAAGACCTGACAGACGATGAGCGGGAAAATTTTGTCGAATTCTTCGAAGAGCTCAAGCGTATTCCCGGTATAAAATCATTGAGTTACGGGAAACCCGCGGCTACCAATCCCCGGCCTGTGGTAGATAATTCCTTCTCCTATAACCTGGTCGTTATTTTTGATTCCCTGAAAGATGTGGGGGTGTACGAAAACCACCCTATTCACCTCGAAGCCATCAAGAACTTTTCCCATCTGTGGACGAAGGTGGTGGTGCACGATAGCACGTTTTAATTGTTAATTGTTAATGATTAATGGTCAATGGAACTTACCATCCATCATTAACCATTAACCATT
>JBEBRS010000183.1:0-6514 GCA_040394705.1 Leadbetterella byssophila
ATTATCTCGATGAAAAACCTCTTTCTCCTGGCTCTGCTGGCCATTAGCTTACCGACTTCCGGACAAAAGAGCCGGCTGCTTGCCGGACACGGCAATGTATTTTTCGAAAACGGCCAACCGGCCCAACTCCGGGGCATCAGCCTTTCCTGGAGCATCTGGGGAGGTGCCAAATACTACAACGCTGCAGTAGTAGATGAACTTATCGATGCCTTCAAATGCAATGTGATCCGGGTTTCGATGGCCATTGAACCTCAGGACGGCTACCTTCATGACCCCGAACTTCAATGGAATCGTATCACGCCGGTTATTGACCGAGCCCTGGAACGTGGCGTATATGTCATCATGGACTGGCATGACCACCATGCGGATAAGAACGTGAAAGAAGCCGCAGAATTCTTCGACCGCTTTTCCAAAAAATATGCCCACACTCCCCTGATGGTATATGAAATCTGGAACGAACCGGAGCGAATCGACTGGCAGATCGTGAAACATTACGCCGAACAGATTATCCCCGTCATCCGCAAAAACGACCCTCAAAACCTGATTGTGGTGGGCTCCTCTTCCTGGGACCAGGACATTGATATCGTGGCCAAAGACCCGCTCACCGGCTTTTCCAACATTGCCTACTCCTTTCATTTCTACGCCAGCGAACCCCACCACCAGGAGAATTTAAGAAACCGGGCCACCGGCGCCATCGAATCCGGCCTGCCCGTATTCGTCACAGAATGGGGCGTAGGAGAAGCCAATGGAGACGGCGTATTCGACCTGGAGAAAAACAAGACCTGGCTCGACTGGATGGAAAAATACCAGCTGAGCTGGGCGAACTGGAACGTGACCGACAAAAAAGAAACGACCGCCCTGCTCCAACCGGGTGCGCCAACCCACGGAAAATGGAAGAAAAAACATCTTACACCGGCCGGCCAATACATTAAAAAACACCTGCGCCGGCTCAACCCCTGATTTGCACCCTGAAAAAAAATCGCCTAACTTAGCTCTTCAAAGACCGCCGAAGCTAAGGACCAATAAGAAGCTATCAGAATCTAACGTCTAATAGCTAATGTCTAATATCTAACGTCTAATAGCTAATGTCTAATATCTAACATCTCAAACATAATGAAAAACCTCCTGACAATCGCATTCATCCTGGGCCTGTCCGCCGCCAACGGACAGTCGATCACCAAGCTCTGGCAAACCGACACCACCCTGGCCACGCCGGAAAGTGTGCTGTATACCGACAAAGCACTTTATGTAAGTTTAATTGACGGGGCAGGCTGGGACGCCGACGGAAAAGGCGGAATAGGCATACTGGACCATAACGGGAAAATTGTGAATGCCAACTGGGTAACCGGACTCAGTGCGCCCAAAGGCATGGCCATAGTAAAAGGCGTGCTGTATGTGGCAGACATTACCGAGATTGTGTCGGTGAATTTGAAAACCGGGAAAATCCTGAAAAAACACAAAGTAGAGGGGGCCCAGGCACTTAATGACATCACGGCCGACCCAAAAGGCACGGTGTATGTTTCCGACTCCCGGGCGGGCAAAGTTTATACGTATCAAGACGACAAGAGTAGCCTCTATCTCGAAAATCTGAAAGACATTAACGGCTTAAAATGGCATAATGACAAGCTGTACCTTACAGCCAACAATGCCTTCATTGAACACCATCCGAAAACCGGCGCCCAGCGTGAGGTATGTAAACTGGAAAACGGGGGCGATGGCGTAGAGCCTTATAAAGACGGCTTTTTTGTAACGGCCTGGTCGGGTTACCTCTATCATGTAGACGGCAAGGGCAACCGCAAGACCCTTCGTGAAACGCATCAAACCAACAAATTCAAAACAGCTGACATTGGTCTGGACCCAAAAAAAGGGATCATTTATATCCCTACCTTTTTTGGCAACACCGTGGAAGCCTGGAAAATAGAAAAGTAAAAGGGGGCTTTCGCCCCCTTCACTTACTATTTAACCGTCTGTAATTATTACTGAAGTCTTACCCAGGTGCCCTCAGCTACCCAGTTGTTGTTTGTTTCTACTGCACCTTTATAATTAGCTGCGGTGAAGAAAGAACCCAAAGTAGTAGGGTTAAGGGCTCCCGTAGCAGTAGTACCGATGTACCCGTTCATATAAGAAGGCTTATCATCTTCACTTACCGTAATGGTGGTTTTAAAGAACGCTTCCTGTACCAGTGTGGCCAGTGAAGATTTAAAAGGTTTCGGCCCGTACAGGTCTGAGTTTGTAAATATCAGCTTTCCGTCTAAAGCATTTCCAACGGTAATATCGTGCTGGATATCTACACCGTTATTGAAACCGTACACTACAAAATTATGCAGCTTTCCACCGGTTCCGGCACGCAGTTTCAGTCCAATGGTTTTGCCTTTGTCAGCATCTGTAGCCGCATCCGGGTTGTCATTGGTTTTGGCCTCTCTTGAACCTACCAGGGTTATGTTAGAAAGTGTAGGTGATGACAATGGAGAAAGTCCGTTGTTATCTCCGTTATTATCTGCTTCAATTCCTCTGTCTGCCACGTCATTTCCCTGAATACCTACCAGGAACTGTGCGTTTCCAGACCAGCCATACGTCCAGTCGAACAAGTCATCCTGAGCACCGTTCACTACCGCATAACGGATGTTTACTGTACCTCCGAAAAACTCAATTCCGTCATCCGCACCTTTGTATACGGCCAGATATTCTAAAGTAGTACCGTTACCCACGCCTTCAAAAGTAAAGCCATTATGCTCTTTAGAGGCATCCTGTTTTTTACCGGTGTATTCTACCCGCACATACTTCAGTGTACCGGAGTTATCGGCTGCATCGGTACCGCCGTATACTACACCCGCACCCATCTCTGAAGGTGCTGTTCCACCCTGAGGGTTAATAGGTGCTTTCCCGCAAAGGATAATTCCACCCCAGTCCTGAGGCGCAGGAGTAGCCGCATTCGAAGTAAATACGATAGGTGCAGAAGCCGTTCCTACCGCTTCAATTTTTGAACCCGGCTCCACCAGTAAATACGCGGTGTTGGCATAGTCGGTTTTGCTGTTGGTGATGGCTTTCACCGTCACCCCTTCCTCTATTTTCAAAGTAGCGCCATTCGTTACGTGCACCCCACCTCTCAGCGTATAGGTATTGCCTTTTGACAGGATCGTATTTTCGGTGATATCGCCAACGATTTCTGTACCGTTAGGCAACTCACCTTCCCGTCCTACGCCTTTCCCGTCATCGTCTGAATTATCACACGCCGTGAAGGCCACCATTGCCAGTACTGCGAAAGCCAGTCCTCTCAAATCTTTCCGTTTCATAAAATTTAGTTTTAATTAATTGTCTTTTTAAAATGAATAACTAAGTGTTGTATTGATTGACACCCCTTTCCTGATTCTCATATATTCCAGGTCATTGGTGGGGAATTCCTGATTATAGACCATGCTGGGATTCAGCAGGTTATTGAACCCGAACTTGATGGCCATATTCTTGGAAAACGAATGATTTACATTGAAATTCAGGGTGTTTACGGGCATCTCATAAATGTCTCCCGTTCCCTGAGCGCCGGCAATAAACAGGCGCTTTCCAAACACGTTATAGGTCACGCTGAAACTGGTGGCGCTCATCTCTGACCAGTTGGCCCGGTACATCAGATCGGCATTGACCAGGTAGGGCGAGGCGCCAAACAACGGCCGCGTAAAGTTCGTGGGGTAAAAAGGCACTCCTTTCTCGTCCAGTTTATCGGCATCAAATTCTACTTGGGTGTACAGGTAAGAACCGTTTAATCCCAGTGAGAAATCACGAAGCGCATCGGCTCCCAGTAAACCGCCCAGATTTTTGTTCAGCTCTACCTCGATACCGGCCACTACTGCACGGTCAGAATTTACATAAGAAAACATGGGTTCTGAACCGTTCAAACGCACCAGTTCAATGGGGTCCACCAGTCGTTTTCCAAAAACCGAGAAGGAGATAATTTCTCCGGGGTTCGGGAAGATATCGTAACGCATGTCGGCATTGTAATTCGATCCGTTTTTCAGGAACTGATTCCCCTGACGCTGGGCCGTTCCCGCCGACTCATTGTAACGGAAGGGCGCCGCTTCGGTAAACAGGGGCCGGGAAATGGTCTTGCTTCCTGCCAGGATCAGGTTAGAATTCGGCGTAACCGCATATTTTAAGGTCACACTGGGCAAAAGGTCGTTTCCGTGGATGGTATTGTTCCGATAAGGTGCCGAAACTACGTCGCGGTCCAGTTTATAATCGGTACTCTGAACTGACTTTTCAAAACGTAATCCTGCGGTCAGATCCCATTTTTCATCCCAGGTCAGGTTAGCGCTGATATAAGGCGCATAGATCTGCATTTCGGAACGGTAACGGTTTTGCTCGTTAGGTACTTCCTTGTATCTCCACGTAGCGCTGTTTCCTATTCCCAAACGGGAGGGAGCCAGAATTTCGTCCAGTTCATCAAGCGTAAAAAGAGTACGGATGCTCTTCACATCGGCATCAATCTGGCGGGCATCAAACTTTCTCTTTTTGTAGCGTACATCAAACCCAAAATTGATCTCGTTCAGCAGGCCTTCCGGCTTCAGTTGAGAATTGATGTGGCTGGCCATGTCGTGATCGTGCAGGTCGGCAAAAAACCGGTTAATGTCGGTAATACCGTTCGGAGAAAACTGATAATGCGGAACCTCACCGCCGCGGGCTTCCACCATGATCTGGGCCCGGTCCGGAATACTGCCGATGGTCTTGGTATACCCGGCCGCTCCTGAAAGCGTCCAGCTGTCCGTCACGCGGTGGTTCACACTTACCTGGCCTGTGGCTAAGGTATTTTGAATCAGGGTATTTCTACGGCCATGAATGGGGCCCAGGTCCCAGTTTTCCCCGTAGTTGTCCTGCACACCGTCGCGGGAGTCGTTCACGAAAAGACCGGTGAGCGACAGGTTGGTTTTGGGGCTGGATTTCAGGTATAAACTCAGCAGTGCAGACGTGTTGGTCTTATAGAAATAATCTTCCGTAGTGAAATCGTAAATGGCGTCCTGCTGGGCGTTAAACCAGGCCGATTTACCCGGCTGATACACGTATTCATTGCTGTTTCCTACGGTAAGTAGATAACCAAACGTACGGTTATTTCTCAGCAGATAGCGGTTTCCCGAGGAAAAGGCAAGGCCCGTATTCATGGGCGCCGTATACACCTGGGGCGAGAAAGGAGTTTTGAACCCGGGGTCTACATTATCATTAAAATAGGAGTCGTACGCGCCGCTGTTGGCTACCAGTTCCGGCATACTGCGGGCATTCCTGGAAAACCCAAGCAAGTCAGAAAAACCTCTCTTCTTTCCTAAAAATTCTTTACCGGTAGAAATGGAGTTATAGCCGGCGGAAAGCGAAAGCTGAGTAAAACCTTTTTCAGGATAGTCGCGGGTAACAATGTCAATGGTTCCGCCAGAGAAATCACCGTAATACACGGGGTTATACGATTTCAAAACTTCAATATTTTTGACAATGGAAGTGGGGAAAATATCCAGGGGAATGAGTTTTACATCGGGATTGGTAGAAGGGATAGGCAGTCCGTTCAGCGTAGCATTGTTGTACCGGTCACCAAGCCCTCTCACAAAAAGCGATTTGTCGCCTACCATGGTCACCCCTACTACTTTTTTCAGCCCCTCACCCACATTTCCTATACCTTTCAGGCTCAGTTCTTCGGCACCTACCTTTTGGAGTACCAGAGACGACAGCTTCCGGTCATTTAACAAGGCCAGATTGCTGCCTCTGTCTACCCTTGCGGTCACTACTACTTCCTCCAGCATACCGAAATCAGCCTGCAGTGCAATGCTGAGCTCGGTCATTTTACCGGCCTCCACCTTTACATCTTCTACTTTCAATGATTTGTAGCCTACATAAGAGACGGTGAAAGTGTGATTGCCCGGCTGAAGGTCGCCCAGCTTAAACTTTCCCTCCACGTCTGTGGCCGCGCCCTTGTTGGCTCCTTCGGCCCGGATGGTTACCCCGATCAGGGTTTCCTGAGACTGTGCATCGGTGATTACACCGGCCACCGAACCGGACTGCGCAACAGCACAAAGCGCAGAGAATAAAATTGTTAAACAGCTTAAAACGTTCTTATACATATTTGATATCTGAAATTCACTGCAAAATTATCTCTGCTGTGTTAACTCAGTTTTAAGCAGGCTGTTTCCAGTATTTTCAAATTGTTAAGATTCCAGGCGAGGTGTTAACATTAAGGTAATACAATAGCAAAGCAGGGGACAGAAATTTCTGCCCCCGCTTTGAGCTTTGAGTAGTGAGTAATGAGTAGTGAGTTGGGCGGAAGACCGCCCTTGTTCACTATTCATGGCTATTTCATTCCTTATAACTTCACTTTTGCTACCACGGGCAGGTGATCTGAAGGGTACCGGAGATCTTTATGATCCGCAAGTACGCCGTATTTCAGCACACGAATTCCCGGACTTACAAAAATATAGTCGATCCTGTTTTTCAAAGGCGCATCCAGCTTAAAGCCGTTGGCAGTACCTACCGGCCCGTAAGGAGG
>JBEBRS010000184.1:0-6508 GCA_040394705.1 Leadbetterella byssophila
CTTCTACCTACGGTATTGATTACCTGCATGTTATATTAAAAATTTTTAACGTTCGAAATAATTAAAGTTCTACTTTCGTAGGATTTTGCGCCTGATGAGGATGCTCGCCGCCTTCGTACACGTACAGATTCCTGTACAGCTGGCTGCCTAACCTGTTTTTAGGAAGCATACCTTTGATCGCCATTTCTACTACTTTTCTACCGTCTTTCGCGAAAAGCTCCTTAGGAGTTGCGAAACGCTGTCCACCGGGGTGGCCTGTATGACGGGTATAGACTTTATCCGTTAGTTTTTTGCCCGTCAAACGTACTTTCTCCGCATTAATCACGATCACGTTATCGCCGCAATCTACATTGGGTGTATAGGAGGTCTTATTTTTGCCGGTCAGGATATTCACTACCTGGCTTGAAAAACGACCCAATACCTGGTTGCTGGCATCTATCACTACCCAGTTCTTCTCTACAGTCTGACGGTTAGCTGAAACCGTCTTATAGCTTAGTTGATCCACGTTTACTAATTTTTACGTTTAATTTAAAATTATCCGGTCACCCCTCCTTTCAGGCATTACCCAAATAGCCACTCAGGGGAGGTTTCCTGTTCTTGAATTATAAGGCACTAATTTTAAGTACTTAAAGCCCGTCGGAACCCGAACTTTTCTTATAATCTACTTAGGTATGGAAACGCGGGCAGCATTTCCACACGGTGTTTGGGGCTGCAAAGTTAAGGAAAAAATATTCCACACAAAATTTTTGAGCGAATAAATCCCTTGTATTTAAGCAAATGCAAAGGGGTTTCAGGAATATCGCTCAAATTTATCCCAATCGGGCGGCCGCTTCTCCAGAAATGCATCTCTTCCTTCCTGGGCCTCTTCGGTCATATAGCCCAGACGGGTGGCTTCTCCGGCAAAGATCTGCTGGCCCACCAGCCCGTCATCAATGAGATTAAAGGCGAATTTTAACATCCGGATGGCCATAGGACTTTTCTTCAGGATATCCTGCGCCCACTGAAAAGCGGTTTCCTCCAGCTCTGCGTGGGGTACCACCGCGTTCACCATGCCCATTTCGTATGCCTCCTGAGCCGAATAATTCCGACCCAGAAAAAAAATTTCACGCGCCCTTTTCTGTCCAATCTGCCGCGCCAGGTAAGCCGAACCGTAACCCGCATCATAACTGGCCACATCGGCATCGGTCTGCTTAAAAATGGCATGTTCCTTACTGGCCAGCGTCAGGTCACACACCACGTGCAGGCTATGCCCCCCGCCCACGGCCCAGCCCGGAACCACGGCAATCACCGGCTTGGTCATAAAGCGAATCAGACGCTGTACCTCCAGGATATTCAAGCGGTCGCGCCCGTCTTCGGCCCGATATCCGCCTTTTTTACGGGCATTCTGATCCCCGCCTGAACAAAAAGACCACACCCCGTCTTTAGAAGAAGGTCCCTCTGCCGAAAGCAACACTACGCCCACCCTGGGGTCATGCGTAGCATCCTCGAAGGCATCGTACAGCTCAAAAGTAGTCTTCGGCCGGAACGCATTCCGGATTTCCGGCCGGTTAAAGGCAATGCGCGCTACCCCCTTATATTTTTTATACGTAATGTCTTCGTATTCTTTTGCGGTTTCCCAAGCTATGGCATCCATAATTACTGATTATTTCTATTTGGATAAATTTTAGCCGTTAGAAATTAGCTGTTAGACTTATCATCGCCCGGCGAAGCGTCGCCCGGCGAAACGTCGCCCGGTATGTCTAACATCTAACTTCTAATCGCTATTTATAAACACCCCAGAAAAGAAGCACCCAGCCTACAATCATGGCCAGACCTCCAATCGGGGTAATGGCGCCCAAAACTTTCACCCCGGTAGCGCACAACAGAAAAAGGCTTCCTGAAAAGATCAGAATACCGATCATAAAGGCCCAGCCCGCATTATGCACGGCCGGAACGGGAAACTCTTTATGCAGTATCCCGGTCAGTATGAGGGCCAGTCCGTGATAAAACATGTACTTCACCGCAGTTTCAAACGTATCGGTCCGCTGAGCAGCCGTTAAAAAATCTTTCAAGGCATGCGCTCCAAACGCCCCCAGACTTACCCCCAGGAAGCCGGAGATTGCCCCGGCCAGTATAAATAGTTTGTTCATTATAATTTAGCTTTGAGCCAGGAGCTATCAGCTATAAGCTATGAGATTCATCAACGGTTCGCACCTGATTAATCCCTCATAGCTCTCAGCTCATAGCTCATAGCTATTCTAATTTCTTGCCCCAAAGATAGTACTTCCTATCCGAACTATCGTACTCCCCTCTTCCACCGCCAGGGGCCAGTCGCCGCTCATACCCATGGAAATCTCCCGCATCTCCGGCAAGAACTGCTTTCCTTTCTCAAAAATAGCTTTCAAGGTCCGGAATTCGGCGCGTACAATGTTCATATCTTCGGTAAACGTACTCATACCCATCACCCCAACGATATTCACGCGATTCAGCAGGGCCAGCTCGGGGTTGGCTACCAGGGTAAGAAAATCCCCTGCCGTAAGGCCGGATTTGGTTTCTTCCCGGGCGATATGCACCTGCAGAAGGCAATCGATTGCACGACCGTTCGCCACCCCCTGCTTGTGTATCTCTTTCAGCAACTTCAGGCTGTCGACCGAATGAATCAAATGTACAAAAGGTGCAATGTACTTCACTTTATTGCTTTGGAGGGCTCCAATAAAGTGCCAGCGGATATCGGCCGGCAGCGCCGCCTGCTTGGCCAGCAGTTCCTGCACATAGTTCTCCCCGAAATCGCGCTGTCCGGCTTCATAGGCCTCCATGATCTCTTCCGGCGATTTGAATTTGGAAACCGCTACCAGCCGTACCCCTTCCGGCAGCGCATCCCGAAGTTGTTCGATTTGCTCCCTAATCATTCCTCCAGGATTTTTTTCAGGTCCGCGGGCGAGTAATGGATATTTTTCAGGGTCTTCCTGTCGCCTGCCCGGTACACCAGGTACACGTCTCCGTCCTGCTCGTAATAGCAATCCGTATCCCGCTTCTCCCGGTAATAGGCTACAGTGGCTTCGGCCTCCTCCACCGTCTTGCAGGCTTTGCTCATATTGGAACGCTGTACTTCATCGAAAAGCGTTTTGAATTTGCCTCCCAACCCAAATTCCAGTACAGCTCCTGAAAGCACGTATTGAATATCACACAAGGCATCGGCCACCTCCACCAGATCTTGCGCATGAATGGCCTCCTGCAGCTCCTTCAGTTCTTCTGCGATCAGGGATACCCTCAGCGCGCAACGCTCCGGCGATGGGATCAGCGGAACCGGTTCTATAGGATGGTGAAATGTGGTATGAAATTCAGCCACTTGGGCAAGGCAATCCAGTTTTTCCATTAAGTTTTTGTTTATTAAAGATTAAAAAAATGACCGTATACTAAATAATCGGCCCCAGAATCTTGCAAAGTTCTTCCCGATTAAATATTTTTGCTCCAATTCTGGTTGTAAAAATTATTAATTATTAAAGTTATGAACAAAATTACAAAACTTTTAGCCATTGTTGCACTGGCAGCAAGTACTACTCTTTGGTCATGTACGGGAGATCAGGGTCCGATAGGTGAGACCGGCGCTCAAGGCCCGGTGGGTCCTCAAGGTCCGGTGGGTCCGGTGGGTCCTGAAGGTCCTCAGGGAGAAGAGGGTCCTCAAGGTGAGAAAGGAGAAGACGGCAATGCCAATGTAGAAAGACTGGCCTTTACAGTGAAAGTGGCTGACTGGCAAGACAAAGAAATCTCCGGTGTAGGCACAGGCGCTACCAGCACCTGGGGTGTAGCAGCACTGGCCGATGACGCCATCACTACTGAAAAATATGCGGTAGTTTTCCTTAAATCCAATGACGGATACCTGCAAGCGCTTCCTACTACCTATAGCATAGACATGAGCGGTGCGTACGAGCGTTTGAACTATGGTTATAAAACCGGTACTGTAGAAGTACAATACCGTCTTGATACCCAACTGTTCGGCGTAAGTTTTGAAACCAAGCCTAACAGAGACCTGGATTTTGAAGTGGTGCTGACCACCAAGACCATCGGTGCAGCCCTGGAGAATAGCGGTGTAGACCTTAAAAACTACAATGCCGTTATCAATTTCATAGCTGCTCAGTAAGGATATAACCTTTAAAAGGGCGCCCTGTTCAAACGAGCAGGGCGTTTTTGTTATTTTCACCATGTCAATAGAAGTTACAGACCTGAAAAAAGTGTACGGAAGCCAGGTGGCGGTAAACGGAATCTCTTTTTCGGTGAATCCCGGTGAGATTGTAGGCTTCCTGGGCCCCAACGGCGCAGGGAAGTCTACTACTATGAAGATGATCACCGGCTTTATTTCGCCTACGGAAGGCCGTGTACAGATTCATGGACAACCCTTCGGCCCTGACGTTATAGCACTCAAATCCCATATCGGCTACCTGCCGGAAAACAACCCGCTCTACCCCGACATGTACGTGACCGAATACCTGCATTTTGCCGGAAGCCTGAACGGCCTCCGCCGGGGAGTACTGAAAGAACGCGTCAGAGAAGTCATACAGCAGGTGGGCCTCTCCCCGGAAAAACACAAAAAAATAGAGCAGCTTTCCAAAGGGTACCGCCAAAGGGTAGGACTGGCCCAGGCCCTCGTACACGACCCGGACATCCTCATACTGGACGAACCCACCACCGGCCTTGACCCCAACCAACTCACCGAAATCAGGAGCCTGATCCGGGAAATCGGAAAAAATAAGACCATCCTGCTCAGTACACATATCATGCAGGAAGTAGAACTCCTCTGCCACCGGGCCATCGTCATTCGCCAGGGAAACCTGGTAGCTGACGCCCCCCTGCACGAACTAAAATCAGGAAATGAGAGTTTAGAAAAGACATTCAGAGACTTAACACAGTAACCCATGGACATCTTTGTAGGAAGTATCCCCTTTAAATTTAAGGAGAAAGACCTGGAAGCCCTCTTCACTCCTTACGGCGAAGTCGTTTCCGTAAAAATCGTGATCGACAAGCAAACCCGCCAGAACAAGGGTTTTGGGTTTGTGGAGATGAAAGAAAGGAAAGAAGGCCTCAAAGCGGTGAGAGAACTGAACGGTTCCGAGCAGTTGGGGCGTGCGATCCTCGTTTCAGAAGCCAAAAAAGACAAAGAGGGTGAGCCTACCCACAAAAAGCCACGGGAGTGGAACAAAGGCAAAAAGAAAAACAATGTGATCACCTGGGGATGAAATTTGAACAATACAGAATACTGCCGGAAGTCAAACGGGCCATTGCCGAACAGGGTTTCCGGAAACCTACCGATATCCAGTACAAGGTATTGCCCAAAGTACTTGCCGGCGAAGACATCCTGGGCATCGCCCAGACCGGCACCGGCAAGACCGCGGCCTTTGTGATCCCCATTCTTCACCTCCTGGGCGCTGAAAAAAAATTCAAAACCCTCCGCTGCCTGGTGATGGTGCCTACCCATGAACTGGCCCAGCAGATTGCGGATGTGTTCAAAAGCCTGGGCAAACATACCCGCCTCAAAATTCTGGCCCTCTTCGGAAGTACCGAGCAGGATCCCCAGATCAGGGCCTTGCAGCAGGGGGTAGACATCCTGGTGACTACACCGGGAAGAATGTTTGACCTCCACGCCCAGGGCCATATCCATTTCGACCGCGTAAAATTCCTGGTGCTCGATGAAGCAGACCGCATGCTGGACCTCGGGTTTTACAAAGACATAGAAGACGTCAAAAAACTACTGCCCCACCGGCACCAAACCCTCTTCTTTTCGGCTACCATAGACGAAAAGATCAAGAAGCTGGCCTACTCCACCGTATCCAACCCCATCCGTATCCAGATCTCCCCGGATGATCCCGTCTCCAAAAACATTGAACACTCGGTGGTGATGGTAGAAGCAGACGACAAACGTTTTTTCCTGGAACGGATGATCCGGGAAAACGAAGGACAAAAAATGGTGGTTTTTGTCCGCACCAAAGTGCGCGCCGAGCGTGTAGCTGCCGCCATGGCCAGGGTCAGCATTGACACCGTTACGCTGCACAGCGGCAAAACCCACCACGAAAGAAAAACGGCCATGGACGCCTTCCGGAGAGGCGCGGCCACCGTTCTCGTTGCTACCGATGTCAGCGCGCGGGGGGTAGACATCCCCGAAGTGGAATACGTCATCAATTACGACCTCCCCGAAGTAGCCGAAAACTATGTGCACCGGATCGGACGCACCGGACGCGGCACCCGCAAGGGCAAAGCCGTTTCGTTTTGCAGCAAAGAAGAAATGCCCCTCCTCCAGGCCATAGAAGATTACCTGGGCTATGCTCCAGCCTCCCAGACGCTGTCTGACCTGGAATACCAGGAAACCCTTCTCTTCTCCAATGAAGAGTCACGCACGTTCAAAGACGTCATGAAAGAAATCGCTGATTTTGAGGCGGCTACAAAAAAACGTAAAAAAAAGTAGTCCAAAAACTTGTTTAGAACCAAAAAGGCCTGCATTTTTGCAAACCTTTTCAGGGGAGCATAGCTCAGCTGG
>JBEBRS010000185.1:0-6462 GCA_040394705.1 Leadbetterella byssophila
GTCTAATCTCTAATATCTAACTTCTCTCACTTTTTTGACTTTTTCCTGCAGGGTCTGGAAGATCACAAAGAGCACAGGGATAATAAACACCCCGATAACGGTACCTATCAGCAGACCGAATGCAGCGCCGGTACCTACAGAACGGTTTCCTATATACCCTACCCCGGAAGCGAACACCAGGGGCATTAGTCCCAGAATAAACGCAAATGATGTCATCAGAATAGGCCTAAGACGGGAAATGGCCCCGTTAATGGCCGCCTGGGCAATAGATTCCCCGTGGTTACGGCGCTGGATAGCAAATTCCACAATCAGGATGGCATTTTTAGCCAGCAGTCCCACCAGCATGACCAGCGCAATCTGGAAATAGATATTATTCTCCAGTCCGGCCAGTTTCTGAGACAGGTAGGCCCCCATAATACCGGCAGGCAAAGACAGAATAACCGAAAACGGCAGAATATAACTCTCGTATTGGGCCGATAAGATGAAGTACACAAAAACCACACAGAGAATAAAGATCAGGAGGGTTTGTGAACCCGCTTTCAATTCTTCTCTTGTAAGTCCGGTGAAATCTACCCCAAAGTCGCGGTTTAGCTCCGTGGCCGCCACCTCGTTTATGGCGCGGATGGCATCCCCGCTGGAGTAACCCGGATTGGTGGCTCCGGAGATGTTGGCTGAAGTAAAGAGGTTAAACCGCGTTACCGACTGGGGGCCATACACCCGGTGCAGGGTCACAAACTGGCTGATGGGTGCCATTTGTCCGCCGGTAGTAGCCACGTAGATGCTGTTCAGGTCCGATTCATCCCGGCGGTTCTCCGGCAGCGCCTGGATCATCACCCGGTATTGTTTCCCGAAGCGTACGAAGTCGGCCGCGTAAATTCCCCCGATATACCCTTGCAGGGCAGAAAGAATTCCGCTAACCGTCACTCCCGAGCGTTTGGCCCTTTCCACATCCAGTTTGATTTCATACTGGGCGTAGTTGGTGTTCAGTGAGGTTTGGGCGTATTGCACTTCCGGCCTTTGGGTAAGTTCCTGCAGAAAACCCTGGGTTACTTCGTCGAGGCGTTTGAGTTCTCCCCCCGAGCGGTCCAGCAATTTTAGCTCAAACCCCGCAGAAGCCCCGAAACCGGGAATGCTGGGCGGCTGGAAAAACGCCATTTTGGCATCTTTAAACTCTTTTCCTGCCAGGGCAAAAAGCTGACGTATGATGGCATCAATAGCGGTTTCAGACGTAGTACGGTCTTTAAAGCCGTCTAATTTGATCAGCAGCATCCCGTGGTTGGCTCCGGCACCTGAGATAAAGTTATTTCCGGTGATGGTAGTCACGTTCTGGATGCCTTTGATCTGCATGGCTTTCTTCTCAAAGTCTTGCAGCAGGTAGTACACCCGGTCTGTAGAGGCACCCGGGGGCAGCTCTACGTTCCCGAAAAGGAAACCCCGGTCTTCATTGGGCACAAAACCCGAAGGCATGGTTTCATTCGCAAAATAAATCCCGCCCAGACAAAGCGCCAGAATCAGGCCTGTGACCCATTTGTGTTTGAAAAGGAATCCGAAAGCCTGGCCGTATTTGCGGGTCATGGTATTGAAACCCGTATTAAACGCAGAAAAAAAGCGTTGCACAAAGCCCTTTTCATGGGTTTCTTCATGCGGTTTCAGGAAGAGGGCGCACAGCGCGGGGCTCAGGGTAAGGGCATTGACGGCCGAAATGATAATGGCCACAATGAGGGTAATCCCGAACTGTTTATAGAACACTCCGGTAGGTCCGGTGATAAACGTCACGGGGATAAAAACCGCGGCCATCACCAGGGTAATGGACACAATGGCGGTGGAGATCTCCCCGATGGCACTGATAGACGCCTCTTTGGCTTCCATTCGGGTGGTTTCCATTTTGGCATGAATGGCTTCTACCACCACAATGGCATCATCCACTACAATCCCGATGGCCAGCACCAGGGCAAACAGCGTCAGGAGGTTCAGGGAAAACCCGAACAGGGTCAGGAAGAAGAAAGTACCGATGATGGATACCGGCACCGCAATAAGGGGCACCAGGGTACTGCGGAAGTCCTGAAGGAAGATAAACACTACTGCAAAAACCAGCAGGAAGGCCTCTATGAGCGTACTGACCACCTTGGCGATGGAGGCATCGAGGAACTCGTTGGTATCAAAGTTGATCACGTAGTGAAGTCCTTGGGGCAGCTGGGTGCCAATTGTTTCCAGTTCGGCCTTCAGGTCATTGTTGATTTCCTGGGCATTCGAGCCGGGGGTCTGGTAAACCGCAATGGTAGAAGCGGGCTGGCCGTTCAATTCACCGTTTCCGGAGTAGGAGAGCGAGCCCAGCTCAATTTTGGCCACGTCTTTGAGGTACAGCACCTGTCCGCCCGGCAGGGCTTTGATTACAATATTTTCGTATTGTTCTTCGGTACGGTACTTCCCGCCATATTTCAGGATATACTGGAAAGAGGCGCCATCGTTTTCTCCGAGTTGTCCCGCCGCAGCTTCCAGGCTCTGCTCGTTAATAGCCTGGGAAATTTGGGCAGGAACCAGTCCGTAAGAGGCCATCTTTTCGGGGTCCAGCCAGATCCGCATAGAGTACACCTTCTGGCCGAAGGCAGTAGCATCTCCTACCCCATTGACCCGTTTCAATACGGGAATTACGTTGATGTTCAGGTAGTTTTGAATATAGGTAGCATCATATTCCGGATTGCTGGAATAAAAGGAAAGGAACATCAGCGCACTGGTCTGCTGTTTTTGGGTGGTCACGCCGGAGCGGGTCACTTCGGCGGGCAGCAGTGGCGTGGCCCTCGATACCCGGTTTTGTACGTTTACGGTAGCAATATCCGGGTCTATGCCCTGCTTGAAGATCACCTGAATGGAGGCCGAGCCGTTATTGGAGGCCGTAGACGCAATGTAGTCCATGCCTTCCACCCCGTTAATTTGCTCTTCTATCGGTACAATCACACTTTCCAGCACGGTCTGGGCATTGGCGCCCGGATAGTTGGCCATCACCTGCACGGTGGGCGGGGCAATTTCAGGATACTGTGATACCGGCAGGGTATACAGTCCCAGCACCCCCAAAATAACGATAAGGACAGAAATAACCGATGCAAAGACCGGCCTTTCTATAAAAGTTTTAAACATGGTTTAAAATACGGGTTTGAGTGTGTTCAATAATTCTTCGGCCTCCTGTACCTGAGGTTTCACGGCCGTTTTGTCTCTGAGGTTGGCCGTACCCTGGGTGACCACCAGGTCACCCGGTTTCACGCCTTCGGCAGCCACCGCCAGGTTTTCGGTACGGTCAATGAGGCTGACCCGCACCAGGTGGGCGGTATCGCGTACCACGTTATACACATAAAAACTTCCCTGACGTTCAAAGAGCGCCATTTCGGGGAAAATGATGGCATTTTCATATACTTTTGGAATCCGCACTTTGCCTGAATTGCCATTGCTGAGCAGTCCGGCAGCGTTAGAGAAGGTCACCCGAAAGCGAATACTTCCGGTGGCGGGATCGATCTGCCCCGTCACGGCCTGTACTTTCCCTTTTTCCGAATAGGGTTGTCCGTTAGCCAGGAGCAATTCCACTTCCGGAATGTTCTTCAGCTTTTCTTTCACCGTAGCGCCGGGCGTCCTTTCCAGGAAATCGAGGTATTCCTTTTCATTCATGGCGAAATAAGCGTAGACCGAGCTGGTTTCCGAAACGGTGGTGAGGGGCGTAGGGTCTGACGGCCCTACCAGGCTTCCTTCTCTCAGGGGCAGGGCGCCTACGGTACCTTTAATCGGACTCCTCACAATAGAGAAATTGATATTTTCCCGAATACCTTTCAGGGTGGCGCTGGCCTGTCCTTTTGCCGCTACGGCCTGGGCATAGGTGGCTTCGGCACGGCTGAGATTGGCTTTGGCGGTTTCGAGCTGAACGGCGCCAATGATATTTTTAGCCACCAGAGGCGTCAGTTTGGTCACCTCAACCCGGGCAGCGGTTACCGCAGCTTCAGCGGCTGCGATGCCTGCGTCACTGGCGGTCAGAGCAGCCTCAGCGGCATCGGCACTTTGGGTTAAGATATTGGTTTCCAATTGAAAAAGGGGTGTGCCTGCCGCTACGGACTGGCCTTCGTCTACAAACACTTTGCGGATATAGCCCTGGATTTTTGCCCGTACATCGTTGTTGTTGGTGCCTTGGATGGTCACGGGAAATTCATCATAACCGATCACGGTTTTTTGCACCACTTCCACCACCGGAAATTCCGAAATCTGAGGGGCTCGTTGTTGGTTTTTTGATTGGCAGGAAAACAGCGCACCCAGCGCTATTAACGGGATAGTTTTTTTCATTTTGTAAAAATTACGCTATCAACTGTCCGCTGATTGCCTCCAGATTTACTGAAGACCAAAAGCTGAAAGCTCATTGCAGGATGTAATGGTTTTGTTATTACTAATAGTCAAACGCAGATTTTGCCTTAAAAATTCGTTTATCTGTCCTATCTAGTCGGCGGGATGCCGTAATTTGCCGATCTCATCTCTATTTTTATCGATTTTTGGCCCACCGCCCCTTAAACTGCCCCCTTTAACATCCAATATCTAACCACACCGGCGGCCGCATCTAATATCTAATGTCTAACATCTAACATCTAACATCTCACATCTAATCTCCCCACTTTCCTCCATAAGTCAAAAAATACGTTTATTTTTGCACTTTAATTTTCTTTCAATGACTTACGCTACCACTGAAATCACCAGTGCAGAGATTCTTTCCGACAATCCCGTTCATCAACGGTTATATTTTCCATACGAGGAAGCCGCAAAGATCATCCACGGCAAGGTGCTGGAGCTGGGCTGCGGCTGGGGTCGGGGTGTGGAGAAACTGATTGGCGCCTGCGATCATTTTACCGGCCTCGATAAAAATGAACCCCTGATCCGGGCTTTGCAGGAGAAGTACCCCGACCACTATTTCAATACGGTAGACCTCCCCTACCTCACGGAATTTGCGGATAACACCTTTGACTTTGTGGTGACTTTCCAGGTCATTGAGCATATTCAAGACGACCATAAGTTTCTGGAGGAAGCCCGTAGGGTACTCAAACCCGGCGGCAAGATATTGCTCACCACCGTCAACAAAGATTACTCCCTCAGCCGAAACCCCTGGCACGTACGAGAATACCGTACAGAAGAGCTGAAGGCCCTGATGAAACAGTATTTTCCGGTATTAGACGCCAAAGGCGTGGGTGGAAACGAAAAGGTCTGGGCCTACTACGAACAAAATAAGGCATCGGTAAGAAGAATTATGCGCTGGGACATCCTCGACCTCCAGCACCGCCTGCCCGCCTGGATGCTCCGTATCCCCTACGAAATCCTCAACCGCTTCAACCGCAACCAGCTCCTGGCCGAACCCGGCAGCCTCGCCGCCACCATTAACTGGGACGATCACTTTCTGAGCGATGAACCGGGGAAGTGTATAGATTATTTTTTTGTGGGGAGTAAATGAAGTTCCGAGTTCCGAGTTCCGAGTAGTGAGTTTTTCAAAGCACTCGGCACTCGGTACTCGGCACTCGGAACTTACTACTCGGAACTAATTCCCCCACTTCCCTTGTTTAAATATCAAACAGCTCATTTAAATGGAACAAAGCGAAGCCGAATTAAAGGAAAAGGTAATTGAAGCCATAAAAAAGGTCTATGACCCCGAAATCCCGGTGGATGTGTACGAGCTGGGCCTGATTTATGACGTGAAAATATTTCCCATCAATAACGTATACGTACTCATGACGCTTACGTCTCCGTCTTGTCCATCGGCCGAGAGCATTCCCGTGGAAATGGAAGCGGAGATTCGGGCCGTAGAAGGAGTGAACGACGTCAGCATAGAACTGACATTTGATCCGCCGTATTCTACCGACATGATGAGTGAAGAAGCCAAACTGGAATTAGGATTTATGTAATAAGGCAACCCCACCCAGGTTGCTGATAGTTTCAAGCCCCGAAGGGTAAGGGGAACCAAATCAGAATAATATACTTATGTATCCTGCTCATTTAGTAGCTCCCATGAAAGAAGAGCTGACCTCCGTAGGGTTTCAGGAACTGACTACGCCGGAAGAGGTAGATAATTTTTTCAGTAACCAAAAAGGTACCGCCGTGGTGGTGATCAACTCCGTGTGCGGTTGTGCCGCCGGTACCATGCGTCCCGGTGTGCGCATGTCGCTGGATATGGCCGCAAATAAACCGGATCAGCTCTATACCGTTTTTGCAGGTTTCGATATTGATGCCACCCAACGTGTGCGGGAGTACATTCCCCTTCCTCCGTCTTCACCCTCCATCGCTCTCTTTAAAGACGGTGAATTGGTACACTTTGTGGAAAGACATCACATCGAAGGCCGCTCAGCCGAAGTAATCGGTACGCACCTGTCGGCGGTGTATGAGGAGGTGTGTGTGTGATAGTTCCGAGTTCCGAGTGCTTAGTTCCGAGTGGGGAGTTTCAAACCACTC
>JBEBRS010000186.1:0-6402 GCA_040394705.1 Leadbetterella byssophila
TCTCCGGCGTGGTGTAATCCACCGTCGACTGTATCGTACCGAAATCGTCGTCGTCAGCTTTGATCACGGCATCTTCCGCCACCTTGATCACGATCGTCGCATCATCGCAGTTGTCCGGAGTCGCTTTCTCACAAATGGTATAATCCAGCGTGTAGGTTCCCGGAGCGGTTCCTGCGTCTACGGTGACCGTACCGTCGGGGTTCAGGCGAACGCCCGGCACATCGGTACCGCTGCCCGATTCTTTCAGCGCTATGGCCGTAGTTACTTCCGCGCCGTCTACTTTAAAGTCGATCAGCGACAAATCTACCGGCACATTGTTCAGGGAATCGTTGGCAAAAATGGTCTCCGGCGTGGTGTAATCCACCGTCGACTGTATCGTACCGAAATCGTCGTCGTCTGCCTTGATCGGGAGAATATCGACTACCGGATCAATATTGATTCCGAAATTATTCGCCATCAGGTCGCCGGCCGCCGGCACAGAAACCGTCAGCACACCGTCTGCTGTCCCGTCCTTCGTCGCATCGGCCCCTTCACCGGTCGCGTACCAGGTTCCCGGCAGATCAGCTACTGCCGACCCGGCCGGATTGGTGTGCAACACCACCCGGTAATTGCCATCGTCTATATCATTAAATGTATAACTTCCGTTTTCTACAGGTACTGTAGCCAGTATATTCTCATCCATATCGGTCAGAGAAACATACAACGTCAAACCGCTGGTCTCCGACCCGTCTTTCCCGCCGGTATGGCTATCAATCAACGAAGGATCTGCGGCCGCGTCGTGGAACACCCCTCCTCCCAGGTTATGGGCTACCGTGAAAAATCCGCCCCCGGCCATAAAATCGAGTCCGCCGTCAGAAGTTCCGTCTGTATCGGTAAAAAATCCGTCAGACAGGTCGATCAGGTTCTGACCGTCTCCTACTGAAACCACATCATTGGCAAAAAGACTAATCCCGTAAAACATTTCATTGGCACCGATTCCCAGATCTTCCAGACTAATAAATGTACCATAAACTGTTTGAGCAGCCAGAAGCTGGCTGGGCTTCAGATTTCCGGCCTCGCCCCCGTCTCTCTGAAACACCACTGATTTAAAAGACACTCCCGTGCCGCCCCATGCCGTGCCCTGGTCAGCCGTTTTTAACGCACCCAGTCCTGACACCTGCTTATCACCGTCACTGAGGGCGGTGATCGCTGCAAACTTGAAAGAATCGTTGCCGCCCCTTTCCATAATAAGAATGCCTGACCGGCCCAGTACGGCAGGATTAGACGACGCTTTAATTCCGTTTTCAAAGATAAGATCGATCCGCTCAACGTTATTATTCGTTTGTCCGCTGTTGGATAATGTATTGTCAGATCCCCGGTTAAAGACGTAGCTGTTCATTAAGCCTTCCACATCATTCACATACTCCGGAACCAGGTACATGTTTTCATCGGCCGGATCTTCCGCAATTTCGAAAAATGCGGTAGCCTTGTTGCCGGTTACATCGTTATCGATCCTTTTCAACACCACCTTTGAAAAGGGAGTACTTCCCTGATCTCCCCGAACATAGGTCCTTCCCTCTACCTCAAAACTGGTAATCACCCGGTTAAAACCGTCGGTTCCCGCATTTGCCTTACCAAAATTTACCGAATAGTCCGTTTCCGTACCGTAATTATCGCCGCTATTGGGACCATATCCGAAGATGGTATAGGAAAAAGGGGATGCCCCTGCGGTAGTCGTAACAAAATTAGAGGGAGCCTTCTGTGCCGCCACCGGCAAGAAAGAAGCGAATACGAGTAAGCCTAAAACTGATTTCAGGAAAGTACAATCCTTCTTTCCGAACAGGCGTGTAAAAATATAATTCATAAATTATGCATTTTAGCGACTTTGAAAATGGTTTCCCACCCCCGAATCTTCATCTAAAATCATGCCATAATTCACAAAAAACTCATATTCATCAAAATAATGCGGATCACGGTCATTTCCACCCCGGAGCCATAATCCGGGTGCGTTCTCCCGAATTCAGCACCAGCCAGTTCTCTTTCTCATTATTCACAAAGCCGATAGGGGTAATGTCGGTAATGGATTTGATCTTTTCGAAGTCGTCTTGCCGGATGGTCATCAGCAACTCGTACTCCTCTCCCCCGTTCACTACGGCTACTACCGGGTTAATATGAAGTTCGGTACTGGTTTCCAAAGTCATATTTTCAATGGGGATATTCTCGAAAAATATCGTAAAACCGTTCCCGGAATGTTGAGACAAATGCAGGATCTCCGAGGCGAGACCGTCTGAAATATCTATCATAGAGGTAGGGACCACCCCCTTTTCCGCCAGCTCATGGATGATATCCATACGGGCATCAGGTTTCAGCTGCTTTCCTACAATATACGACTTACTCTCCAGTTGAGGTACCATATCCGGATTGGCCAGGAATTCCTGCTTCTCTCTTTCCAGCACCTGGAGGCCCATATACGCCGCTCCCAGGTCTCCGGTAACACAAACGATATCGTTCTCTCCCGAACCGCTTCTCCGTGTTAATTTTTCAGGAGCCACTTCCCCGTAAACGGAAACCGACAGCACCAGTCCTGAGCGACTGGCGCTGGTATCTCCCCCCACCAAATCTACCTGATAGGCTTCGCAAGCCAGGTGAATGCCTTCATAGAGTTCGTCAATGGCCTCCAGGCCAAACCGATTGCTTAAACCTACCGAAACCGTCACTTGCCGGGGAATACCGTTCATAGCGGCAATATCCGATACATTTACGGCAATGGCTTTGTATCCCAGGTGCTTCAGGGGCGCATACGATAAATCAAAGTGAACCCCTTCTATCAGCAGATCTGTAGAAAGAAGTCCGTAATGACCGCCCTGGTCTATCACCGCCGCGTCATCACCAATACCGTGTATGGAACTGGTATTCCGCAGGATAGTTTTTTCCTTGATACGACCAATCAGGCCGAACTCCCCGAGATCTTCTAGTTTTTTCATTTTGCAAAGTTACAAAAAACTCCCTGCCCCGAATCATGGTCTTCTAAATTAGGCCCAATACCCTACAGACCTCCCATTTCAAACTTCTTAAAAAAAATTACTTTTTTAAAAAAAATTAAAATTTCGCATTTGCATCGCATAGATTTGCCTAGCCCACTTATTAACAGTATATTAAATATGTAGACTATCTCTATTTTCCTAAAAAATCCTTGTTTTTACACATTTTTAAAAAAAAATAGGCGTTGTACTTTTTTTTAATTCCAAAAAAGCTATTAAATTTGCAATGTCAATATGATAATACAACCGAGGCTCAGGACATGAGAGTAGGTTTAAAGATAAAAGTTGTGTGGATTTAGTAGCGGGAAAGGCTGGGGCAATTGCTCCAGTCCTTTTTTTTTATATCTTTTTTAAAGGGAAAAACTTTGTGTCCGGTTATCGCAAATTCATTTTCGTATTTGCCCGCCATATACTATTTTTGTATCCAGTTATAAAGGTAGAAATTTCAATATGAGAGAAATTCAATTCAGAGACGCCATCAAGGAAGCCATGTCGGAAGAGATGCGCCGGGATGAGGCGGTTTTTTTAATGGGTGAAGAAGTAGCGGAATATAATGGTGCCTACAAAGCCAGCCAGGGAATGCTGGACGAGTTTGGTGCAAAACGGGTAATTGACACCCCTATTGCGGAGCTTGGTTTTGCCGGTATAGGTGTAGGTGCCGCCATGAACGGCTGCCGGCCTATTATTGAGTTTATGACCTTTAACTTCTCCCTCGTGGCCATTGACCAGGTGATCAATAGTGCCGCTAAAGTAATGGCTATGTCTGCAGGACAATATTCTTGTCCCATCGTGTTCCGCGGCCCCACCGGGAATGCCGGACAGCTGGGTGCACAGCACTCCCAAAACTTTGAAAACTGGTTTGCCAATACGCCCGGTCTTAAAGTAGTGGTTCCTTCCGATCCTTACAGCGCGAAAGGACTTTTGAAGTCGGCTATCCGGGATAACGACCCTGTTATCTTTATGGAGTCGGAGCAAATGTACGGTGACAAGGGGGAAGTTCCAGAAGGAGAATACCTGCTTCCTTTAGGACAGGCCCAGGTGCTTCAGGAAGGAAAAGATGTGACGCTCGTATCTTTCGGCAAGATGATTTCCCGCGTGGTAAAACCCGCAATAGAACAACTTCAGAAAGAAGGAATCAGTGTAGAGCTGATTGACCTGCGTACCGTACGCCCTATTGATTATGCCACTGTGGTGAATTCGGTGAAAAAGACCAACCGCTGTGTGGTGGTGGAAGAAGCCTGGCCATTGGCGGCTATTTCCAGCGAAATCAGCTATCACCTTCAAAGAAACGCGTTTGATTACCTGGACGCCCCCGTGATTCGGGTGAACAGTATGGATATTCCGCTTCACTACGCGCCTACCCTGATTGAGGCTACATTACCGAATGTGGAACGCACGGTAAAAGCAGTAAAAGAGGTGCTGTACAGGAAATAATAAAAAGCGGGCCCGACCCGCTTTTTTTATTTACCATAGGTCTTTACATACGTGCCTGCCTTAAAAGCCTCAAACTGCTCTTTGGTGTAGTGGCTTCCCCCGATAAACGTAATGACCTGGTGAAAAGGCTTCGCTTCCATGTAACCGGGTACAGGCTGAATCATATTGAATTTCTCGTCCAGATACACGATACTGGGGTAGCTCATTTTCCCCTGCAGCAAGGCAATAGCCGCCTGATGCGACCGATTGGCCGGGTCAAACTTATATACCTTATCCCCGATCTTCACGTCTTTCCGGCTTTCGGCATTGAACTTCACCGCGTAATAATTTTGATTGACGTAGTCTACCACCCGCGGATCGGTAAAAGTCTTCTGGTCCATTACCTTACACCATCCGCACCAGTCGGTATACACGTCCACCAGGATCTTCCGGGGCGCAGTTTGTGTTTTGGCAAAGGCTTCTTCTAAGGTTATCCATTCAATTTTCTTACTTTGAGAAAAAGCGGGGCCTGCAATCAGCAGGAAAAATATAAGATGTTTCATTGTAGTTCCGAGTGCTTAGTTCCGAGTGCTTAGTTCCGAGTTTCGAGTTCTTAGTTCCGAGTGATAGCTCCCGGCAATTCATTTGAGGTAAGTAGGGAGCGCAACGATATAAGAACGCAAAACAGGGACCAAAAGTGATAAATGTATTAGTTTTGTGTAAAAATTTGCTGCAATGCTGGAAAAAATAAAATCACTCGCTAAAGAATATTTCCCGGAAACCGTAAATATCCGGCACCACCTTCACCGGAACCCCGAACTGTCTTTTGAAGAGAAGAAAACCTCCGCCTTTGTAGCGGCGGAACTCCGCGCTATAGGCCTGACACCCCAGGAAGGCGTAGCCGGTACAGGCGTGACTGCCCTGATTTCGGGGAAAAACCCCGGCCGCAGGGTGATTGCCCTGAGGGCCGACATGGACGCGCTTCCCATCCACGAGCAAAATGACGTACCCTACCGCTCCCAAAACCCGGGCGTAATGCATGCCTGCGGACACGACGTGCATACCTCTTCCCTCCTGGCTACGGCCCGTATCCTCCAGGAGACGCGCCACGAATGGGAAGGTACCGTCAAGCTCATTTTTCAACCGGGCGAAGAAAAAGCGCCGGGGGGAGCTTCGATGATGATCAGCGAAGGCGTGCTTCGAAACCCGGAGGTAAAAAGCATCATAGGACAACACGTGGCCCCCAATTTACCGGTGGGCAAAATCGGTTTCCGGGAGGGCATGTACATGGCCAGTACCGATGAAATCTATATGCGGGTGCACGGCAAAGGCGGACACGGTGCCGCACCCCACATGGCCGTGGATCCCGTGGTAGTCGCCTCCCATATCATTGTGGCATTACAGCAGATCATTTCCCGGAACCGTAACCCCGCCTACCCTTCCGTTTTAACATTTGGGAAAATGCTGGCCGAGGGGGCTACGAACATTATCCCTGAGCAAGTATACATCGAAGGAACCTTCCGCTGTATGAACGAAGAATGGCGGGCCGAAGGGAAAACGAAAATGCAAAAAATGGCGGAAGGTATCGCCGATGCCATGGGCGCCCGCTGCGAATTCTGGATCGTCAAAGGCTATCCTTTCCTCCAAAATCATCCTGAACTCACCCAAAGAATCCGCAGCCATGCCACCGCGTACATAGGCCCTGAAAATGTGGTGGACCTCGACCTTTGGCTGGCCGGGGAAGACTTCGCTTTTTACAGCCAGGTGACTGACGCCAGCTTCTACCGCCTGGGCACCCGTAACGAAACCCGGGGCATCACTTCCGGCGTACATACGCCGACCTTCGACATCGACGAAGCCGCCCTGGAAATCGGCCCCGGCCTGATGGCGTATATGGCGGTGGAGGAATTGTCAGGTGTAAATTGTTAATGGTAAATTGTTAATGGTTAATGGTTAATGGTTAATGGTT
>JBEBRS010000187.1:0-6393 GCA_040394705.1 Leadbetterella byssophila
CACAACTGGATAACAATGGCTACACCTGCGGGTCCGTTCACTTCAAAGTCCAATGTCACTTCTCCGTTATTTTCGGATAGCGTTATTTTGGTTTCTTGTACTTTAAAATCGGCTGGCCGCTTGTCAAAAGACATTTTACTCCAAAAGCGGTCATCAACACTAGGTGTTAACTCATAATCACCATCCTTCTTTCTGTCTTCCGGTTTCAGAGGCTGGTAATAGGGTGCTTTAAGCTCCTGATAGAGCACATATTCACCATTTTTGGCAGATATCCCTTCACTTCGGAAATAACCCATACTAAAAAAGCGTGAAGACATACGCATATATTTTAAGGCCGCCATTCCTTTTCTGTAACCAAAGAAATTAGGACTTACTGAACGGCCGGAAGCAATAATCAGTGGGAGGTCATTGCCGCCGAACAAAGTAAGTGACGTGTCGCCTCTTCGAATCCTTACCAAACTACTGGTTTTAAACAATTTCTCATAGTTCGTGGGAAGTGCCGCCGGTTTAGGCAGCTCTTTGGCCAATACCGGATCTGCCATGAAATTATACAGGGTCTGGTCAATTACATTTTTTTGAAAATCAGGCAGGGTTTCAATAAATGACGCTATGGCAGAAAACAGTCCGTTCCCTTGTTCAATAGCCAGAAAACGATAATGCAGGTACTGCACCATAATCTCCCTGCTGGAATACTGATCTTGTCTTCTGGAATCAAATGTAATCAAATCGCCGTTTACCTCGGTATAATACCAAGCCATCTCCAGGCTTTTTTTAACCGGGGCATACAGCGCTGGTCGTTTCAGTAAGTGCCCGATAGTGATAAAAGCACGGTTTTCCACATCGGCGTAGTTCATGCTCCTTTCCGGGTAATGGCCATCTTCATCAATAAATATCCCTTCAGATAGCCACTCATCTATCCGGTCGGTGTACTTCTTATTAGGATAAAGACGGTTGATCCATGCCAGGGCTGAACAAATCTCCCAGCGGTGGTTTGGGGTATGAACTCCCCCGACTGCGAGAGCCGCCCCTACCTTTTCGATGGGCAATTTGATGGATGCCTTCACTCTATCCAGTGCCTTCTCCCGGCTTTGGTTCAGGATGTGTACCCCTGAACAGAGTGGTTCCATCACGAAGGCGGTATCCGGCGGCGACTCAATGTTTCCTGCCGTCATGGTGCCGTCTGGGGTGAGAGCCCCTAAAAAGTGAACCGCTATTTGTTCCATAGCACTCACCAAGTGATCACTATGATGGTACCGCGAATCGGGATGGCAATAGGCAGCGGAAAGTTTGGCAAAGTTATAGCCGTAGGCCCGACCGCCCTGGCGTGGACCATCAGCCCCGCGCGCCAGGAAGCCCTCTATGAATCTGTCATTCCCTTCCACCAGTTTTTTCATCAGTTCCGTAGCCGGAATAGTGATACCCTGAGCATATAAGGATCCCAGGAACTGGGGTGCAAACATTAAAGTACTTCCTATACCTAAAGTTTCTCTTATAAAAGTCTTTCTGTCCATAATAAGTTTGATTTAAACGGTGAGCTTTGTGTTATGAGTTTCTAAGTGAATATTTTCTCAACGCACCTCGTTAAAGCTCATGTCTTACTACTCACATGTCTATTTGTAATTATTTTTAAAGAAGCAGGGAATTTAACTTCCCTGCTTTTAAGTTATCAATATCCGGGATTCTGAGCAATTTTTCCATCGCTAATCTCCACTTCCCTGTTAGGAATGGGTCTTAGCAAATGATGTGGCCGTAAAGAATTATTCAACGCTACATGCGGGTTATGCGCCTGCGCCCTTTCTATCAGTTTTCCCGACCTCTTCAAATCCGCCCAGCGATTGCTTTCACCCGCCAGCTCTTTTGCACTTTCATTGAGTATTACGTCAATAGTTACCTGTGCAGGGGTATAGTCGTTAGACAAAGAAGCCCTTCTCCGAAGCGTATTAAGGTGCGCTGCCGCTTTCGCATTGTCTCCCAGGTTAAGATAGGCTTCCGCTGCGATTAACCTTGTCTCCCCACTTCGCATAATAATAGCATCCCTTTCACCCTCGGGATCTATACCCGGGTTAGTATAAGGAACCCCCGGATCATCAAATTTACGAAACATAGGGTATTGTACCTGCGTAATCCCGTTCGGAGTAAAATAATTTCCAGGGTTGATTACTACGTATTTTTTTTCTGCAATGGTGCTGGCGGACCATACGGTTTTAGGAAAATGTATAACGGTATCTCCCACACTAATTCCTCGTTCCGAATTTGGCACTTCTGCCAACATCGTCCTTCTCAATGTCACATTCTCCCTCTCATCACCGCTTTCAAAAAGACTGAAGAAAAACGGTGTAGGAGCGGAGCCCAACCCCCTGTGGTAGAGCGTAGAGCGGGTCATCCCCGGATAAATATCATAAATAAATTTAAATAATAAATGGCGGTTATTCCCCACTCCCCTACTTACAGGATTAGATCCGTAAAGCAGTGCAAATATCACCTCACTATTCCTTTGGCCCGCCTTAGAAAAGAGAGAACCCAGATTCGTTGCCAAGGGATGTTTCGCAATCACTTCTTCTGCCAGGGATGCCGCTTCAGCGAAATCATTAGTAGCCTTAAAACTCTTGTAGCCCTTTGTAAGTAAAACTTTGGCTTTCAGGTGTCTGACAGCATCTTTTGAAACTTTGCCATAGACGGTTGGATTTTCATCCACCCCAGCTAAGGCGTCGTTTAGGTCATTCAAAATTTGAACATAAACAGCAGACTCATCCACTCTTGAAAAATCAGACTGTGCAGACCGGACTTCATTCAGAATCAGCGGAACCCCACCATATTGCTCTACAAGATTAAAATAGGCGAAGGCTCTGAAAAATTTAGCTTCTCCTATACTTCGGGTTCGAATTGACTCTGACAAATTCTCAATTTCGCTAGAACGATCAATAGCAGTATTAGTAGCTGCAATAAGGGCGTAATAGCTATTCCAGAAAGAAGATACGGCACCATTAAAAGGCTGGAGGTTCACGTAGTCATTCAGATCATTGATGCCAGCCACAATTGCTCCCCGGGTATAGATATCCGTTCCCAAATAATTCAGGTCATAGAGAGTCGTAGCGGTCCGAGCTCTGAAATATACATTTGCCAACAATTGATCCATTGATTTCGGATCGCTAAAAAAAGTACTATCGGTTAACGATTGTCTGTTTTCTTCTTCCAAAAAGTCTTTACAAGAAGACAGACAAAGAAGAATTAACATAAGTATTGAAATATTCTTTTTCATCGCATTCATCAAATTAAAATTTAACATTTAAACCTCCCATCCATATTCTGGTAAGGTGAGCTGCTCCCCAACTATTCCGGGCCGAACTTTCAGGATCCCAGCCTTCATATGAAGTAAAGGTGAACGGGTTCTGGCCGGTAACATATAACCTGAGGCTCTGCAACTTCAACCTATCGATCCATTGCGGTTTCAGACTGTACCCAAGGGTGATATACCCCACTTTCACAAAAGAGACGTCTCTGTACCGCAATGTCTCGGCGTAAGGCCCTTGATTACTTGGTTGAAACCATTCATTAGAAGGATTTTCCGGCGTCCAGTAATTCGTTTTTAAGCTATTAAATCTGCCTGGCGTGGCATCAAAAAAGCCGGTATGGGAAGTATGAAAATAGCTATTGGCCATTACTCCCTGACTTGTATAAACAAAGAAAGATAAATCAAACTCTTTATAATCCAAGGTATTCGTGATCCCTCCGCTCAATACAGGAAGATTATTGCCTAAAATTGTTCTGTCGTCTGCATTAATCACTCCGTTGTTATCGATATCTTTAACTCTCACCTGTCCTGGAAGTTGCCCGAACTTTTTTGCCTCTTCGGCCTCATTCATCTGCCAAATTCCGTCAAATTCCCAGGTATAGATGGATCCTATAGGGTGTCCTACCCTGTGAATATAGGATCCTCCCTGCACTCCAAATAAAATTTCATCCAGTGCTCCGTAAAGTCGGGTTACTTTATTTTTATTGATTGCAAAATTTAATGACGTATTCCATCTCAAAGGCCCTCTTACCGTATTCTTTGTATTCAACGAAAACTCTATTCCCCGGTTTACAGCTTCTCCCACATTTTCAAATACACCGGAATAGCCTGTAACAGACGGAACCGGCCGGAAGAAAATAATGTCGGTATTTAAACGACGATATACATCCAACGTTCCTGTTATCCTGTTGTTAACTAAACCAAAATCCAGCCCCAAATTCCACTCCTTCGTCTTTTCCCAGGTCAGGTTCTGGTTGGCCAGGTTAGTTACAAATGCGATCTGCGTAACTTCATCTCCAAGATTAGTGAAACCACTACCAATCAGTGCCTGCGATCCCAGTGGTGCTAATCCGCCACCACCACCGTTATTCCCTGTTTGCCCATAACTTATCCTTAGTTTGAGATCACTAAAAACCTGCTGTTGATCCATAAAATCTTCCTCAACAATTCGCCAGGCTAATGCCGCTGAAGGGAAAAACGCCCATTTATTTCCAGGAGCAAGAATAGACGAACCGTCATACCTGCCGGTAAGTGTTAGAAGATATTTACCATTATGATTGTAGTTTAGACGTCCGGTATATGACTCGAGCGTTTGTTTGACCAGTCCGCTGGTAGCGGATTGAAGAACCGATCCTGCTGCCAGGTTATAAAAAATAAACTGGTCATTGGTGAAGTTTCTCCTCTCCGCTCCGTATACTTCATTCCTGTCTAAGAACTGCGAATAGATGAATGTGCTGTTCAAAATCTGATTATCTCCTAATTTCAGATCATAATTAATGATATTATCCCATGTGTAAGACAGGCGGTTCCGATTGGTGAGTGTAGCCCGTGTATTTTGTATCACGCCGCTGGTAGATTTGTTGTACCGGCCTCTGTATTCACCAAAACGGCTGAATTCTACATTCGGAGAAAAATTAGTCGAAATTCTAAAATTCTCCATCGGCTTCACTTCAAGTGAGATATTCCCCAGGTAATTAAACGTTCTTGTTTCCATCACCATATTATCGATCTCAAACAGGGGATTCGTAATAAATGATTCACCCTCAAGTGGGAAAAAGATCCTGTCACCGTTGGCATCAAAAGCCGTACCGGTAGGTCTCAGGCGGTAGGCACTCCTCAAACCTTCGCGGCTGCCTTCATTGCGCGTTGACAAGGCCACATAATTATTATAACCTAAGGTTACACCTGGCAGGATATTGCTGTTTACATTTCCTCTTAAAGTATAACGGTCAAAACCTTCTCCCTCAAAAGTTCCTTCGTCTTTCGTGTAAGCCAGACCCATACCGTAAGTACTCCTTTCATTGCCTCCGCTTAGAGAAACCGTATGGTTGGTCTGATAACCCGGCTGATCGGTCAACCTGATCCAGTCGGTATACTTGCCGCTATTAATGTTTGCAATTTCATTAGGCCGTAAAAACTTACTAAGATCTACATCATCCCGGCCATACGACAGGTTCCCTCCCGCAAACTGGTTCCCCACTACCGCATCTTTGAAATAATCCACAAATTCCTCCCCTTGTAACATGTCAGGAATACGGTATGCCTGCTTTGCACCGAAATAGTTATCATAAGAAACAGAAACTGAACCCTTCGATCCTGTCTTTGTTTTGATAATCACCACCCCATTGGTACCCCTGGAACCATAAATGGCCGTAGCTGAGGCATCTTTGAGAATATCCATTTGGGCAATATCCGCCGGGTTGAGAAAAGAAATATCATTTACAAAAATTCCATCTACCACAAACAGGGGGTTTTGTCCCGAACTATAGCCGCCCTGGTCTACCGTTTCATTGGAATTGATGGTATTGGCTCCACGGATACGGATGTTAAAACCTCCTCCGGGTTTATTATCCGCAGCCTGAATATTCACACCAGCCACCTGACCCTGCATAGCCTGAAATGCATTGGTTTTATTGGTTCTCTGAATATTTTCTGCATTCATGGTCGATATAGAACCGGTTAGATCGCTCTTTTTTACCTGACCATAGCCGATCACTACTACTTCTTCCAAATTTCTGAAAGATTCGATCAGATCCACACTAATCTTGTCTCTTCCACCCACTGTTTCTTCAAGCGTCTCGTACCCTACAAAACTAAAGACCAGCACAGGAGCACTTCCTCTCAAAGTAAGTGTAAATTTCCCATCCTCATCGGTAAAAGTCGAGTTAATCGTGCCTTTCTCATTTACCGTTACACCAGCAAGAAACTCTAATCCAGACTGAACCGTCCCTGTTACCGTCCTTTGAGCAAACGCCTCTGAAATTGCGAGTAGAAAAACTACGGCAAGGAGGTTTTTGACGGATAAAACCCATTTTCTTTTTCGGAAAAGGATCCCCTTTAATAAATTTTTTTTCATTAGACATTATTTTTGGTTGACGTTT
>JBEBRS010000188.1:0-6372 GCA_040394705.1 Leadbetterella byssophila
TACCTGATGAAAGGAGACGGCGGCGGAGCGATGAACGCCCTTCAGAATGCGGAAAGAGTAGGCAAGAAAGACGCAAAAACGTACGCTACCATGGCGCGTATCTGGTTGCAGAGCCGGAATTATCAGGGTGCCCAGGAAGCCATCAACAAAGGTATTGCGGCAGATCCTACGCATGCCCCCATCTACAAATACCAGAGTTCGTACTGGCAGACATTCGGTGATTTCGCTAAATCTGCCGAAGCCGCTTCGAACTACCTGAAAAATTCAGATGGCGACGTGAAAGCCAAACTGCGTTATGCCAAGCTGGCCTTTATTGCGAAAGACTATATCAGCCTGAAAAGAGTATTGAGCGAGATCAAGGGTTCTACGAATGATCCGTATATTCACAGAATGGAAGGTATTGTGAACTACGAGGAAGGCAAATACAACCAGGCCGTCAAAGATTTTGAAAGCTTTATCAAAGCCAATCCGAAAGACGAGAACTTCGGGCTGGACTACGGATATATCGGCCGTTCCTATCTGAAAATGACCGGTGATTCGGCTACGACTGCCCTGAATGACTCTCTAGGGGTTATGAACATCGACAAAGCGGTGGCGATCAATGATACTACCATGGAGGTAGACCATTACGGAGAAGCGGCGGCTATCCTGGCAGAAAGAGGAGAATTTGATAAGTCTTCTTTCCTTACCGAAAAAAGCCTTCTAACCAAGAAAGATCCTAACGCGTCGGATTATGCCAGTCTGGGTACCTCCTTCTTCAGAGGCCGGAACTGGTCGAAGGCCAACGAATACCTGGAAAAAGCACTTGTAGAGTACAAAGATGCCTGGCCGGCAGGTTATGCATTGGCCGCTCTTGCTAAAACCTACCGGGATATCAACGATACCACCAAGAATCATCTTTATTTAGGTGCACCGGATTTTGAAAAATATTTAGCGCTGGTCGGGGAAGACGGAAAGAAAAACCCTGCGAACCGGACTTACGTGGTGTATGCACTGAAAACGCTGGCCGGAAGAGACCTCTCTGAACAGAAAGTGGAAGATGCCAAGGCGAAAATTGAAGAAGTATTGTCTATCGCTCCTGACGATGCCGACGCGCAGGCCATGTTCCACCGTTTCAGCAAAATGCTGGATCCCAATTATGTTATTCCGGGAACGGAAACGGATTCTACCTCAACGGGAACCGATTCTACCGGAACTGTACAGAAATCAGGGGGTGCAAGGCGCTGATCAAATGCTTAAAACAAAAAAAGCCCCGGAGACGGGGCTTTTTTTTATGCATATTGCTTATCTTGCGGCCCGATTCATATAGTAACCCCAAATTGATGTTTAATCTTGTAATTTTTGGCCCTCCGGGTGCCGGCAAAGGAACTCAGTCTGAGAAGATTATTGACCAATATAAATTGGTGCATTTGTCTACCGGCGACATGTTTCGTTCGCATATTTCCAACGACACGGAATTGGGTAAACGGGTAAAAGAAATTTTAGCAGACGGTCGCCTGGTGCCGGATTCTATCACCATTGATATGCTGGAAGAGGAGGTGAAGAAGAACCCCGAAGCCAAAGGTTTTATTTTTGACGGTTTCCCCCGTACCGTTCCCCAGGCGGAAGCGCTGGATACTTTCCTGGAAGGAAAAGGATGCAAGGTAGACCTGGTTTTGCAATTGGATGTAGACCAGGAGGTGATCAAAGAGCGGATCGCTGAACGTCAGAAGATCAGCGGAAGAGCCGACGATGACGCCGTGAAGCTCCTGAAGCGTATTGATGAATATTTTGATAAGACTATTCATGTGCTGCCATATTACCAGGAACAAGGCAAGGTGATTACCATTAACGGGGTAGGAGCCATAGACGGTATATTCGAAGAGATTTCCGAAGCGATAGACGAAAAATACTGACCGATATCCCATAACGGGAAAGCGAAAACTCCTTTTACCGGGAGTTTTTTGTTTTATACGAAACTAAATAAGGGTCTTAGTAGGTTCTAAATATATAATTTCTTACAGATTACGCAGATTCTTTCTGTGAGAATCTGTGTCATCTGTAAGAAACAAACAGGTGTTTATCTCACCTCAAATCATCATCAATGACATCCAATTTCATAGATTACGTAAAAATTAACCTGAAATCAGGGAATGGCGGCCGGGGATTTACCCATTTTCGCCGGGAGAAGTTTGTAGACAAGGGCGGACCTGACGGGGGCGACGGCGGCCGGGGAGGCCATGTGATTCTCCGGGGGAATAAGCAGTACTGGACGCTCATCCACCTGAAATACCAGAAACATATTAAAGCCGACCACGGGGAGGGCGGCGGTAAGAGTCGCAGCACAGGGAAACAGGGAAAGGATGTGATTCTGGAGGTGCCTTTGGGTACAGTAGCCAAGAACGCAGAAACCGGGGAGAGGCTGGCCGAAATTGTGGAAGACGGTCAGGAGGTGATCCTGCTGCCGGGCGGTATGGGCGGCCTGGGCAACTACCACTTCAAGACCAGCACAAACCAGGCGCCTGATTATTCCCAGCCGGGTATTCCGGGCGGAGAGATCTGGGCGATCCTGGAATTGAAGCTGCTGGCCGATGTAGGGTTGGTGGGTTTCCCGAATGCCGGGAAGTCTACGCTGTTGTCGGTGATGTCTGCGGCCAAACCGGAAATAGGAGACTACCCCTTTACCACCCTGGTGCCCCAGTTAGGCGTAGTCAAATACCGCGATTACCAGTCGTTTGTGATGGCCGATATCCCGGGGATCATCGAAGGGGCCTCCGAGGGGAAAGGCCTGGGACTGCGTTTCCTGAGGCATATTGAACGGAACAGCCATCTCCTGTTCCTGGTAGACGGCAGCGGAGAGAACCCCGCGGGCGAATACCACACCCTGCTGGGTGAGCTGGAAAAGTACAATCCGGATCTCCTGGACAAAGACCGGATTCTGGCCATCAGCAAATCGGATCTGATGGAAGAAGCAGACCGCAAAGCTATCCGAAAAACCCTGCCTGCGGGCGTTCCGCATGTATTTATTTCCGCCAAGACCATGGAGGGCATCGAGGAACTGAAAGACCTTATCTGGCAGCACCTCCAAGATTATTTAGAATAATTTCAAACTGCCATTCGCGGAGGTATTCTCCCGCCGTATCTGTTTTTTTTATGTCCGTACGGTCGTAATTTTGTTTGTTAAAAATATCATTAGTAATGGTTCCTCAGGATTATTTACCTCTTTTTATACAACTCGTACTTGCCTTGGGTTTTGTGGCGATGACGCTGGTGGCTACCCACCTGTTGGGGCCCCGTGTGCGCAGTCGCCGGAAAGAGTTGCCCTTTGAGTGTGGCGTGGAGAGTGTGGGCGACGCGCGCATGCCTTTGAACGTGCGGTATTTCCTGACAGCCATCCTGTTTGTACTGTTTGATGTGGAGGTGATCTTCATGTACCCCTGGGCGGTAAATTTCAAGAGCCTGGGATGGGTCGGTTTTTACGAAATGCTGCTTTTTGTAGCTTTCCTGATGGCCGGCTTCTATTATGTGATCAGAAAAGGAGTTCTTGACTGGGAAAAAGAATAATTATGACGAAAATGACAGATGCGCCTCCGGGTTACGAGGGGTCGGGTTTTTTTGCGACTTCTCTGGATAAGGTGATCGGGATAGCCAGGAGTAACTCTTTGTGGCCACTCCCTTTTGCTACTTCGTGCTGTGGTATAGAATTCATGGCCACCATGGGCTCTCATTACGATATTTCAAGATTTGGTGCGGAACGCCCCAGCTTTTCCCCCCGCCAGGCAGATTTGCTGCTGGTGATGGGTACCATTGCCAAGAAAATGGCGCCGGTAGTGAAGCAGGTGTACTTACAAATGGCCGAACCCCGCTGGGTGGTGGCTGTAGGGGCCTGTGCTTCTTCGGGCGGTATTTTTGATACCTATTCCGTGTTGCAGGGCATTGACCGCATTATACCGGTAGATGTCTATGTGCCGGGCTGTCCACCCCGCCCCGAGCAGATCCTGGACGGCCTGATGCAGGTGCAGGAACTGGCGAAAAGCGAGTCGCTCAGAAGAAGAAATGACGAGCAATACCGGGCTTTGCTGGAATCATATAATATACTGGAAAAGAGATGATAGATAATCAACGTCTGGTAGAAGAGATCGGGGGGAATTTCGGAGAGAAAGTCCGGCAGTTTGAAGAGAATTTCGGTATGCTGACTTTTTCTACTTCTCCTGAGCACTTAACGGAAGTGGTGGCTTTTTTAAAAGATCACCCGGTTTTGAAATTTATTTTTTTGACCGATATTACCGGAGTTCATTTCCCGGATAACGAGGGCGCCGAGTTTTGTGCCGTGTACATGATGCACAGCTGGGAGAACCGTATCCGGTTAAGGATCAAAGTTTTCCTGCCGAAAGAAAATCCGGTAGTGCCCAGTCTGACGCCTTTGTTCAAGGGAGCGAACTGGATGGAGCGGGAAACGTTCGACTTTTTCGGTATCGTTTTTTCGGGGCATCCTAACCTCAAGCGTATTCTGAATATGGAAGACATGGATTATCACCCCATGCGCAAGGAATATGCCCTGGAAGATCCGACCCGAAACGATAAAATTGACGACTTATTTGGAAGATGACAGAGAAGAATACCCTAGTAGCCAGAACACGGGAAGAGGCTTTGGCGCTGAATGTCCCTCTCCAGGAAGAGAATAATTATACCACCCTGAACCTGGGGCCTACGCACCCGGCCACCCACGGGATTTTCCAGAATATCCTGACCATGGACGGGGAGCGGATTGTGGCCAGCGACATGACGGTGGGGTATATTCACCGCGCTTTCGAGAAAATTGCCGAGCGCCGCCCGTTTTACCAGATTACTACCCTGACTGACCGGATGAACTATTGTTCTTCCCCCATTAACAATATGGGCTGGCACATGACGGTAGAGAAGCTCCTGGAAATTGAGGTACCCAAACGCGCCCAGTATATCCGGGTGATCATGATGGAACTGGCGCGTATCGCCGACCACCTGATCTGTTCTTCCATTATGGGAGTAGATACCGGCGCTTTCTCGGGTTTCCTGTATGTGATGCAGGAGAGAGAGAAGATTTACGAGATTTACGAAGAGATGTGCGGCGCCCGCCTGACCACCAATATGGGCCGGATAGGGGGCATGGAGCGGGATCTTTCGCCTACCGCCATCAAGAAGATAAAAGACCTGGTCTACCATTCACTCCCCAAAGTTTTTGCAGAGTTTGAAGAGCTGTTCGACCGCAACCGGATCTTCCGTGACCGGACCATCGGCGTAGGCGCGGTAAGCCAGGAAATGGCCCTTACTTACGGGTTTACAGGACCCAATCTGAGGGCGGCGGGCATTGACTATGACGTGCGCGTCATGGAACCCTATTCCTCGTACGAAGATTTTGAGTTTGATATCCCGGTGGGCCATAACGGCGATACCTATGACCGTTACAAAGTGAGGAACGCGGAGGTATGGGAGAGTATAAAGATTGTGCGTCAGGCCATTGAAAACCTGCCGGAAGGCGCGTATTACGCCGACGAAGAACACTATTACCTTCCTCCGAAACACTCGGTGTACCATAATATGGAAGCCCTGATCTATCACTTTAAGATTGTGATGGGAGAAATAGACGCGCCGGTAGGCGAAGTGTACCATGCCGTGGAAGGAGGAAACGGGGAACTGGGCTTTTACCTGGTGAGTGACGGCGGACGGGCTCCTTTCCGCCTGCATTTCCGGAGGCCGTGTTTTATTTATTACCAGGCCTTCGAAGAACTGATCAAGGGGGGGACCGTATCGGATGCTGTTCCTATCATGAGTAGTTTGAATGTCATAGCCGGTGAACTTGATGCTTAATAAGAGAGAAATGAGTGCATTTACAGAAGACAGATTGGCGCAGGCAAAGGAGATTATCGCGCGTTACCCGGAGGGAAGGCAGAAGTCGGCCCTGCTGCCTTTGCTTCACCTGGCCCAGGAGCAACACGGGTGGGTGAGCGCTGAAGTAATGGATTATATTGCCGGGATGCTGGACATTGAGGCGGTAGAAGTATATGAAGTGGCCACTTTCTACACCATGTTCCACCTGGAACCGGTAGGGAAACACGTAATTGAATATTGCCGTACAGGCCCCTGCTGTGCTATGGGAGGCGAGGAGGTATTCGATTACCTGAAAGAGCGCCTGGGAATTTCGGCGAATCAGACCACGGCTGACGGCCTCTTTACCCTAAAGGAGGTAGAGTGCCTGGCCGCCTGCGGATGGGGCCCCTGTTTCCAGATCCGGGAGCAGTTTTATATGCACCTTGACAACGCGAAAGTGGACCAGATCATTGATGAATTGAGTAAATAAGGAATCATGGCATTAAAGATATTAACCGAACATATCGATAAGCCCGGAATTGAGAC
>JBEBRS010000189.1:0-6357 GCA_040394705.1 Leadbetterella byssophila
AGGCTGAGCTCAGCCTGCCCTGAGCTTGCCGAAGGGTCGAAGCCCGAGTACCCTTCGACAGCCCAAGCAAGGTAACAGCGACCCTGTGCCACTACTCCATATATTACTTTTCTACTTTCTACTTTTTCAAAAAAGTAGAGCAAAAACTTAGATTTTAGAAAGTCCTCTTTCGCTTCGCTCAAACGGACGCTAAAATCTGAATAAGGTAATCATAGATCGTTATTTTCGGGTAACCACCACATAAAATGCGACTCTGCAAATTCGCACCTTTACAACTTCACAAATAATTGTCCTCTCCAATCAGAGAACCCCGAAAGGCGTCCCGCCGTGGTAGCGACGGTGAGAATTACGAATTGTAATAACGATCTTCTTAGTGTTGCATGTATAAATATTCAATGATAAAATTGTATTCTTTGAAATTTGTTTCTATTTTCGCCATTACCCTTAACTATATACCCTATGCCCATTGTAGATATTTACTCCCGTCATAGTTTTAATAAAAACGTAGTCATCGAGCTCGGAAAATACAGCTACCACCACCACCCCTTGACAGGAAAAGATGAGGAGGAACGGTATATCGGTCGGGAGGGAATTGAAAACCAATTTTTGCAGTACTTTGATCACGAATCGCCCCGGGGGGCTTACCTCGTCACAGGATACCGCGGTATGGGCAAAACAAGTTTTGTGAACAAGGTGCTCGAAACCTACAAGGAAAAATTGCACCCCGTGAAGAAAAGGTTGGAGCGCATCAACCTGAATTTAGGGCGTACCGGCCTGAACAAGGAAGACATCTTCCGGCAGATTATCGACTGCCTCATCGATTATATGGAAGAAAGATCGAAAGACCTTCGAATTTATCACCGGATAAATCCCCTACTACTTGCGTTTCATTCGTTTCTATCGATTTTATCCCTGGTACTGCTGGGGGGCATATATCCATTACTGACTGACATATATGAGAAATGGCCCAGCCATTTTAAAGGGTCGCATACCACTTTCGGCAGTAGCTCACTCTTCAATGCCTTATGCTGGATCACCTTGGCTTTGGCACTTCTGGTACTGGTGGTGGGGTATATCGTGTACGTGGTCGACCTTATCCAAAGAAACCGCCGTGAAAAAGAGTCCCCCGCTCGAGAGCCCAAGGCCCCTCGCATTTACAAACGACTTAAAGAGCTTCAATTGCGAAGCAACTCCAGCCTTACCACAGAAGACAACGTCAATAGTGCGTCATTATTCAGGAATTTTCCACTATCACTTTTTTCCCGCAGAAGTCGGAATTATCCGGTAATGCAAACCAAAGATATAGAAAACGACCTCATCAAAATCATCGAACTGTTCAGCACCACTGAACTGATTTTTGTTTTTGATGAACTGGATAAGGTAGATGCGGACACGTATTGGAGCAAGTCGGCAGGAGCCGCAGAAAATCCCACCTCCTCCCAATCGTATAACCGTTCAAGGGAGCAGAAAGAAACCATTTTGGGTATCCTTGCGTCCCTGAAGTTTTTTATGAGTCAAACCAAAGCTAAATTCATATTTATCGCCGGGCGCGAAATGTTTGATGCAGCACTGGCCGACATTGCTGACCGCCAGAATTACCTCGGCAGTATATTTCACCACGTGGTGTATGTCGACTCCTTCCTCAAAGATTCTCCCAGGGGACAAAACAACAGCCTCACCCAGCGGGTAGAAGATCACCTGGAAAAAGTACTGTTTAGTGGATACTCCGCCCACTTTACGGATAGGTACACTGCCGCCGGGGGCGAGCATGTTTTTCTACAACGGTATTTTCTGTTTTTGAGAGAAAATTATGTACAACAGGGCTTACTAACCACTGAAGAGGCTCTGAAGGTTATATTCAGCTTGCAAACGTTCGTCATTTATCTTGCGTATCGATCCAACGGCTCTCCCAAAAAAATAACCAAAATAGTGGAGGAACACATTGTCACAAGAAAGCAAAAAAGTGATACCGAGCCGTTCAGAGATGTCATGGTACCCTACGTAAAACCGAAACCGTGGCCTATTCCTGATTCTCAGTTATACCTTGAACTGACTTACGATGCCCAGTACCGGAACACCTATATCTCCTATTTATTCCAGCCGTTTCTCATTAACTACTCCAATTATGCCAAGCGTCTAAGCGATAAAATCCTGGTGGCACTGCCGTTTATGATTGATCACATCCTGAAATTTCATGATTTTGCCTTCAGTCGCCACAACCTCGAATTGCTTCCGGAAGTGATATCGCCAAATCGCACCCACCTGGTACGCAACCTGATCTTTGATCTCATTTCCTATTTTAGTGAAAACCACGTCAAGAATATTGAAATGGGCCTGTTCGAATATCGCTTTAATCGCAAAACCTCCGATGAGCTCAAATTCATTTCCAAAACCTTCGAGGAAGAATCTGCTGCCTTTAATTTCTCACTAGACGAAATGCAGTCGGTGAAAACCTATCTGTACAGCCGCATAGAGCAGTTGCGACAAACCCATGCCGTCACATTGCGCGAAAACACCGACGACAAAACCATTTATTCGCTTTCTTTCCTCGAATCGCTGATGGGCGATGCCCACTACTTTGATAAAGAATACGATCTCGCCGTTTTATCCTACCTTGACAGCGTTAAAACCCTTCGCAATAAGGCCAAAGACATCAACACCTTTGAAAACCATTTGTCTGTTTTGCGCCTCTTGCTGAAGATTGGTCTGATGTATGAGCTGATGAAGAAATTTGATATGGCATTGGGCTACTTTTACGATGCCCTTCACTACTACCGCGACCACGTCAAAACTAGCATTCCCTCCTTGCAACTGTCGGTCAGAGGTGTACTTATGCAGCTTTTTTTCAAGACCGTGCTGAGCATCATCAACATGACCGAGAAAAAAATCAGCAATGGCCTCACGCTGGGGCATCTGCATGAGTTTGAAACCTTTATTGCTGAAAACTTCCCCTTCCAGGAGTGCAAAGAAGACGATGACAATCCCAGAATAAATCTGGAAATGGCCCATTATTATAGTGAACTAGGCACCATTTTATTCCATAAAAACTTCATTCCTATAAAAAGTAGAAATGCCCTGGCCGGCCACAAAAATAACACAAAGATCCTACCCCAAAACCTAATCTTTACCATCCTCTTTTACCCTGCAAGGCGCGAAAAAATGCTAAGCTATTCTATAGACTATCTTGACAAAGACTACCGCCCTACGCTGGCGCCACTCAATGAATACAAGCAGGTTCTGCTAACCATGCTCTCCAGCGCAGAGCAATCTGCCATCAGAATTTGTGATCCCCACATCAGGAACTCAGACCTGAGCCTGGAAACGGTAAGGTTTTCTACCTTGTTTTATTTCGCAGCTCGAAAAATCAGGAACTACAAAAATATCTATGTAGGGAATTACCTGCAGATCGCAGCCAACACGCTTTCGCATCTGGGAGATTCACTATTCAGCCTGACCATCAAACCTTTAAACAAGGTAGAATATCTGGCCGCCTATGCCCGACACTACTTCAGAAAAGAGCGGGCGTACGAAGAAATTAAAAATACGCCACCAAGCCGTCTGGATCAAAAATTGCAAAAAATCAGGCGGAATTTTCAGTCCTCGAAGAAATCAATAAGCCCATTTATTACAGACGAATGTACAGAAATAGTTAAGCTGGCGGGTAGCAAAAAACGTGACCGGCTAAGTCAATTACTTGACCTCTTAGAGCCCCGCCCTCTGAAATATTGGGACTCCATTGCCTATGATTATTTCGAATTAATGGATAAATCCAATAGTAAAAAAGAAGAAGCCCTCATGGAAGAGTTTTGCGATATGCAGTATATCGTATTTGTGTATTACCTGTCAGCCAGGTATTTTTCCAAAGGTGGGCTGAATAACAGCTTCTCGCATCAGGTCAAAAAAATCTTCCAGGTGGTCAGGAACAAACTTAACCGAAAGGATACCGTACCCGATATACCCAGAAATATGCATCAGGTAGTGCAATTCTTTGAAAAAACCCTTTTGAAAATGGTTCTGGAATCTGCCAGCCGCAGCAGTTTCTCCACTGATCGGCCCCAGATGCAAAAATACAAGTATTTTGAAGGTCTGAACAAAACAATAGCCAACCCAGGGAATTTTGTATACCACCCTGAGGCCTTCATGCGATATAATTACATTAATCTTTCAAATGCACCCGAAGTACGAGAGGCCATCTTGTATTACGCCATGCTAAAACTCAAAACCTCCATCTACCCCGAAATTGAATTGAGCATGCCTCAGGAACGCCTCAACCCTAAAGAGGCCTCCCCTCATCAGCTAAAAACAGAAAAAGACAGAATAAACTCTGATCACCGGAATATTTATGAATATCTGAACCATAAAATACCTGAGCTAAAGTTGATCAATCCTCACAATATACCCTGCAGCCAGTACTCGAGAATTCTGGAAATAGACCTGCATTGCCGCATCAACTATATTTTGCTCAAAAAAATAATGACCCATTATACCCGCCTGCAAACCTGGGAAGACGTGCTCTACCGTAAACTAAAACGTCATCCAGACAGCGTGAGTATACCAGAAGAAGTCAAGAGCAGCCAACTGCATATAGGAATCTATAATTTCCTGTGTGAGCTGGTAGCCTCTTCTATCTTTCTGCATGTGCAACAGATTAAGGTGTTTGGCATTTTCCAGGTGAACCCTTTGTTAAACAATACCCTGCTGGCCAAGCACCACATGCGCCTTGGACGGTGGCTCAAGTATTACCTGATATTGAGCTGCATGAGCGAGCAGTTCTACCCCGGGCAGCAGTACGTTGATAAAAAAATTGATATCTTGTTTGGAAATATGTTTACTAAAATATCGCTCGACAGCACCTCCCAATTCCAGATTGCATTGCAGCTCCTGCACAAAGCCAAACAGTACCACAGCAACAGCGAAGCCTATAAAAAAGACATGGAGAATAAGGTGTACCTGGAGGGCGACTACAGTGACATTACGTATAATTTTGGCCTGGCACTTGAAAGGCACAAATTGAATTCCGGCAAAATCCGAGAGGAAATTCGAAAACTGGAAAAAGAATTGTCCGGCTCCCCATTATTGGTATACGACAGCTTTACCAATTCCGCCGAATTCCCCGGCCAAGATGAATACCTGCCCCGTGATTTTTTCTAATCACGGTCGACAATTTTGGACCGGCAGGATGAGTGGGACAGTTGACAATTACGGAACCGCAGCGAAGGTATTTAATTATTGAGTCTTAAAATTGCTAATTCGCAAAGGTGCAAAAATGGTGGCACAGTCCTGGCCTGCTAACCGACAAAATGCAACCTCTGAAATTAGCGATATTCCGCAATTGTCACCTGATCCACCCCAGCATCACCCCTACCCTATATACCGGCCACCACTCCCCGGTTTTGTTGAGGGGCGAACCTTCGGGGCGGTCATAGCGGATGTCGTTGGCGGTTTCGTAGTGGGCCATAAAGCCCTGGCCAAAGCCCCCGCCTACCGTGAGGTCTAAGGTGAGTTGATCAGAAAGATGAAACATATACCCGGCCGTAGCCCCCATCATGATGTTGAAGCCTTTTTGGTAGAAGCGGCCATCACTATAAGCAGGGTCGGGCTTCCTGATCTTTTGGGCCATAATGAGCCCCAGGTTGGGCCCCATATAAAAACCGTTAAACGCAGACCGGGTGTAATAGCGCGCCTCGTTGTTGAGGTAAACCGCCTGAACGGGCATACCCCGGAAACTCTTCCAAAAAGAGGCCGCTACATCGCCCTGGTAGGTCCACTTCTCCCCTATCGCGGTTTCTACGCCCACGTGCGGCACCAATAGCGCCGTGGCGGGTACATTCCATTTGAATTGGGTTTGGGCAAAAAGGGCCGGGCCAAAGAGCAGCAGGCCCGCAACAAGCAGACGTTTCATTACAGGGTGTATTTTTATTTGAAGCCGTAAAGGTAAGGATTTGGAGGAATGAGTATACCGGGACGGCGGTTTTTTTCGTGAGATGGTGGATGTTAGATGCGGCCGCCGTTGCGGTTAGATATTAGATGTTAGATGTTAGACATTAGATATTAGACATTAGATATTAGATATTAGACATTAGATATTAGATGTTAGAAGAGTTTGCTTAACTTTAAACACGGATAGCCAGGAAATGTGCATATTTCCTTATGTGACCCTGCCTGGGCCGGGGCGCGCAGCTGGTCCCGAGTTATCGAAGCCCGAATATCCTTGGACAGCCCCGGCAAGGTTACAGTGACCCTGTGCCGCCACTCCATATTACCCTTAGAGATATTACTTTCTACTTTCTATCTACTTTCTTTCTACTTTTTTCTTTCTACTTTTTTAAAAAAGTAGAGCAAAAACTTAGATTTTAG
>JBEBRS010000190.1:0-6343 GCA_040394705.1 Leadbetterella byssophila
ATCTTTTAATGAAATTCGTTTCCCCTCATCCAACTCCTTCAAACCCAACTTAATTTCCTCCTGCTGCTGTGCGGTTAATTCATTCCAAATGGTGGTCTCCCCACTAAACTCTTGGGACTTCAGCAGAAACTTTTCTATTTTTGTACAAATACAATTATTGTGATGAAACTTCAATACTTCGGACATTCGTGTTTTATGATCCACTTTGCCGGGAAGAAAATCCTCCTGGATCCCTTTATAAGCGGAAACCCCATTGCGGGGAATATTAAGATCGAAGATATCCACCCCGATTACATCTTCCTGTCGCACGGCCATGCCGACCACCTGAAAGACCTGGAGCAGATTGCGAAGCAGTCTGGCGCGCCGGTCATCACCAGCTTTGACATCATGACCAAGTTCATTGAGCCTCTTGGTCTCTCCGGGCACGGCATGAACACGGGCGGCAAGCTGACCCTCGACGGATTTACTTTCAAGCTGGTTACGGCCGTACACTCCAGCATGCTGCCCGACAACAGCTATGGAGGCAACCCCATGGGCTTTGTTTTCTGGAATGAGGAGGCCTGTTTTTACTACTCGGGAGATACCGCCCTTACCCTGGACATGAAGTTAATCCCGATGATGTGTCCTAAACTTGATTTTGCTATCCTGTCGGTAGGCGACTACTTCACCATGGGCTATGAAGATGCGATTTTAGCTTCAGATTTTATCGAATGCAATAATATTGTGGGTTGCCATTACGACTCTTTCCCACCGATCAATATAGACCATGAAGCGGCGAAAAATGCATTTGCGGGCTCGGGGAAGTCATTGTATCTGGCGGAAGTGGGGGAAGAATTTGAGGTGTAATTGGCTATGTACACCATTTTCAAAAATCATTGTGCGTCTTCGTTCTCAATAACTTGCTCTATCTGATTAAACAGCTCTGGTATTTTGTTTTTTTTACAACATCCCAAACAATAAGATAATTAACCCCCATATAATCGTGGATAAGACGATCTCGCATACCAGCCATATTCCTCCATTTAATGGAACTCCACCGTACTTTAAAATCTACAGGTATCTTTTTTGTAGCTTCTCCGATAATCTCCAGACTCCTTACTACCGCGCGTTTTAACGTTTCATCTAAAATAAAATCATCAAAAGTCGCCCTTTCTGTAATAACGGACAAAATGTAAGCGCATTCATCCCGAATATGTTTTAAAAACTCTACGGGTTCTTTAGACATATTGCACTTCGCTTAGAATTTTAGGACCAATGTAAGGACTCAATCCATTCCGTGTTACAATTTCAATCCGGTAATTCCTGAACAACTTCTCTATCATATCATATACCGCCATATAATTATCAAAAGTTTCTCTCCCCGGCTCAAAATCAATCAATATATCAATATCACTAGTATGCGACGGTTCATTCCTGACATAGGAGCCAAACAAACCGATGTCTTTTATCCCCAATCTGGAAATTTTCGCTTTATTAGAGCGTATCGTGTTTAATATTTGTTCTTTTGATGTCATAAAATTTCCTTCCCTGTACAAATATAAACAAAATATCCGTAGTTAAAGATCGGCTGCGTATCATCAAAATGCACTTTTTACTAAAAACCCTGCCTGCAATAATACTAAAGGGAATTATTCAATTACCGGCAATAAATGTGGTTAACTGATAATACCTAAAGCCACCAATTCTGGTTTTACCGCTAAACATAATTCTATTGGCAAAAGCACGAGGCAGCAAAATCCCCGTTCATCGTCCAAAATGTCCGTTTAAGCGAAAATGAGCCGCCGGTTTAAACTAAATGGCTGCCGGATCAGTTTTACTTAGTAGAAACCTTTTCAGCGCGATATGCAAAAAAGGGTTTACGGCGTTATGCCCATGTGCCTCAAAATGATTAAATGATGAACAGAACGGTTTTCAGTGTTCTGATACTGAGTATTTTTCTTGCTGTAGATTTCCTGTTTTTCAGAGCTTTAAAAGACAGCATCCGGAATTTTCATGTCTCTGCCCAAAGGTGGATCACCGTCACCTACTGGGCCATTCCCGTAGTGTTACTGCTGGGCTTCGCCTACCTGTTTTATATTGCACCGGACACAGTATCTTCCCGGTACCGGCGTATCTTTGGGGTGGCTGTACTCCTGGTTTATACTTCTAAAATGATCGGAGCCATTGTTTTCCTGGTAGGAAACGGACTAAATATCCTGAAAAATACCGGGCAGAAACTGATAAAACCCTCCTCTACCGATCCTATCCTGACCCGGTCGGAATTTATTTCCAAAACCGCCCTGGCTTTGGGTGCTACCCAGTTCGGGTTATTGACCTACGGCATTCTTTCCGGGGCGTACGATTACCGGGTACGCCGTGTAAATCTCCCCCTGAAGGGGCTTCCCAGGCAATTTGACGGCATGACCGTGGCGCAGCTTTCCGATATACACTCGGGCAGTTTTTATAACAAAAGAGCGGTAAACGGGGGAATCGATCTACTTCTGGCCGAAAAGCCGGACGTCGTGTTTTTTACGGGCGACCTGGTCAATGACAAAGCGACCGAGTTACAGGAGTACTTTGATACGTTTAAGCGGGTAAAAGCTCCGCTGGGGGTATACTCTACCCTGGGCAACCACGATTACGGCGATTACGCCCGCTGGAATTCTCCGCGGGAAAAAGAACAAAACCTGCAGCAGCTTATGGAGGGACACCGCCTGATGGGCTGGGATCTGCTCATGGATGAAAACCGGTCTATAGAACTAGGCGGAGAGAAACTGGGCATTATCGGGGTGCAGAACTGGGGAGAAGGATTTATTCAGAAAGGCGACCTGAAAAAAGCCCTGCAAGGTTCAGAAGAATTCACTAACAAGCTCCTCCTTTCTCACGACCCAAGCCACTGGAGGGCCGAAGTACTGGGACAAACCGATATCGACGTGGTCTTTTCCGGGCATACTCACGGAATGCAGTTCGGAGTAGAGATCCCGGGCTTCCGGTGGAGTCCGGCCCAGTACAGATACAAAGAATGGGCAGGTTTATACGAACAAGACGGGCAGCGTTTGTACGTGAACCGGGGGTATGGCTTTATCGGATACCCGGGCCGGGTAGGCATTCTTCCCGAAATCACCCTCTTTACTCTGCAAGCTGTATAAACGTGTCGATATTAAAATCCGGATTCAGCACTTCCGCCCGGGTAAGGTCGGGTTTCACCCGTACAAACCGAAAGAATTCATCGTCTTTCAGGTTAGAGAAAACCAACTCTCCGGTGGTATAATCGGGGGTAAGAAAATATTCATTGAACTTGTCGAAATGCACAAAATAGGAATTGTAGGCATATTCTGCCGGATAGACATTTCGCTTTGAACGGTCATAATAAAAGAGTACGGAATCGCCGCCCTCCTTTTCGAAAAGAATCAGGGGAAATTTGGCGAGAGAATCTACGGTTTCCTCCCTATCTTTGTTTTCCAAAACAGATTTTTCTACCCAAACCCCCTTGAAAGCCACTTCTTTTTCGGGCGGTTTACAAGACAGGGCAAAAAAGAGAACCACAATCAGATATCTGGACATATTATGCTATGGATATAAGGAACAAAATTCCTGACTACCTTCGTGAATTCAAAACAAATGACGGAAAAAAAATCAGAGCTCTATAAAACTTACAAATTAGCGTTCCCTATTATAATCAGCCAGCTGGGGGTGATCCTGATGGCGACTTCCGACAATGTGATTGTGGGCAGACTCCTTGGTCCGGTGAGTCTGGGCGCCGCGGGCGTAGCCAACTCCATCGCTTTTCTGATTGCCTCCCTGGCGGTGGGAGGGCTTGCGGTAGTGGCCCCAATGGTCTCCAAACTTCTGGCCGAACACGATTCGCCCCGCCTCAGCTCCCTTTTCTTCAACTCCCTCCTGATAGCCCTCTTCTACAGCCTTATCCTGACGTTGGCCGGCTTCCTGATGTACCGGAATTTTGATGTGCTCGGCCAGACGGAAGATGTAGAAAAGCTGGGGGCCCCGTTTTTCTTCCTGATTGTACTGTCGAATGTTCCCATGATCTTTTTCCTGGCGGTAAAACAATTTTCCGACGGGTTTTCCAAACCGGCCATTGTGATGTACATCACCCTACTGGGCTTAATTTTTGATATTACCGGAAACATCGTACTGATCCGCGGATTATGGATTTTCCCTGAGCTGGGACTTAACGGAGCCGCTATCGGCACCATTTTTTCCCGTCTGCTGATGTTGGCTATCCTGCTGTTGTACCTGAGGTCGAAGCCTGCTTTCCGTCTTCTGTTTCACTTCCCGGAATGGAAAGTCCGCAGAAACCTGCTGGCTGAAATATTGCGACGGAGTGTGCCGGCCGGCTTCCAGGCTTTCTTTGAAATCGCCGCTTTTTCTTTTGCGGTGATTATGATGGGCTGGCTAAGCGAGACCGAACTTGCGGCTCACCAGATTGCCATCAACGTAGCCTCCACCACGTATATGATGGCCACCGGGTTCGCGCATGCGGGCAGTATCCGCATCGGTGAAGCCTGGGGCAGGCGAGACGGCAAGGGCATACGGCTTTCCGGCCGGGCAGCCTACACTTGGGTGATGGGCTTTATGGGACTTTGCAGTGTGGTCATCCTGCTCTTCGGACAGTGGATTATCAAAATTTATATCGATGATGCCGCGGTGCTTGCGGCCGCCCTGCCCCTGCTGATGATTGCGGCTTTCTTCCAGCTTTCCGACGGGGCCCAGGCGGTGGGTCTGGGTGTACTGAGAGGCTTGGCGGATATTAAAATCCCTACCTTCATTACTTTTGTGGCGTATTGGGTGATCGCATTGCCGGCAGGTTACCTGCTGGGTTTCCCTCTTCAAATGGGCTCGGTGGGCGTATGGCTGGGGCTGCTGCTGGGGCTAAGTTTTTCAGCGGTTTTCCTGTATTGGAGATTCCGGAATGTGAGCAGGAAAATTATACGGGGGGCTTCCGTCATCGGGTCTGCCTAAACTCTCAGATTCCAAACCGGACAATTCCTGGCGTCCTCCAGATAGCATAAGAGCCTCTCCAGACTGTCCCGGTTTCACTCCATAAACAACTCAATCACCGGAATCTCTACCCCCGGTTTTTCTACAGGCATCTGCAAGATCAGATCCTGCTCTCCGGCGGTGATGGCCATGTGGCTGGCATCGTCTGCTTTGGCCGAAACGGTGTATTTGATTTCGGAGCCGTCGTGCAGAAACTGGGCATACTTTATTTTTCCTTTAAAGCCGGGAAGGTAGAGGGTCTTGAATGGCCATTGCAATACGTGCACGTAGAGCCTTTTCGTATCAGGGTTGTACGTTAAAAAGGTATTTTCGGGTCTCTGGATATCTTCGGGGGCGGCGGTACAGCCGTAGATAGACCGCGCGTTGTAGCGCATCCAGTCTCCCAGCGCGTCGAGGCGGTCGGTGGCACGGGCGTCGAAAGTTCCGCGGGCGGTGGGTCCCACATTCAGCAGGAGGTTGCCTCCTTTTGACACTACTTCAATCAGCATGGCAATCAGCTGGTTGCCAGACTTCCAGGTGTTCTCGTCGCGATGATACCCCCATGACCCCGAAAAAGTCTGGCAGGTTTCCCAGGGAACACGCACCCCGTTTCTTTCCGGCCAGCGGGAGGGCATAAACTGCTCGGGGGTCACGTAGTCGTAGCCGCCCGGCATCTGGTTCAGGTCGAGACGGTCATTGATAATAATACCCGGTTGAAGTTGGCGGGTCAACCTCAGGAGTTCTTCACTGTCCCAGTCGTCTCTGCCTTTCCCGTCTTCCCCCGGGTAAGAAAAATCAAAAAAGAGGAGGTCAATTTTGCCGTAACCGGTGAGCAGTTCCGTAAGCTGGTCTTTCAGGAACTTTCTGAACCGGTTCATGTCTTTGGTACTATTGGCTTCACGGGCCGCCTTATCTCCACGGAGGGGGTGTACCCTATCGACCGTAAAATCGGGATGATGCCAGTCGATCAGCGAAAAATAAAACCCCACCTTGAGTCCTTCGGCCCTGAACGCCTCTACAAAAGGCTTGAGTAGATCTTGCCCGATAGGGGTTCCCGGCGCCTTAAAATCGCTGAATTTTGTATCCCAAAGCGCGAAACCCTCGTGATGCCGGGCGGTGAGTACTACATATTTCATACCGGCCTTTCGGGCCTGGGCCGCCCACTCCTTAGGGTCATACAAATCGGGATAAAACTTATCGAAATAGCGTTCTTTATACTGATCCGCAGGAATCCGCTCGTAATTCTGTATCCATTCATGGCGGCCGGGAACCGAGTACAGCCCCCAGTGGATAAACATACCGAAACGGTCGTGTGTCCACCAGGCCAGGCGGTCTTGCTTTTGCTGAGGTGTTTCTGTCTGGGCAA
>JBEBRS010000191.1:0-6328 GCA_040394705.1 Leadbetterella byssophila
GATTGTAAATCCTTGCTCCAAAGTTAACCCTATTGAGGTTAAAGGTCATTTCCTTCTCTTTGCCCTGCATTTCCCAGCGGTTCTGGAAAGAGTTCACCGTACCCGTCCCATTCAGCCTTACTCCCCAGGGATCAAAGTCTGTAGCGGCGGTTTTTTGTAAGGTGCTGCCATTAGCCCGGAAGCTTACGCGGGTGTTGCCCAGGTGGATCAAATTCATAGATCCAGGAGCCGCCGGAATAGACGGCCCGGCCGTCAGGCACAGTCATCTGGTAAAGGCCACCGTTTTTAAAGACAAGCGGAACGCCGCCCGAAATATCGGCATACTCCCAATATTCCCCAGTATTATATTCGGCTTTGAGCAGCTCGTCATTGCCGTTATAGGTATACTTGATCCACCAAACCACCAGTTAAAGTGGTTTGGTAAATTTAAGTAAGCACAATGTTCGTGCTTACAAATCTGAAAAGTCAAAATTATCCAGGTATCCGGTATTGAAAATTCCGGATTGGAAAACGGGGTCGTCCATCATTTTCAGATGGAAAGGAATGGTGGTTTTGATGCCGTCAATAAAGAATTCCTGTAAGGCCCGTTTCATCCGTACAATGACTTCCTCCCGGGTGGGGGCCGAAACGATGAGCTTGGCGATCATGGAATCGTAATTGGGCGGAATCACATAGCCCGCGTACACGTGGGAGTCGACCCTGACGCCGTGGCCGCCCGGCAGGTTAATCTGCTTGATCATACCCGGACTGGGCCGGAAGCCGTTCCGGGGGTCTTCGGCGTTGATACGGCACTCCATCGCGTATTGGGTAGGATAGTAATTCCTGCCCGACACCTCTTGTCCGGCCGCCACCTTGATCTGTTCCTTGATCAGGTCAAAGCCGGTCACCTCTTCGGTAATGGGGTGTTCTACCTGGATACGGGTATTCATTTCCATGAAATAGAATTTTCCGTATTTATCTACCAGGAATTCGATGGTTCCCGCGCCTTCGTAGCGTATGGCTTTCGCACCCGCCACCGCGGCCTGCCCCATTTGTTCCCGCAGTTCATCGGACACAATAGGGGAGGGAGTTTCTTCGATGAGCTTCTGGTGCCTTCTCTGGATGGAACAATCGCGCTCAGACAAGTGCGAAACGTTGCCGTACTGGTCTCCTACAATCTGGATCTCAATATGGCGGGGTTCCTCAATGAATTTTTCGAGGTAGAGGCCGTCGTTTCCGAAAGCCGCGCCTGACTCTATCTTGGCGTCGTCCCACAGTTTGGGGAATTCGGAAGAGTTGCGGATGATGCGCATACCGCGGCCCCCGCCACCTGCCGTGGCCTTGATGATGACCGGGTAACCTATCTCTTCCGCCAGCGATATCCCTTCTTCCACGGAGGAGAGGAGTCCGTCTGAGCCGGGAATGACCGGCACACCCGCTTTTTTCATGGTCTCCTTGGCCGTGGCCTTGTCGCCCATCTGGTTGATTTGTTCGGCGGAGGCGCCAATAAACTTGATTTTATAGGCTTCGCAAATGCGGGAAAATTCGGCGTTTTCAGAAAGAAAACCGTAGCCCGGATGAATAGCGTCTGCATTGGTGATTTCAGCGGCTGAAATGATGCTCTGCATATTCAGGTAAGACTGTTTGCTGGGCGGAGGACCAATACACACGGCCTCGTCGGCAAACCGTACATGCAGGCTGTCTTTGTCGGCAGTAGAATATACGGCCACGGTTTTGATGCCCATTTCTTTGCAGGTACGGATAATCCGCAGGGCAATCTCGCCCCGGTTGGCTATAAGTATTTTTTTAAACATAGATTCAGGCTTTATCGGCTCAGGCCGGGTCAACTAAAAACAGGGGTTGATCATATTCAACCGGTGTAGCGTCATCGACCAGGATTTTAACAATTTTGCCGGAAATCTCCGACTCGATTTCGTTGAATAATTTCATGGCTTCCAGGATACAGATCACCTTTCCGCTGGTGATCTCGTCGCCTACTTCTACAAAAGCCGGTTTGTCCGGACCTGCCGAGCGGTAGAACGTGCCAATCATAGGTGCTTTTATTTCTACCAGCTTACTGCTTCCTGCGGAAGGAGCGGGCGCTTCGGCTTTGGCCTCCGGCTTGGGGGCTGCCACCTGGGGCGCGGGTTCGGCATAGACTACCTGGGGCGCCGCGGCCACCACTTTAGGGGGTTCAGCACCGCCTCTTCTTACCTGGATTTTCAGGTCGGAAGTCTCGATTTTTACTTCACTAAGGTCGGTTTTGGAAATAAATTCAATCAGCTTTTGTATTTCTTTGGTATCCATAACGGCATTAATTTCGAATTTTATTGTACAAATGTACTATTTTATTATACCGATGCAAAGGTAATTATTTCTCCTTCACCCGTGAGTCGTATTCGTAGGTGGCGGTGTTTACCTTGATCAGCTCGTCGTTGTCGATGAAGAGGGGAACTTTAATGGTAGCTCCCGTCTCTACCGTAGCGGGTTTGCCCGCGTTAGTGGCGGTATCGCCTTTTACACCCGGTTCGGTATAGGTTACGCGCAGCTCTACGTAGGCGGGCATTTCTACCGAGAGGGGCGTTTCGGTCTCGGCATGTATCAGGATATCTACATTGGAGCCTTCTTTCATCAGGTCGGCCTGGGGTACCATGTGTTCTTCCAGGGAGATCTGCTCGAAGCTATCGTTGTCCATAAAATTAAACCCCAGGTCGTCTTTGTACAGGTACTGGAAAGTTCTTCTTTCAATACGGGCGGTGGTCACTTTTTCACCGGCAGTAAAGGTGTTTTCAAAGATCCGGCCTGTTTTGATATTTTTAAGTTTGGTCCGTACAAACGCCCCGCCTTTTCCCGGTTTCACATGTTGAAATTCTACTATGGTGAAAAGGTCGTTATTCCATTCCAGGGCTAAACCGTTTCTGAAATCTGCTGTTGTTGCCATCTTTATTTTTCGATATTTAGTCTTAGTCCTACAGTAAAAGTATCATCGTTTAAGCGGGCGTAGCCCAGTTCACGCTTCGTGTTCGCTTTGGTAAAGGTAGAACTGATGCGGTTAAACCCGGCTTTTACGGAGAATGAATCGTTAAAGGTGTACACCAGGTAAACGCCACCCGTCAGGTTTTGTTTTTTGGCAAAAACGCCACTAAATCCCTGGGTTTTCAGGGTTTCTCCGGTGTTTAGTGCGGTATAGGTGCTGTCGTAGCTCTTTTTCCCGCTCAGGGAGGCTAGCTCGTGAAAGGCCCCAATGCCTATGCCTTTAAAGTACAATTCCAGGCCTACCGGTACAGCGAAAGTAGTGTACCAGGGCCTTTTCATGAACATAATCGTGCTTAAGTTTGCTCCTTCGCTCACCGGGTACAAGCCCGTACTTTTGTTGTTCACCGCGAAGCGCAGCCCGGTGGTGAACCTGAGGGGAACCGGAGTCCTGAACTGTATGGTTTCCCCCCAGAAAATCGCATACTGGTTTGTATTTTTAGAGAAAGAGGAACTCAGATCCAGGTTATTGAATGTCCGGATATTCTGTGCCTGGCCCGCAAAAAAGCCCAGCGTTAACAAAGTTGCCAATGAAAGTGCTTTCATAATGAAGTATTATATAGCCCATTTTACGTACATGGCGCCCCACGTAAAACCTCCTCCAAAAGCGGCTAAAACAAGATCATCTCCTTTTTTCAGCTGATTTTGATAGTCAAACAAACACAAGGGAATAGTGGCGGCGGTGGTGTTTCCGTATTTTTGGATATTCAGCATCACTTTTTCCTCACCGATGCCCATCCGTTTGGCGGTGGCGTCAATGATACGCTTGTTGGCCTGGTGCGGTACCAGCCAGTCTACCTCGTCGCCCGTCAGTTGGTTTCTTTCCATGATGGCGGCGGCCGCTTCGGCCATGTTCGTCACCGCGAATTTAAACACCTGCGGGCCTTCCTGCTTGATGTAATGCATTTTTTGATCTACCGTGCTGTGAGAAGCCGGATTCACGCTGCCGCCCCCTTTCATCATCAGGTATTCTCCCCCGCTGCCGTCGGAGTGCAGCAGGAAGTCTACAATGCCCAGGTTTTCGGTATTGGGTTCCAGGAGTACGGCTCCGGCCCCGTCACCAAAAAGGATACAGGTGGTACGGTCTTCGTAATCAATGATAGACGACATCTTGTCGGCACCCACCACAATCACCTTTTTATACCGTCCGGACTCAATAAATTGTGCGCCTGTAGTCAGGGCGTAGATAAAACCCGAACAGGCGGCCAGGAGATCAAAACTACAAATATTCGGAATGCCCAGACGCGTACAGATCAGATTAGCGGTAGACGGGAACAGGAAATCCGGCGTTACGGTGGCGCAAATCACCAGGTCAATTTCCGAGGGCGACGTTCCTGTTTTCTCCAGCAGCCCCCGCACGGCTTCTGTAGCCATTACAGAGGTACCCTGCCCTTCCCCTTTCAGTATTCTTCTTTCTTTAATCCCCGTACGGGTCGTAATCCACTCGTCGTTGGTGTCTACCATTTGCTCTAATTCGGCATTGGTCAGAATATAATCGGGCACGTAACCGTGCACTCCTGTTATTGCAGCTCTTACACTCATCAGATGAACCAGCTTTTAAAATTCTCAGGCAAAGGCCTCCTTGATTTTTTCTACCACCTGTGACTCAATTTGTCTTTGGGCCAGGCGGATCATATTTTTGATGGCTACCGGACTGGAGATGCCGTGTCCTACAATGACGTTTCCGTTAATTCCGATAATCGGACTTCCGCCCACCACCTCGTAATTCATGCGGTTGATCAGGTCGTCCTGAATTCCCACCGATGCGGCGTGTTCATAAAAAGATTCGCCCATCTTGAAAATAATATTACCGGTAAAACCGTCGGAAACAATCACGTCCGCCTTGGCATCAAAGATATCGCGGCCTTCAATATTTCCTACAAAGTTGATCTTTTTATTGTTTTTAAGCAACTGGTAAGTAGCCTGAGCCACCGTATTGCCTTTTTCTTCTTCTTCTCCTATGTTCAGAAGACCCACTTTGGGGTTGTCTAGTTTGAGGGTATACCGGGCATGAATACTGCCCAGTTCGGCAAACTGGTTCAGTACTTCCGGTTTACAGTCGGCATTGGCGCCGATATCCAGCATAATGCCGTAACGCCCCCCTTTAAACGGAAGATAACCCGCAATGGGCGGACGCTGTATATTGCCTACTGTCTTTAGGGTAAAGAGAGAACCCACCATCATGGCGCCGGTATTTCCCGCGCTGCAAAACGCAGAAACTACCCCCTCTTTTAAAAGCTTAAACCCAACCCCTATAGAGGAATTGGGTTTCTGACTGAAAGCTCTTGTAGGATGTTCTCCCATTTCTATGACCTCGCCGGCTTCCACCATTTCTATGGAACCCGCCCTGTAATTCAGGGGGCGAAGCACCTCCAACATCGCATCCTTTTTGCCGATTAGAACAATTTGATAGTTTTCGGGAAGTTCCGAAGTCGCCATTACAGCGCCTTCTACTACTGCCTTAGGGGCAAAATCCCCTCCCATTGCATCAACTGCAATTTTTTTCATCGACATTTTCTTAGGTTATGCTAAAATCTTACTGATAGTTTTCTACTACCAATTTTCCCCTGTAGTACAGGTTTCCTTCACTTACGTGAGCGGTATGACGACGGTGTACTTCACCTGTGGTGGCGTCAACCGACAGTTGCTTTAAAGTAAGTGTATCGTGCGTTCTACGCTTGTCTCTTCTGGTTTTTGATATCTTACGCTTAGGATGTGCCATTGCCTTCTGATATTTGTTTTAAATTTATTAATGCTGCCCACCGTGGGTCTTGAAGTTCTTCCTTTTCTTCTGTAAAATCCGGATCGCGATACACCATGGTTCCTTCTTCACCGGCCTCTTCGTTCCGGAATCTCGGGTGAAGTTTTTTCATGGGAACCTGCAACAGAATATAGTCAAACAAAAGGTTGGCTATATTGATTTTTGGGGTTCCATAGGGAATCACTTCCAGCTCTTCGCTGATTTCCTCCGCCGTGTTCCCGAATTTGAAAATATGTGTCTCCTCTGACCGGAACTCTTCCTCGAAGCTGTCCAGGCTGCGGTCACACTGTAACCTGAGCAGAGAGGTGATCTCCATGTTCAGGCGGATCAGCGTAGGGTTTTTCTCTAAAAGTACCTTGACCTTAAAGCGGCCTCCCTCGATAATATCCTGATCAAATTCGCGGAAAAAAGCATCCTCACCTTCAAATTCGTATACATGGTCCTTGTCTTCCAGGCCATGAATAAGAATCTCATATTTGGATAACTCCCTTTTCACACATTTTACAGAAAGGATGCAAATTTACTTCCTTTTTTTTACATGAAAAAGTTTTAGCC
>JBEBRS010000192.1:0-6306 GCA_040394705.1 Leadbetterella byssophila
GGCGCATGATGACAATGGTACACCTGAGATCGCATTGTCACCCTGAGCCTGTCGAAGGGTGCGCAGCTGGCCCCGAACTGTCGAAAGGCAATATGATCCGGTGGAAGCCCGCTTTAGCCCCAGATTTTGGTTCCTTCCGTACAGTTCTTACACATCTCAATATTCTTTCTCCCCCCAATAAGGCTATGCCGGAATCCCTTGTAGGAATCGGAATACCATACGTCACGGAAACTGGTTTCCGACACATTGCCCATGCGGTATTCCGCGTCTTTATCAAAGCAGCAGGGTACCACGATGCCGTCCCAGGTCACCACGGCCGAATGCCACATCTTCCAGCAATGATCTATCAGGCGGTTCTTGATACTCCATTTTCCATTCGCTTCTTTCTTATAGCGGGAATACTGATCATTTTCCGGGATAAGGTCTGAGCCCTCGCTGTAGTCGTAGATCTGCGCGGTTTTGAAACGGAGTTCATCTACACCCAGCTCCCGGGCCAGCCGCCTGACATCCTCCATCTGGTGTTCATTCGGTTTCACCACCAGGAACTGGAAAATCACATGCGGAGTGGAGGAACCGAGTTCTTTTTTGGCTTCGAGGATATTGCGGGTACCTTCCAGCACCTTATCCAGCTTTCCGCCTACCCGGTACTGGCGGTAAACCTCCTGCGTTGTGCCGTCAATAGACACAATCAGGCGGTCAAGCCCCGACCGTACCGTAGCCAGGGCATTTTCATAGTGGAGGTAATGGGCATTGGTAGACGTTGACGTATAAATTCCTTTTTGGGTAGCGGTTTTTACCATCTCCAAAAAATCTTTATGCAGGTAGGGTTCGCCCTGAAAATAAAAGGTCAGGTAAAGCAGGGTGTCGCCAATTTCCCCGATCAGTTTTTCAAACATATCTTTCCGCAGCATGCCCGTAGGCCGGGAGAAAGAGCGAAGACCGCTGGGACACTCCGGACACCGCAAGTTGCAGGAGGTGGTGGGCTCTACGGCCAGAGCCACCGGCATAAAATGATTGACCGGTGAGCGGGTGATCCGGGACCAGGCGAACGAAAAGACCAGTCCCAAAGCATTCCGAACCCGCTTAAAGGTAAGTTTAGAAAGAAAATTCAGGTTATCCCTCCTCATTCATCTGCTTGTAATAATTGATTAACCTTTCGTCTTTTTCCGCGGCGATGGCCTCCTCAAAAGCCTTTCCTGCCGCCTCCGATAAGTCTTTTACCGTGTACAATACCCGCACGGCACTCATGCGGGCATACCAGGTAGACTCGTGCATGGCGGTATCCCGTATAAAAGGCAAAGCCCGCTCAAGGGCATCTTCCTCGCTAATCACCAGGTAAGAAGCCAGCAGTCCCATATACTGGTAAAGGTCCATTCCCTCCATCACCTTCATCCGTTCCAGCATCCAATCGGTTTTGTCGGTGCGATCTGTCGTGACATAATAATTTGCGATTACACCGAAAAGCGGTCCATCGTTCACATGCTCGTACACCGCCACCAGGCTGTCGCTCTCCGGCACTTCCTGGGCCAGGAGAATCTCCAGGGCCGCCGCTCTTACGGAATAGGACGTATCCGTCATGGCTTTCCTCGCCAACTCCAGGTGAGCAGGGTTCTGAAAGTTCCGTACCGCCAACAGGGCTTCGGCCCTCACGTTAGAAGACGGATCTTCCGCGATGCTTTTTTCCAGTACCTTCTCAATCCTCAAAAAATCTTCTCCGTCATAATCGTTAAAACGCTGTACGGCCAGTTGGCGCACACGCCAGAACGTATCGCCCAACGCTTCTATCAGCAGTTCCCGTATCCTTTTATCTTCCAGAGGTTCCTCCCCACCCATAGACAAGGCCAGACCCAAAGCGGTCAGGCGGGCATACACTTCCGGTGACGCCCCATACTGGTGAACCAATTCGTCTACGGTCCGGTCATCGTGTACCACTCCCAGAAAATACCCGTCAGCATTCGGTATATAATTCTTCAAATCGCCCTCAAAAGGGATCCGGAAGGTTTCAGAGGCCTTTGTCAGCGTCAGCACCGTATCTTTTTGTCCTTCGCTGCTGATCACCCTGAGGGGAAAGCGGATCCGGAACACCCCATTGCCCAGAGAATCCGTGACCTGCACAGCAGTAAGCTCCAGCGCATTCCCGACCACTTCCCGCCGGAGTTGCACCACCGGATGGCCGGCGCCTTTGAACCATTGATCAAAAAACCATTTCAGGTCGCGGCCGGTGACCTTTTCAAACGCGATCCTCAGGTCTTCCACCTCTGCGGTCTGGTGCGCGTGCCGGGTCAGATACCGGTTCAGGGCCGTAAAAAAGGCCTTATCGCCTACCTCCAGTCTCAGGGTATGCAACACGCGCCCTCCCTTCTGGTAAGAATGCGCATCAAACATTTCCTCGCTGTTGTCATAATTGAACCGGATCAGCGGCACTTGTTTCTCTTCCGCCTCGCCCAGGTAACTCAGGAGATCGTCCAGGTAAGTGAAATCACCCTCCTCTTTCCCATAGCGGTGAGTGGCCCAGAGAAATTCGGAATAGTTCGCGAAGGCTTCGTTCAGGGGCAACTGGGCCCAAGACTCACAAGTCACGTAATTTCCGAACCAGTGATGGAACAGTTCGTGGGCAATCACGGCGTCATCGTGACCGTCTACCAGCTGGTGGCCGTTCTTCAGTACCGAGCGGGCATGGGTGGTGGCCGTAGTATTCTCCATGGCGCCGGAAATAAACTTCCGGATAGGCACCTGGGCATATTTCTGCCAGGGAAAAGGCACGCCCAGCAGGTCTTCAAAATACCGGATCATTTCCGGCGTGCGCCCGAAGATACCTGACGCGAAAGGTGCGTATTCCGGCTCCATGTAATAGCTGACTTCAAACCGCGTAAAAGTGGGGTCCGTCACCTTCACAAAGTCACCGCCCGCTATCATGGTCAGGTACACCGCATGCGGCAATGATTGCGACCAGTGATCGGTTTTCAGGCCGTTGCCCAGGTCGGTAGTCCCCACCAGCACCCCGTTAGACAAGGTGGTATATTTCTTCTCCAGGGTGATATAAATATCCTGGGTATGGTTCTGGTTGGGAGAGTCGAGGGTAGGAAACCACGCACTGTTGCTCTTGGTTTCGCCCTGGGTCCAGAACTGGGTGGGCAATCCTTTGACCGTTCCCCCGGCATTGATAAAATACAATCCCTTTTCACTCTTGTTCTCCTCTCCGGCCTCCTCCTTTATTTTCTCCGGCTGGGCCAGATAGGCAATTTCTACATGCAAGGTATCTTCCGCGGTATACTCCCGATCCAGCTGCACCGACAGGTAGCGGCCGTCGTTCGTAAATTTCAGGGTATTCGTACCCGTTTTCACCTCCGACACCTCCATTTCCCGCGCGTTCAGCACCAGGGTCGACTGGGGGTAAAAATAAGGTTTAAGCGTCAGCACCGCCCTTCCCTCCAGGGTTTGGGTGGCCCAGTGCGGCCGCACATGCAGTTCGGTATGGAGCAGGTCAAATTTCAACTCTTCCGAAGAGCGCACCTGGGCCACGGCAGCAGAGCAAATCAGTAGCAAAAAAAACAGTTTCTTCATTTTTCTTTATTTGAGCGGTGAGCTTTGAGCCTTGAGCAGTTAGGTATCACCTGCCCTGTTTAACATAAAATTCGCGGCTTTGGTAGCGGGGATAAACGAAGCCAGGAGGGTAATCACCAGGATACCCACTACCGACAGCGCCACGTCGCTGCTCATCACCCGAACAGGATACGCCGTGGTAATGGCGTGGTCCATGCCCAACCCTACCAGACCATAACGTATTTGAAGTGCGCAAACACCAAGGCCCAGCGCCAGTCCGAATACAATCCCCACCCCTGAAATAATCAGCCCTTCGGTAAAGAAAATCTTACGTACCAGGGCGTGGCCGGCTCCCATCGCCGAAAGCGTGGCGATATCGTCTTTTTTATCCAGCACCAGCATACTCAGCGCGTAAAAAATATTAAAGGCGGCAATTCCCACCACAAAAAACAAACCTATAAAGATAAAAAGTTTCTCAATCCGAATGGCTTTCAGTAAAGAAGCGTTCTGTTCATCCCTGTCGCGGATCACCAGGTTTTCCGGCAGTAACTTTTCAATAGAAGCCTTGACTTTCCGCGTGTCCGCGCCCGGGCGAAGGGTAATCTCAAGGGCGGTCCGCCGGCCGGGATAATCATTCAGTTCTTCCATTACTTCTAAGGGAAGGTAGACAAAATTATCATAATGTTGCTCCAGGATAAAAACACCCGCAATCTCCAGACCGATGCGGTTAATATTGTCTTCCGGATCCAGCACGTTCAGCTTCTGGTTCCGGGGGTACAGGATTTCGAGCGGCCGGAAAAAATCGTTTACAGTCAGTTGCAGGCTGTTATACACCGCAGCACCGATAAAAGCAGCGGGCCGGTCGCCCACGTACACGCTCATTTCTCCACCCGCCAGTGATTTCCTGAATTCCGCATTGCGGGTAAACGTACTGTCTACCCCTTTTACATCCACAATGGCCTGGGCGTTTTCGTTGCGCGCAAGTGCCTTGTCCTGGTATACCTGCGTAAAAAAGTCTACCCCTTCTGTGGCTCCAATGGCGCTCAGCAGGTCGGCACCCGGTTCAAAACTTTTGGCCGAGACCGCGGTAATTTTCAGGTCCGGGTCAAACGATTTGAAAATTTGCCGGTTGAGGTCTTCCAGCCCGTTAAACACCGAAAGAATAATAATGAGAGCGGAGAGGCCTATGCCCACACCCAGCATGGAGATGAGGGAAATAAAATTTATAAAACTTCGCTTTTTCTTTGAGAAAAAGTATTTTCGCGCTATGAAAAAAGGCAGATTCATTCCTCTTCTTCCTCGGCTGGGGGAATATGGATACCGGCAAAGAGTTCTTCAATCTTCTGGGCGTACTCCGCAGTATCGTCCACAAAAAAACTAAAGTTGGGGATAATCCGTAATTGCTTGCCGGCCATGCTTCCGAACAGTCCCCTGATTTTTTTGGTATTTTCCCTGATCTCATCCAGAATAGCCTCCCGGTTGTGGGTTTTCAGAAAACTCAGGTACACCTTGGCCACGCTGAGGTCGGGAGACACTTTCACATCGGTGATGGTCACGAAATTGCCGGCAAATACGCTTCTGAATTCTCTCTGGAATATATCGCCCAGATCTTTCTGGATTAACCGCCCCACCTGTCTTTGCCGCTTACTCTCCATAGTCATTTATGCTTATGTAACTCCTACATCGCCCCTGACACCTGATTCTCAACAGATTAAATCAGAACTTGGCGATCTTGTGCTTTAATTTACAAATATCCGGCTATTTTTTGGTATAAGCATGAAAGGAAACATATTTTTGCATAAAAAATAGCGAACATCCCTTGTTAACATTCTTCCGAATTTATTCCGTTTTCCAGATCCTGTCTATTCTGGTGATCATTGTGGCAATCCGGGTGCTTTTTTTCACTCCTGACCTGCCGCTTTTGTCGAATGAGCTGGAGTGGATCCTGATCGGGCGAAAACTCAATGAAGGGCTTGCTTTGTATAACGAGGTCTTGACGCAGGTTGCCCCCCTATCCTCCTATTTTTATCAGCTGATTGACGCCACCCTCGGGCAAAACCAGCTGACGTATGAACTTATAGCCGCCGCCGTGGTGTATGTACAGGCCCTCCTGTTTAATTTCATGATCAGCAAACGCAACCTCTTAAATGAGCGAAATTACATTGGGGCATTGATTTTTGTGGTACTCATGAGCATTTCCTTTGACCTCATGAAACTCTCTCCCGCCCTGCTGGCCAACACCTTTGTGCTGATGGGGGTCAATGCCGTACTGAGCCAGATTGAGAAGCGCGACGGCGTGGGCGACGATGTCTTTGAAACCGGTTTGTTCATCGGACTGGCCACCCTCTTTCATCACCCCTCTTTTGTTTTCATTTTCTGGGCTATTCTCACCCTGTTTTTATACACGGGCATCAATATCCGCCAGGCCTTTATGGTGATCCTGGCCTTTATTCTGCCCCTGTTTTTCATGTACATTTTCTTCTACTTTAACGATAACGGAGCCGATTTTTCCACTATGTGGCTCTTTAACCTCAATAATTTTGTCAAACTGACCCTTCTGAATATCCGCGACATCCTCATTGTGTACGCCCTGCCGGTACTCCTCTCTCTGCTGGGGGTGGCGCGGGTGTTGCGCGGGCAGCGGTACAACAGTTTCCAGAACCGTTCCCATCAGGCATTACTGATCCTGGGAATCTTTGCACTGATCGCCTTTCTCATTTCAGGAAAATACCTGCCGTCTAACCTGGTCTACTTCCTGATTCC
>JBEBRS010000193.1:0-6290 GCA_040394705.1 Leadbetterella byssophila
AAGAAAAACTGGGAACAGATTAAACTCAAAGAGGGAAACAAATCGGTACTGGGCGGTGTGCCGTCTTCTCTTCCGGCCCTGGTTAAGGCCATGCGCATCCAGGAAAAAGCCCGCGGCGTAGGATTCGACTGGGAAGAAAGCGCCCAGGTATGGCAAAAAGTAGAAGAGGAGATCGGGGAGTTTAAGGAAAAAGTGGATGCAGGCGCCCCAGAGGAAGAGAAAGAAGACGAGTTCGGCGATGTACTCTTTTCCCTGATTAACTACGCGCGTTTTGTAAATATCAACCCGGAAACCGCGCTCGAAAGAACCAATAAAAAATTTATCAAACGCTTTATGCACCTGGAAACCAAAGCCAAAGCACTGGGCAAAAACCTGTCAGACATGACCCTGGCCGAAATGGATGTGTTCTGGAATGAAGCGAAAAGCAGTAGTTAGGTGTTAGATATTAGACATTAGAAGTTAGATATTAGATGTTAGACAATAACTTCACCTTAATATCTAACTTCTATCTAATATCTAACCGCTAATTGCTAACAGCTAAAAAACACCATGGCAGAAAATCTGTATATCCCCGAGGGGGCAACAAAGGCCGAAATTTATGAAGCCATACTCCCCCAACTCCTCCACCTGGTTTCAGGCGAAGAAGACCGCATTGCCAATCTGGCCAATACCGCCGCGGTACTTAAGCAGGCATTTGACTTTTTCTGGGTAGGATTTTACCTCGACAACCAACGCGGAGAACTGGTGCTGGGTCCTTTCCAGGGGCCTGTGGCCTGTACGCGGATCCGGCATGAGCGGGGAGTATGCGGACATGCCTTTACTTCGCAAGCTACCGTGCTGGTACCCGATGTAGATCAGTTTCCCGGGCATATCGCCTGCAATTCGGCGTCGCGTTCCGAAATTGTACTTCCCCTGAAAGACCGGAACGGAAAGGTTATCGGGGTACTGGATATCGACAGCGACCGCCTGAATGATTTTGACAGTACCGACCAGGAATACCTGGAAAAGCTCACTGCTTTCCTGGCCACCACCATCGGGAATTAATGAAATTTTAAGCCCGGGAAAATATGCCTCCTGCCTGTCGCTTCGTTAATCTTTTGTTAAATACAGTACAAAAACAAGCGTACCGGCCGGCATTTATGTCTAAGTAATATAGAAACCGGGGACCGGCACGGCACTCCGGACCGCATTATCCGAAACTAAAACAAAACGTTTAATATGAAAATCACTAAGTTATTTTTACTGGCCCTTTTTCCCTTACTTTCCCAGGCGCAGACCCCCGAAGCCCTTATTGAAAAATACCTGGACGCTACGGGAGGAAAGGACAAAATTGAAGACATCAGCACCTTTAAATATAACCGATCTTACGTAGCCAACGCTACTACTGATTACGATGAAGAAGTAGTGGTGGTAGGCGAAAAGAACCAACTTTCCCGCAAGAAAACCCTCTTAAAAAGAGATTTCTACTATATTCTGAACGGAAAGCAAGGCTGGGTAAAAATACCTATGGGCAGCCAGGACAAGAAAGTAAACTACAGCGCCAAAGACCTTAGCGCCAAAGAAGTAACCGAATTGAGTGTAGAGGCACAAGACGGCATTTTACCTTTTGTGAACTACGAGAAAAAAGGATATAAACTGACCTCCTCCGTATCTGCCGCTACCGTAGATGGGAAAGCCACTACCAAACTGGCGATTGAGAAAGACGGTATCAAACGGGAGTACTATTTCGACAACTCCACAGGGCTGGTGGCCAGAGAAGTACTGATTGAAAACGGGATTACCCACACCATGGATTACACCAAATACGATACCACTTCTATTGGAGTAAAGCTTCCGGTAGCGTACACGTATATCAATACCAAAGACAAGCGTAAGAATAACGTAAGTACGAAATGGACCTTCGACAAACCGGCAGAAGGCGTGGCTTTTACCAAGTAAAACCGGCTTTGAGTTGCTGAAATATCCCGGAGTCTTGTACTCCGTCTGTATATATTTCCAGGAGGGCGGGATGGCCAGAGCTACTCCCGCTCTCTTTGTTTTTTAACGCATTACGCAGCGCTTCCTCTGATCTCACCTCCGTATAGACATACCCTGCCTCCTGGCAAAGTCCGCGGGCGGTTCTCCCCTGATCGGTTAGAAAATATTTTTCCAGTTCGGCTTGTTGGGAAGGCCCCTCTATGATGCGAAAAATATTCCCTCCTCCGTTTTGAAACAGGCAGATACTCAGGTTTTCAGGCCTCGCTGCAAACAGGGCGTTGCTGTCGTAAAAGAAAGAAACATCCCCTACCACGCAGTAGACTCTACCTTCGCTCCCCTGGGCTTGCCCCACGGCGGTACTCACTACCCCTTCAATGCCGGAAGTTCCCCGGTTAGCGAACACCTTTACACCGGGAGGCAAAAGACTTCCCAGGAAATTGGCATACCGCACGGGCATACTGTTCCCCAGGTGAAGGACATCTCCCGCACGAAGCTGACCTAAAATCAGCGCCATGGCTTTGAGTTCTCCGAACGCGCATTCTTCCAGGAAACTTTTGAGGTAAGTTCGGGCAGTAGCCTCCCCTCTCTGCCAGTCTGATTCTTGTGCTCCGGCACGGATCTTTTGCCTGGCTGCCAGCTCCCTAACGAAATATTCGGCGGGTACTGTGATTTTGTCGGTAATGGATTGCAGGGGGTCTGTGAATTCTTCCTTTTCTTCCACATGCCAGTGTACCGCCGGTTTATTCTTCCTGAAAAACTGTTTAAACGACTTGGAAATAAAAGATTTTCCAAAAGTCACCAGAAGGTCAGGAGAGCTTAGATTTTTAGACTGCCCCAGGAAAATATCGTGGCTACTGATTTTATTTTTGAGGGATACATTCGAAATAACATCGGACAGAACCGTCACCCGGGCATCATTTCCCAAGATTTCCAGGGAAGCGTCCAGGCTACTATGGTTTTGGCCAACGGCCAGCAGTATCCTTTCCGCACTGTTCCACGTCTTCATGAGTACCGTCCAGTCTTCTAGTACCGGTGTACCAACTCTATAAGAAACCGGTCTGAAGTGTCCATCATACTCTTCTCCTGCTTGGGGGTAGAAAGGTTCGCGAACCGGCACATTGATGTGTACGGGACCCTGACGGGTAAATGCCAGGGCTTCGTGAGTCTGGCGTTCTATGGCCCATACGGCATCCGGATGGGTATAATCCGCAGGAAAATCATAGTATTTCACAATATGTTTCCCATAAATATTCTGCTGAAAAATGGTTTGGCCGTCGTGCTGGTTAATCCATTCCGGCGGGCGGTCGGCGGTCAGAATCAAGAGGGGAATTCCCTGGAAAAACGCTTCTGCTACGGCGGGACTGAAATTGAGGGCCGCGGTGCCGGAGGTGCAGATCAGTACTGTAGGTTTCCCGGTGGCCTGCGCCCAACCCAGGGCCACAAAAGCGGCGCTGCGTTCGTCGGCAATGACCCGTGTATGGAATTGGGTATTCCGCGCAAAAGCCAGCGTCAGGGCTGCGCTTCTTGAACCCGGGCAAATCACCACGTTTTCTACTCCCCGGTAAGCACAAATTTCCGCCACCCTGTAAAGTGGTTCTAAAAGAGCCATTCTCTTCCTGTTTTTTTACAAAAATAGAACTATATTCGTAAAGATTATTGCCCTTATCGTATCTTTCCTAGTGGCATAACTCCTACCTTTGTTTATAAATTATCTGGAATACAATGAAAGTTTCTGACGGAAAGGTGGTCTCCACCGCTTATACTCTTTACACGTTGTCGCCTGACGATGAATTTGAACTGGTAGAAGAAGTGGCGGAAGACGAAGCCATGTTTTACCTGGCCGGCCACAGCGGCCTGCCCCCGAAATTTGAGGAAAACCTGAACGGGTTATCGGCAGGAGAAAGCTACCAGTTTGAGATTTCACCCGAAGACGCTTTCGGGGAATTTTATGAAGACAATGTGGTAGATTTCGGCCTCGACATGTTCCGTATTGAAGACGGAAAAGTTCCGGACGGCTTCCTGGAACCGGGAAACCCCATTCCCTTCACCAACGATGACGGCGCGAAAATCCAGGGCAGGGTAGTAGAAATTGAGGGCGACAAGGTTATTATCGACTTCAATCACCCCCTGGCCGGAAAGACCTTAAAGTTTGAAGGCAAAATCATCTCGGTGCGGGAGGCTTCGGCGGAAGAAATGGATCACGGGCATGTGCACGGTCCGGGCGGCCATCACCATCATTAACTGGAAAATATCACCTCAAAAATTTGACACATACCGGCATAGAGACCTGTATCTCCGTGCCGGTATTTTCCAACAGCCCGGTGTTGGCATCGCGTTTAAAGACCACTATATTGTCTGTGTCCTGATTGGCCACCAGTACGTATTTTCCATCGGGAGAAACCGCAAAGTTCCGGGGGACTTTCCCGCCTGAGGACAAATGTGCCGGCGAGTGGATTTTCCCCGTTTTTTCGTCGACTTTAAATATCACTATCGAATCGGAATAGCGGTTGGAGCCGTAAAGGAACTTTCCGTCGGGAGAAAGGTGGATATCGGCACAAAAGCTGGTTTCTTCAAAGCCCTCAGGCAAGGTGGAGATCTCCTGAACGGTAGAAAAATCGGCGGTAGAGATCACAGATACTGAATTATTCAGCTCATTGATGACATACGCTACGGGCAGGGTGCTGTGAAAAGCGATATGGCGTGGCCCCGCGCCCGCGCTAATTTTCACCCGGCCTGTTTCGCGGATGCCTTCCTCCTCTATCGCAAACACCAATACCTCATCCGTACCGAGATCGGCCACCCAAAGCGAGCGTCCGTCCGGACTGATATTCACGGAATGCACGTGGGGCTTCTCCTGCCGCGACGCCACCGGACCGCTGCCCGAATTGGCGATAAGCTGGGTGCGTTCCCCCACGGAACCGTCATCCTTCAAAGGAAAAACCGACAGGTTCCCACCGCTGTAATTCCCGGCAAACAACCAGTTTGAAGTAGCGGAAATATGGCAGGGGTGCGCTCCGCCCGTTTCCTGCTCGCTGACAAAGGTAAACTCCCCGCTCTCGGTGTCCAGCAGATACGATTGTACCTTTCCCTCCTCCTCTTCATTTACGGTATACACCCGGTTTCCGTCTACCGCCAGGAAGGATGGATTTTTCACGCCCCGGGTAGAGGACACCTGAACGGGATTCGCCATTTCTTTATCCAGTCGGTAATAATAAATACCGTCCGAGCCCTTCTGGGTGTAGGTCCCTACCAGGATACGGTATCCCGGGTTTTCCGGATTCGCACAACCGGTGAGCGAGGCGAGAAGAATGAGGAGTGATTTTTTCATTGGTTGAAGTTTGAGCTATGAGCTGTGAGCTATGAGCTTTGAGGTTATTGTATTTATTTCAAATTCTTGTCCAGCGCCTTCTTAATCAGTCCCGCCCACACATCGTAGCCTTTCTGGGTCTGGTGCAGTTTATCTGCCCGAAAATACTCGGGAACAGGCTTCCCGTCGGCACCCAAAAACGCAGGCGCGGTCTCGATATAGTACAGGTTTTTATGTTTTTCGGTGTAATTTTTAATCAGGGTATTGGCTTCCTGAATTTTATCCCACACATGCCACCTCGACTCGGTAGGGGTAATCTGTACCCAGAAAATGGGTTCTTTCTTATGCTCTTTGCGTATGCTCTTCACCAGTTCGGTATACAGCTTAAAGACCTCTTCCGGCGCGATATCGCCTTTCCCTCCGTGGATATCGTTGGCCACAAAAACCACGATGGCCCGGAATGTATGGGGGTTAATGATGCGGTCTTCATACACCAGCACATCCCTCAGGTTTGACCCGCCGAAACCCCGCTGGATCACCGGATAGGGTGCCATATCTTTCTCTATATTGTCCCAGAGCCGGATGCTGCTGCTACCGATAAACAGGATGGAATTATCCGGATACACGCGGGTTTGGTCCTGGCTGACGAGTTCGGTGATTTCTTTTTCCCAATGTTGGGAAGATTTGGCGTATTTCCTGGCGGGAGAGCAGGAAAACAGGATCAGGAGAAGAGGGAGTACACAGAGTTTTTTCATTGGGTAAAAAATTTTGGCTTTCAGCCGTTCGCTATCAGCTTTCAGCTAGGAGTGCCTGGCTGCGGGTGGGTCACCGACCCAAACACCGGTTGAAAACAAGCGATTCTTTAATTTCAGGCGTAAAAATACCGGGAAACCGAACAAAACGACATATAAATCGCAATTAAATAAAGAATCCTGTATTTAAAACGGTAATTTTGCAAAACATTTTAGTAAAGCATCGAATGCAACCGTTAAAACTTTACAATTCG
>JBEBRS010000194.1:0-6274 GCA_040394705.1 Leadbetterella byssophila
TTTAACGTTTAAACGACTTAAACAGGCTCCATATCTTCATCATAATCACACCAAAAACAGCTTCTTTAAAGATTTTGGTAGACATTTTTGATTGCCCCCGCGTGCGGTCCGTAAAAATAATGGGGATTTCAATCATCCGGAATTTATAAAGATATGCATTAAATTTCATTTCAATCTGGAAAGCGTAGCCTACAAACCGGATCTTATGAAGGGGAATCACGGTAAGTACCTCCCGGGAGTAGCAGATAAACCCTCCGGTGGGGTCCATCACCGGCATGCCGGTGATCAGGCGTACGTAGATTCCGGCGAAGTACGACATCAGTACCCGGCTGACCGGCCAGTTGATCACATTGACCCCGCGGATATACCGGGAACCAATGGCTACGTCATAACCTTCATCACGACAGGCAGACAGCAGGCGCACGAGGTCGTCCGGGTTATGGGAAAAATCGGCATCCATTTCAAAAATATAGTCGAATCCCCGTTCCAAAGCCCATTTAAACCCGTGAATATAGGCCGTACCCAATCCCAGTTTTCCCTTCCTTTCTTCCAGGTGCAGAGCCTCCTGAAATTCATGTTGAAGCGTTTTGACTATTTCGCCGGTACCGTCCGGGGAGCCGTCGTCTACGATCAGCACCTGGAAGACCTCCGGCAAGCTGAAAACTTTCCGGATAATGAGCTCAATATTGTCGCGTTCATTGTAGGTGGGGATGATAACCAGATTTTTCATTCGAGTTCAGGCATTTTTCGCAACCGGTCTTCTTCAGAATTTTCCAGTTGTTTACTGGCGTCTTCCAGGATTTTTACCAACCGCTTTTTACGGGATAAATAGTATTCATAACTTTTATAATACGTTGCGGAATCCGTATTGTTTTTTTTAAAAACCTGCTGCTGAAGATAATGAAAAGCTACCTTAGACGAATCTGTGTTTCTAAGATAAAAATGATCTACCTTGGCTTCCAGTAGTTTAAGCTCTGCAATTACAGTAGCCATCTCCTTTTCCGAAAGCCGTTTTCTGCGCTCGGAATTACAACTACAAACCAAAGTTAGTAAAATTATTGCTATTTTTATACCATTGTTTCTCAAGAGAAGGCGGTTTCCGGGAGCAAATTTACGCAAACTGCCGTTTACTAAGAAGCCCGTTTTTACTTAATATTCCTTAAAAGTTTGAAAGAAATAATAAATAAGCTCAATAAGTATGAAATCAAGATCCGTAAGGCGGTAAACTCTCACCTTAACGGGAATTTTAGTTCGATTTTTAAAGGAACGGGACTGGAATTCAGCGACTTGAGAACCTACCAATACGGAGATGACGTACGGGCTATCGACTGGGTGTCTTCGGCGAAAGGACAAGGCACTTACGTGAAGATCTTTAAGGAAGAAAAGGAGCAAACGGTTTTTTTTATGCTGGACGTGAGCGGCTCTCAGGAGGTAGGCAAGCAGGGCAGTCTGAAGATGGATACCGCCAGAGAGCTTTGCGGGGTACTTACCCTGGCCGCCGTAAAAGAAACCAGCCAGGTGGGCGTATACTGCTTTTCAGACCAGAGAGAGGCCTATATTAAACCCGATGCCGGGATGAAGCAGGCCTACAATATCCTCTCCCGGGTCTATAAACTGGTTCCTTCTTCCCTGAAAACCGATCTGGCCGCGGCCATTTCCTTTACATTGAATATCCTCAAGAAAAAAAGTGTGGTAATTTTGATTTCCGATTTCCTGGATACCCATTATGAGCATAACCTGAAGGCTTTGGCCCGTAAACACGACCTCGTGGTGCTGCACGTTTACGATAACCGGGAAACCCGCCTGCCTGATCTGGGCATTATACCGGTGATGGACAAGGAAAGCGGGAGGATGACCTGGGTAAATACCAATGCCGCAGGTTTTAAGAAACACCTCCTGGAGAAGTTTGAAGAAAACCGCCGGAAACTACAGAAATTTTGTGTTCAAAACAGAGCCAATTACCTCGATATTGAGGCGGGATCCGACTACGTGGCCCGCCTGATTCAGTTATTCCGGATACGAAAATGAGAGGAGGGATACTTATACTGTGCTGTGTATTTGGGGTCACGGGTGCCTCCGCGCAAAAGCCCCGGGCGTTTTTTTTGGAAGATTCCGTTACCGTAGGTAAGGAGGTCAGAATGGCCATGTCTTATCTCCATCCGGGTAAATCAGACCTGGTTTTCCCTGATTCAAGCTTTGATTTTTCGCCTTTCAGGTACGTGGCCTCCCAGCTTTTCGGCACGCGTACAGTAGAGGGAAAGAGCCTGGATAGTGTGGTGTATACCCTTGTCACCTATGAGCTGGATTCCGTTCTCTCCTTGCAGCCCTACATTAAAAACCTCCAGACCGAGGAAAAAATCTATGCAGATTCTGCCCGTATTCACCGGAAATTCAGCATCACAGGGAAAGATCTCCGGACTCCGGAAGTGAAGGAGACCGTGGAGGTTTTTTTGGTGAGGAAAGAAATTAATATTCCTAAAATCAGCTATTACGTGCTGGGTTTTCTGGTGCTGGTATTCCTGGTTTCGGCCTTTTTTGGCGAGCTGATGCGGAAGAAATATCGTTTATGGAAATTTGAACGTCACCACCAGCGTTTCCTGGCCGATTTCCGCAAAATGGCACTTTCTCCCAAGAATATGGAGACCAATGAACGGGCGGTAAAGGAATGGAAGGCGTATATGGAAGAGTTGGAAAACCAGCCGGTTTCTACGATGTCTACCTCTGAATTAGGGAAATTATACGGGAATGAACGCCTGGAGTCGGCGCTTAAAATGTTTGATTCGGCCATTTTCGGAGGGGTGATCAGTGATCAGATTCCTTTCGCGTATCACATTTTGCAAGACTTCGCGATTAAGCGGTATCGGCAGGTACGCAGGCTGGGGGCCTCCGACCGGATCTAAGCGGCTTTCGCTCTTTTCGTGCGGATTCTCACGCGAATAAACCCTTGCATTGTTAGGATTTTCATAGGATTTTATTTTAAATTGCGGCGCAATCGACCAATATTTCACAATAATCTAACCGTAAACTATATTTTTATGTCAATTTGGAGAACCAAACCGATAACGCAATTACTAGAAGAGGCACAGGAGTCTGAGAAGGGCCTGAAAAGAACGCTGTCTTCGAAAGCCCTGGTAGCTTTGGGGATCGGGGCCATTATCGGAGCAGGATTGTTTTCTTTAACCGGTATAGCTGCGGCTGACCATGCCGGAGCAGGCGTAACCCTTTCTTTTGTGCTGGCCGCGGTAGGGTGTGCCTTCGCGGGGTTATGTTATGCGGAATTCGCGTCTATGATTCCCGTGGCAGGTAGCGCCTACACCTACTCTTACGCCACAATGGGCGAATTTATCGCCTGGATTATCGGTTGGGATCTCGTACTGGAGTATGCGCTGGGCGCTGCTACAGTAGGGGTGAGCTGGTCGTCTTACCTGAATCAGCTTCTGGCGCAATACGATATGGCCATTCCGGCCCAGTTTGCTTCGGCTCCGGCTGACGGCGGAATCGTTAACCTCCCCGCCATTTTTATTGTAATGGCCATTTCCCTGCTGCTGATTCGCGGTATGCAGGAATCTGCTACTGTAAATAACTTCCTGGTGATATTGAAAGTAGGTGTGGTGCTGATGTTCATCATCCTGGGCTGGAAATTTATCAACCCAGAGTTTCATACGCCTTTCATTCCTGAAAACACCGGTGGAAATTTTGGAGGATTGCCGGGAATTGCCTCCGGTGCAGCCCTCGTATTTTTTGCGTTTATAGGTTTTGACGCGGTGTCTACCGCAGCCCAGGAAGCGAAAAATCCACAGAAAGGAATGCCGATCGGGATCCTGGGTTCTCTGGTGGTATGTACCGTGTTGTATGTATTGTTTTCGTATGTAATGACGGGGCTGGTACCGTACGAAGTATTTAAAGGAGACGCCTCTCCCGCCGCTACCGCGTTTAAAGTAACCGGATATGATTTCCTGCAAACGTTCCTGATTGTAGCCATTCTGGCGGGGTATACTTCGGTGATTCTGGTGATGCTGATGGGGCAAAGCCGGGTGTTTTATACCATGAGTAAAGACGGCCTGCTGCCCAAAATGTTCGGAGATATCCACTCTAAATTCCGTACGCCCTGGAAAACCAACCTGTTCTTCATGGTGTTTATCAGTATTTTTGCCGGCTTTGTGCCTATCAAAGACCTGGGCCACATGGTAAGTATCGGTACGTTGTTCGCCTTTATGCTGGTGTGTATCGGAGTGCTGGTGATGCGGAAGAAGATGCCTGACGCGCCGCGTGCCTTCCGTACTCCCCTGGTGCCATTTGTGCCTATCGCCGGGGTACTGGTGTGTGGCTACCTGATTTCCGCCCTGGAGAAAGAAAGCTGGTGGAGGCTGATGATCTGGCTGGCTATCGGGTTTGTGATTTATTTTACCTACGGAAAGAAGAAAAGTAAGCTGAAAGACAGATAAGCGGGAAACCGTGCGGAAAACTCTCCCGAAGCATGCTTTCGGGAGAGTTTTGCTTTATAATTGATCCAAACTTTCCTATTTTTGCGATTAAACTAAGAGAATAGACCTCTCTCTTTCTGATTTATTATACTCTGCCATGGGTCGGGGAGAACAAAAATCAATTTCATAATGAAAGTAGCGGTAGTGGGAGCCACCGGCCTGGTCGGTGGAGAAATCCTGAAAGTGCTGGAAGAAAGAAATTTTCCGGTGACAGAAATTATTCCGGTAGCCTCAGAAAGAAGTATCGGGAAGAAGATTACGTTTAAGAATAAGGAGTACACCGTGGTAGGGTACGACGAGGCCATCGCCCTGAAACCGGATGTAGCGGTTTTTTCAGCCGGAGGAAGCACCTCCCTGGCCATAGCGCCAAAATTCGCGGAGGCCGGAATTACGGTGGTAGACAACTCGTCTGCCTGGAGAATGGACGCCACGAAAAAGCTGGTGGTGCCCGAAGTGAATGCCGACGTACTGACGGCGGAAGATAAGATTATCGCAAACCCCAACTGTTCTACCATTCAAATGGTGGTGGTGATGAAGCCCCTGCATGACCGATATAAGATTAAGCGTGTGGTGGTCTCTACCTACCAGTCGGTGACCGGCACCGGAAAGGCCGCTGTAGATCAGCTTTTCGCCGAAAGAAGCGGAGACGAATCCGCCCCTAAGGTATATCCTTACAAAATAGACCTGAATGTGCTTCCCCACATTGACGTGTTCCAGGAGAACGGGTATACCAAAGAAGAGATGAAGATGATCCTGGAGACGAATAAGATTATGGGTGACGACAGCATCCGGGTAACGGCTACCACCGTGCGTATACCCACTATCGGCGGGCATTCGGAATCGGTCAATATAGAATTTGAGAATGATTTCGACCTGGATACCGTGCGGGAATTGCTTGCGGCTACGGAAGGTGTAATTGTGCAGGACGACCCGGCTAACCTGGTGTATCCCATGCCTATCCACGCCCATGGAAAGAACGAGGTTTTTGTAGGACGGATCCGCCGCGACGAATCCCAGCCCAATACCCTGAACCTGTGGGTGGTGGCCGATAATCTTCGGAAAGGCGCCGCCACCAACGCGGTGCAGATCGTAGAATACCTTTCCAGGACAGGACTGATCTGAACAACACGGAGTGAGGGTACACCGGTATCCTCACTCAAATAATTTTCCTTGTACAAATTCGGGTTTAACCTCTTTTCCCAGGAGTGGGAAGCGGGCTACTTCCTGGTAATGCCGCTGGTTTTCCCTTTTCCGGAGAAAAATAAATTCCTTTACCTGGAAAACATCTTCAAACGGCCGGTTTTTCCATTTTTCCCAGATGGCAGTACCCATTTCTTCCGACAGGTCCTTGAAAACGGTCAGGTGATATGTGCCGGGGGTATTCACCGATGTACGGGCAATGGCCCTGAGGTCATTTTTGCGGGAGGCGATACGGGCCAGTTCCCGGGGAACGGGTTTTACCTGGATGTAGAACGTCTGGACAAAGGTCCCGAAGTCGTTTAACCGCAATGCAAAAGGATTAATCTGGGCGATAAACTTCTTCAGCAAGGGCACAATCCGGTTTTCGTAGCTTTCGTACTGGGCGAAGTCGAGCACGGTGATATGGGGATTGTAGAAAGGATTGGCTACCATATTTACCTCACTATGAATGGTATCTCTCAGCTTTTCGATTCTGAAAGAAACTTTCTTTTCCGGTTCAATCAATAGTAAGTAGGAAGCCCTGCTCTCTGAATTGTCCATGAACTATTGGTATGTGATTGGTGCTCAGGTAGCCAAAGATAGGTGAAATA
>JBEBRS010000195.1:0-6268 GCA_040394705.1 Leadbetterella byssophila
GGAAATCAATTACGAATTAAAAATTACGCTACTCACTACTCACTACTCGGAACTCAGAACTGTCAATTGCCCAAAGCTTTTCCGGATATTCCCCTTTTGCAATCAGCTTCTGTATAGCAGCACGTACCGTTTCTTTATCTTCCGGGTAAGTTACCCCAAACCAGTCCGCCTCATTGGTGAAAACTTTGCATTTTCCTTTTCCTTCTTCCATGAGGTTACTCATCACCTTAGGAATATAAAACTCGGCCTTGGGGGCATTGAAATTTTCAAGGGCGTAAGTACGAAACATCCGCTCCGTTTCCGCAAAAACTCCCGGTTTGAAACCCCAGAAGTTCATGGAAACAGGGGTGTTGTCTTCCAATATCACGGGCTCACCCAGGTCATGAAAAACAATATTTCCATTTTCAAGCCTTTCAATTTTTGTACGCTCTATCACATCGGTAAGAAACCCCCCATCGTCTACGGTACATACCCCGCGTGAAACGGTTCCGTTTTCCGAAAGGGTGTTTTTGAGCTGGTAACTGATCAGGGTATGTACGTCGTCATTGGTATCCGTACTTAAAAACTTAGCCACCGTAGAAAAAGCTTCCCGTCCATAGAAATCATCGGCATTGATGACCGCAAAAGGGGTTTGGGTGTTTTCCCATGCACACAACATGGCATGCCCCGTTCCCCAGGGCTTTTCGCGCTTAACCGCTCCTAGCTCTGCCGGTACATACGAATCGAAGCCCTGTATAGCCAGCTCATACTCCAGTTTTCCTTCCAGTTTAGGTCCGAATATCCGGATAAAATCTTCCCGCAGTTCTTCCCGGATAATAAAGACCGCCTTCCCGAAACCGCTTCGGATAGCATCGAAAAGTGAATAGTCAATAATGGTTTCTCCGTTCGGACCGAAAGAGTCCAATTGCTTAATCCCACCGTAACGGCTGCCTATTCCCGCAGCAAGGATCAATAAAGTAGGTTTCATTTAGAGTTTTTATCGTTTATGCGGTGCAAAAATAAGACTTTGGTCGACAAAAGCCTTGCCCTGATGTAAATAATCCGAACGCTTATCCACTAAAATAATAATTATATCGATTGTTCGGCCCTTTCCTGATAGATTATTCGGGGATTTCCCTAAATTTCGGAATTAAAAACCTAAACTGTAAAATATGAAGAAAGTATTTCTACTGTTGCTTCTATGGGTAGGACAGTCGGCGGTTTTTGCACAGCCCAATCAAAACGGCGTGCAGGATAAACGGCCCGGCTATTACTTATTTAAGAATGCTACCGTTCATGTGGATCCGGGTACCGTACTGGAAAACGCATGGCTTCTCATCAACGAAGACAAAATTGAAAAAGTAGGCCGGAATTTTGATTACCCGAAATCAGCCCGGGTGATTGACCTTCAGGGCAGACACATTTACCCGTCTTTCGTAGACATCTATTCCGACTACGGTCTGCCTGAACTGCGCCGTCCTATGGGCGGAGGCCGGGGGAGTTTCTATGAAATGAAATTTGAGTCAGACAAAAAAGGAGCGTACGCATATAACCAGGCCATCAAGCCGGAAGTGAAAGCGGCGGAAATGTTTACCATCAATGCCAAAGCAGCAGAAGAACTCCGTAAAATCGGGTTCGGATCGGTGGTGTCTCACGTGAAAGACGGAATTGTAAGAGGAAACTCGGTATTGGTGACCCTGGGAGAAGAGAAAGACAGCAAAGCGCTCCTCAGCACCGATGTGTCTTCCCATTATTCTTTCCTGAAAGGATTAAGTACCCAGACTTATCCGGTTTCGCTCATGGGTTGTATGGCCCTTCTGCGGCAGACCTATTACGATGCCGACTGGTATAAAAAAGCAAAAAACGTATCGGAAAAGAACCTTTCTCTGGAGGCGTTCTCCGCCAACCAGTCTCTTCCTTCCGTTTTTCAGAGCGCCAACTTTCATGATGCCCTGAGAATCGGGAAACTGGCGAATGAATTTGGGGTGAAATACATTGTGAAATCGGGCGGAGATGATTATAAGCGCATCGACGAGATAAAAGCCTTGAATACCCACCTGATTCTCCCGCTCAATTTCCCCAAAGCCCTGGATGTGGAAGACCCCATGGACGCGGAGAATGTGGCCCTGGCCGATCTGAAGCATTGGGAACTGGCGCCCGGGAATCCCGCAGCAGTAGCGTCTAAAGGGATCGACTTTTCGCTTACCGCCTCTGACCTGGCCGTAAAATCCACTTTCTTTACCCAATTGCAAGCGGCAATCAAAGCCGGACTGAGTAAGAAAGATGCCCTGGCGGCCCTCACGGTAAACCCTTCCCGCATCCTGAAAATCGACGATAAGGTAGGGGCCCTGAAGACCGGCCTCCTGGCCAACTTCCTCATTACAGACAAAGATATCTTTGAAGAAAAAGCCCGTATCCTGGAAAATTGGGTACAAGGGACGAAATTTGTGATCAATGACATCTCTACCTCTGACATCGCCGGAAAATACAATACCAATATACCGGGATACAACCGCTTAACCGTTACCGGAGAGCCGGGCAAGCCTTCCATGGAACTGTCCCTTGATACGGTAAAGGTAAAACCTACGGTGACACGGGATAAAGACTTCCTGACCCTGTCTTTCCAAAAGGGAAGAGAAGGTACGGTACGGCTGACCGGTCTGGTAGGGGACAAGAAAATCACAGGACAGGGAGTAGACGCGAAAGGACAATCGTTCAGCTGGTCTGCCACCCTTATTGAAGAAAGCGCGACAGCGGTCAAAAGCGATTCGGCCAGGACTAGCCGGCCGGCTGCGCCTAAGGGAAATATTACCTATCCGTTTGTGGCTTTTGGGAATACCGAGCTGCCCAAACAGCAGGATATGCTGATCCGGAACGCCACCGTATGGACCAACGAGAAAGAAGGGAACATCGTCACGGATGTGCTGGTGAAAAACGGGAAAATCCATTCGGTAGGTAAAAACCTGGCCGCCGGTAACGCTAAAGTGATTGACGGCACGGGCAAGCACCTGACCAACGGTATCATTGACGAGCACAGTCATATCGCCCTTTTTTCCATCAATGAAGTGGAATCCGTTTCTTCAGAGGTAAGACAGGAAGACGTGATCAACTCAGAAGACATCAACATTTACCGACAGCTGGCCGGGGGCGTTACCACCTCTCAGCTCCTGCACGGATCTGCCGATTGTATCGGTGGACAGTCGGCCATTGTGAAATTGAAATGGGGCGAAACACCCGATAAACTCCTTATCCCGAACTCGCCCAAATTCATTAAGTTTGCCCTGGGGGAGAACGTGAAAAGAGGAAACGCCAATACCACTCCTAACCGCTATCCCATTACCCGTATGGGCGTAGAACAGGTGTTTGTGGACGCGTTTACCCGGGCTATCGCCTATAAAAGCGAGTGGGAAGCCTACGAAAAAGCAAAAGTGAAAAACGGTTTAACCGCTCCGAAAAGAGACCTGGAACTGGACGCCCTGGTAGAAATCCTGAAGGGTGAAAGGCACATTACCTGCCACTCCTATGTGCAGTCGGAAATCAATATGCTGATGAAAGTAGCCGACTCATTAGGGTTTAAGGTGAATACTTTCACCCACATCCTGGAAGGCTATAAAGTGGCAGACAAGATGAAAGACCGGAACATCAACGGCTCTACCTTCTCCGATTGGTGGGCCTACAAAATGGAGGTGAAGGAAGCGATACCGTTTAACGCGGCCATCCTGAACAAAATGGGCATCACCACCGCCATCAATTCCGATGACGCCGAAATGGCCAGAAGACTGAACCAGGAAGCCGCAAAGACCATTCTTTACGGTGGACTGACCGAAGAGGAAGCGTGGAAGACCGTGACCCTCAACCCGGCAAAAATGTTGCACCTGGAAGACCGCCTCGGCTCGATTAAAACAGGTAAGGATGCCGACCTGGTACTCTGGACTGACAACCCTCTCTCTATCTATGCCAAGCCGGAAAAAACCATCATTGACGGTGCCATCTATTTTGACCTGGCCACCAAAGATCAGAAAGAGCAAGAGATCAGTAACGAGAAAAACCGCCTGATCCAGGTTTTACTGGCGGAAAAAGGAAAAGGAGCGCCTACCGAAAGGCCGGTGATTCGCCAGCGCCAGGAACACATCCACTGCGATCACATCATGGAGTATGACGGCGTATCCGTTGAAAATCTTGATCTATTCTTACGTATCTTAAACGCAAGCGGCAAATGAAAAAAATAATCATATCTCTGTTTTGCCTGCTCTCGGGAACGGCTTTTGCCCAGAACCCGGGCGTGGGGAAAGCCTCGGCCCAACCGGTCGTGTTCTATAACGCCCATATTTTTACAGGAGACGGCACCGAATATGCAGCCGGCTCTATCGTGATAGAGAAAGGGCTTATCAAAGAAGTATCCCCGTCTGACCTTTCATCCGGTTATCCCAACGCCCAAAAGATCAACGTGGAAGGCAAGCATGTGTACCCGGGAATTATTTCCCCGGCCAATACACTCGGACTCGCCGAAATTGAATCGAGCAGACCAACACTTGACTACAACGAAATGGGCGATTATAATCCCAATGTACGTACACTTATCGCGTACAATACGGATTCAGAAGTCATTCCTACCGTAAGAGGGAACGGGGTGCTGATCACCCAGGCGGCGCCTACGGGCGGCGTGATTTCGGGAAGGTCTTCCGTATTTTACCTGGACGGGTGGAACTGGGAAGACGCGGTGCTGAAAGCGGATGACGGACTGTGGCTGAATTGGCCCAGACGAATGTCGTTTAGCTTCAATTTCCAGACCATGACCCGCGATCTCCAGAAAAACGAGCGCTACCAGAAAACGGTAGACGAACTGAGGGAAATGTTTGCCCAGTCGGTAGCACAGAAAGAAGGTGGAGATCAGTACGACAACCTGAAACTGTCTGCACTTCACGGTGCCCTGACCGGGGAACAGCGGGTGTTTATCCAGGCAGGAACCGACAAGGAAGTGATCGAGGCCGTTAATTTCTGTAAGGAAATGAAGGTCAAATACCCGGTAGTGGTAGGAAGTATTACCTCTGACCTGGCCATCCAAACCCTGAAAGAGAACAATGTGCCCATTATTGTTTCCCCCACCCATCGCCTGCCCGACAGGGTAGATTCAGACGTTTGGGAAGCCTATAAACTTCCGGCCTACCTGGTGAAAAAGGGGCTTACTGTAGGGCTTCACTACAACGAGTCGTACTGGAGAACCCGTAACCTTCCGTTTGTAGCCGGTAATACTGTGGCTCACGGACTGACCAAAGCCGAAGCCCTGGCCCTGATTACTTCGGTAAATGCCAAAATTTTAGGAATTGATCGGTGGGTAGGTACGTTAGAAGCCGGTAAACATGCCACGTTCATCATAAGCGAGGGCGATATCCTGGATATGCGTACCGCGAAAGTGACCCGGGCCTTTATACGGGGCGCGGAAGTGAATCTCGACGATAAGCAGAAAAGACTGGCAGAGAAGTACTTTGAGAAGTACGGGCTGGACTAAAATAAAGATTGTTTCTTGCCCATAAAAGAAACGGTGCCATGTTTGAAATAGGCCCTTTGACGAGATCAGGGCGACAAAAGCAAGCCTGAATGGTATGTCAATGTCGCCCTGAGCTTGGCGAAGGGCTTTTTTTAGGTGTCGGCTTTTATTTACAGCCTGTTTGCGGTAATTTTGTGTCTTCGAACAGTCAAAAAAGTGCGGTGGGCCATCAGTAGTCGGACACACCAGGCGTGTCAACTCACTACTCACTACTCGAAACTCACTACTCGAAACTACTATGAAAATCGGTGTAATCGGCCTCGGCGATATGGGAAAGCTTTTTGCCCGGATCTGGGTTAAAAAAGGCTATGAAGTTTACGGTTGTGATATCCCTTCGCGTACCGACACGCTAAGAGACACGCTTCCGGAAATACAGGTATTGGAAGATGCTGTAGCCGTATCCCGTATCAGCGATGTCATCATGTATGCTGTAGAAACCGAACGTATTGCAGAGGTAGCGCAAATGGCCGGCCCTTCTACTAAATTCGGTGCGATAGTCACAGGCCAGACCTCTGTGAAAACACCGGAGGTTTTGGCTTTTGAAAAATACCTGCCCCAAGACGCACAGATCGTGGGATCTCATGCACTCTTCGGACCTTCTATTTCGCCGGAAGGGGAGATCGTGGCCATGTACAGGCATCGTTGTACAGAAGAAGCCTTTGCGCTGGTCAGGCAATTGTACCTGGACACCGGAGCCCGGGTGGAAGAGCTGGAAAGCTACCGGGCGCATGACCAGATGAT
>JBEBRS010000196.1:0-6201 GCA_040394705.1 Leadbetterella byssophila
GGGAATGATTTACACGAAAGAACGATGGCCCGCAAACGCGGGAAAACAATTGCCCGGCGAAGCGCAAAGGTAAGCAATTTCAGAGGGGAAAGGAAGGATTAAGGCATCTAATTCAAACGCCCGGATCACGACACATTTTTGATATACCGGTTAAGGTAATCTTTGGGGGAGGTGCCAGCCACACTTTTGAATACCCGGTTAAAATTGGCGATACTGTTAAATCCGCAGCTGTACGCTACGCCGGAAATATTGTCAAAGCTTCCGCTGGTGAGGCTTCTGCACGCTTCCGTTACCCGAAGTTCATTCAGGAAGGTGACAAAGGTAACTCCTGTATGTTTTTTGAAATAGCGACAAAACGCCTGGGGCGTGAGATGGGCCGCCGCAGCCACGTCATCCAACGTCAGGGGGTTCTTGTAGTTTTTCAGAACATAGTTGTAAATCTTACTCATTCTCAGTCCTTCGCCCTCCGATATGGCTTCATTGCTGAGGGGAGCCAGCTGGCCCGGACGGGGTTCCATTTTACAGAAGGCCCGCAGCAAATGAAGAAAATGAAGAATCTGGTCGGTATGTGCCGCTTTCTGAATTTTTACCATTCTTTTGGCAATAAAGGAGGCGTGGTTTTCCGGCACCTTAAAACCGCCCCGGTATTCTTTCAGAAAAGCGTGAAACGGCCGGAGTTCCGGCAAGTTTAGCAAGGCATTCAAAGAACCGTCCGGATCGTAAAAAACGGAAAGAGAGTGCACTTCTCCCGATTCGTCGGCCGACTCCCCACGGAAAACGTGGGACTGCTGGGGAGCAATCAGGAAGATGTCATTGCTGGAAAAATCATGGAAGTGATTGTCTACAATCAGGGTGCCGCGGCCTTTGATAATCCAGATAAGCTGGGCTTCCTTATGACGATGAAGATAAGGATAAAACTGGGGAATCTTATCCTCTTGTACCAGAACAGACTTGTCGGGGGTAACCGGGATGGTAAACTGTAAAGGTTTCATAATATCATTGAGGTTCGGTTGAATCACTAGATAAAACTAGCGAATATTAACTTCCGATCCAAATTTTCACACCTTATTGGTTAATTTTTGCGCATGAAATGTTAAGAATATTGGTTAAATTCATTCGAATCGTGTAAAATTTACGCAAATCGACTTAAGCCAAATATAATTCGGTGGTTTAGGTATAGGTCAAAGACAGAAGCGTGTCAAAAAAGAAAACGCCTCTGCTTTTTGCCGTTTATGCCAGACCGAGGGCGATCTCCATCATTTCGTTAAAAGTCTTTTCCCTTTCTTCCTGGCTGGAGGCCGAGCCCGTCAGGATGTTATCGCTCACCGTCAGGAGGGAAAGTGCATTTACCCGGAAACGACACGCCATGGTATACAGGATTTCGGTTTCCATATCAATGCCGAGTATGCCGTGTTTTTTCCATACGTCCCAGCGGTTGGGTTCCAGGTCATAGAAAGTATTGGTGCTGAAAACCGTGCCGGGATGTACTCGGATATCCAGTTTTCGGGCGATCTCGTAGGCCTTCACCAGCAGGTCAAAACTGGGTGTAGGAGCAAAATGCTGGTTCTTAAAGAGTACCGTGTTGGCATCGGAGTCGCCCGAAGCGCCTGTAACCAGCAATACCTGGCCCAGGTCGAGGTCTTCCTGTATGGAGCCGCACGTGCCTACACGGATCAGGTTCCGGCATTGGTAGGTATTGATCAGTTCATGAATGTAGATACCTGCGCTGCCCATGCCCATGCCGGTGCCCTGTATGGAAACGCGCTGTCCTTTGTACAATCCGGTAAACCCGAACATGTTCCTGACTTTGTTGTAACAGACCACGTCGGTCAGGTAGTTTTCGGCTACGAATTTCGCCCGTAAAGGATCTCCGGGCAGGAGTACGGTTTCGGCGATGTCGCCTACGCGGGCTTCTAAATGTATGCTTCTCATGTATTTTGTTTTTAGGCTAAAAGCCGGGTTTTTATGCGCCGTAAGGAATCCATATATTTTTTACCTCACACGCTTTTTTCAGGAATTCTTTTTCCAGGGGATTGCTAAGCCAGTCGTAATGTTTTCCGTAGCTTACCCAGGAACGTTTCATGGAGTCGGTTGATAACGATTCCACGTTTTTGCTGCCCTCTGCCGAACCGAAATACCAGAGGCCTTCTACGTCGTAGTGCCGGGCCAGTTCGCTGCTCAGCACTTCCCGCGGCCCTGTAATGATGTTGACGGTTCCTCCGGGTACATCGGAAGTATCCAGTACCTGGTAAAAATCGGTAGCGGAAAGCGGGGCGGTTTCAGAAGGAATCACCACTACGTTGTTTCCCATGGCGATGGCGGGAAGTACCGCCCCAATAAAACCCAGGAGGGGAAATTCTTCCGGACAAACAATGCCCATTACGCCCAAAGGTTCATTCATGGCCAGGGTAACATTCCGGGAAACCGTAGAATGTACCTGTCCGTCGTATTTATCGGCATAGGCGGCATAGGTGAATATCCTTTCTACCGCCTTACGTACTTCGAGCGAAGCGTCTTTGGAATTATATCCGCAGGCTTCCATGAGCCTTTCCTCAAATTCTTTCCTTCGGGCAGACAGGTTTTCCGCCATATAGTACAGTACCTGCGCGCGGGAGTGGCCGGTGTTTTCGGCCCATTTTGTATTGGCGCGGGCGGCTTCCACGGCATTGCGGATATCTTTCCGTGAACCTTCTCCCACTTCTCCGACCACCGTTCCCGCCGGGTTTTTCACCAGAAGACTATAGCCGTTGTCGGGCCGGGCCTGTTTGCCCCCGATATACATTTTGGGGGTACGGTCCAGCTCCGGTTTCGGCGATTTCCCTCCTCCTGATACTTTGAAGCCGAAACTCTTTTCTCCGAAAGCCTTATCGTTGCGGGGGGTCACATATTCCATGAGTCCTTCGCGTCCGCCTTCCCGCCCGAAGCCGGACTCGCGGTAACCTCCGAAGCCCGACGAAGCATCAAACACATTGGTGGTATTGATCCAGACCGTGCCCGCTTTTATTTTCGGGGCTACATCCAGGGCCAGGTTGATATTTTCGGTCCAAAGGCTGGCGGCCAGTCCGTACCGGGTGTGGTTGGCCAGTTTAACGGCTTCCTGGTGGCTGCGGAAGGTCATGGCTACCAGTACCGGGCCAAAGATCTCTTCCCGTGCAATGAGGGAGGCGGGCGATACATTCAGAAACAGGGTAGGGGGGAAGAAGCACCCGGAAGGCACTTGGTCCAGCTGCCAGATTTCATGACCTTCGTTTTTCCCGTTCTCTACAAAAGAGTTAATGGTGTTCAGTTGCTCCGGACTAACGATAGCCCCCATGTCTATGCCTTTGTCGAGGGAGTTTCCCACCACCAGTTTTTGGAGCCGTACTTTTAATTTGTCGTAGAATTTTTCGGCGATACTCTCCTGCACCAGTAAACGCGAACCGGCGCAACAGACTTGTCCCTGGTTAAACCAGATGGCGTCTACCACACCCTCTGCTGCCGAATCGAGGTCGGCATCTTCAAAGACGATAAAGGGAGATTTTCCGCCCAGTTCGAGGGAGAGCTTTTTGCCCGATCCCGCGGTGCTTTTCCGGATAATTTTACCCACTTCCGTAGAGCCGGTAAAGGCTATTTTCTGTATTCCGGGATGGCGAACAAGGGCTTCTCCTACGCTTCCGTGTCCGGTGACGATATTGACTACTCCTTTGGGCAGGCCGATGTTCCGGCAGATCTCGCCGAACAGAAGGGCCGTCAGGGAAGTTTGCTCGGCGGGCTTCAATACCAGGGTGTTTCCCATGGCCAGGGCGGGCGCTATTTTCCAGGAAAGCATCAGGAGGGGGAAATTCCAGGGAATGATTTGTCCGACCACCCCGATTTCCCTGTACTCTTTTAATTCGGTATCCATCAGCTGGGCCCAGCCGGCGTGATGGTAGAAGTGGCGGGCCACCAGGGGGATATCGATATCCCGGGTTTCCCGAATGGCTTTTCCGTTGTCGAGCGATTCAAGTACGGCAAAGAGGCGGGAGTGTTTCTGTACCTGCCTCGCCAGGGCGTACAGGTATCTGGCCCTTTCGTGGCCGCCTGCTCCGGCCCAGTCGGGCAAGGCCTTTTGTGCCGCCTTTACGGCCGCGTCTACGTCTTCCGGCGTAGCCTCGGTGATTTGAGCCAGTACTTTTCCGGTGGCGGGACTATAGGAGGGAAAGGTATTTTCCGCGGTTGTCCATTTGCCATTGATATACAAACCGAAGGCTCCCTGAAACGTATCCAGAAATTCCATGGCATGTTTGTCGCTTTCAGGTGCCGGACCGTATTCCATAGTGTCAAATATTTCTTTAACAGTCATTTTTTGATAGATTAGAAGTTAGGACATAGGGTGGCGGAAGGCGGCGGAATAGCTGCCGGTGACGTAATGTTCCAGCTGGCGTTCGATGTCGCCCAAGAGGCTGCTCGCTCCGAAGCGGAACAGGCGATTGTTCAGCCATTCGTTCCCCAGTTCTTCTTTGATGAGAATCAGGAAATCAAGGGCCTGTTTGGCCTTTTGAATACCGCCCGCGGGTTTATACCCTATGCGGATACCGGTGAGGTCGTAATACGCGCGAATGGCCCGTACCATCACCAGGCTCACGGGCAGCGTGGCGTTGACCGCTTCCTTGCCGGTGCTGGTCTTAATGAAATCGGAACCGGCCATCATGCTCACCCAGGAAGCTTTGGCTACTTTGGTGAGGGTAGGGATCTCTCCTGTAGCCAGGATGGTCTTCATGTGGGCTTCTCCGCAGGCTTCGCGACAAAGCTTTACCTCCTGATACAGTTCTTCCCATTTGTTATTGATCACCAGCTCCCGGCTGATCACAATATCAATTTCTGTAGCGCCGGCTTCTACCGACCGACGGATTTCATCGAGTTTCTGTTCCAGGGAAATCTTGCCGGCCGGGAAGCCGGTGGATACCGCCGCTATGGGCAGTCCGCTGTCTCCCAACGCTTTTCTGGCGTCGGCGATCATGTGGTGGTAAACGCAAACGGCCCCTACGGTGAGGGCGGGAAATCCGAGGGATTCCAGGAGGTCGGTGCGTACGGGGCTCAGCGCTTTGGCGCAGAGGCGATGCACATTTCCCGCAGTATCGTCTCCGGCCAGGGTGGTCAGGTCAATACAAGAAACCGCGCGGAGCAACCAGGCAGCCTGATATTCTTTTTTAACGGTGCGACGCCCCGGCAGTGTGGCCGCTCTGCGTTCTACAGCAGAACGGTTAATGTTCAGATGATCAAAATATTCCGGTCGGTAAGGAAGTCCTCCGTTACGGCTTTCACTTGCGTTCATAAGCGGAAACTATTGAAATAAACGGTAAGAAAGATAATTCTTTCGGTATCCACAAAAAAACGGACCAAAATTAGTTTCCCTAATAAGCGAAAGATAAAGCCTGCAAAACCCGTGTATACAGGAAACCGAGCGTTTTATACAGCGTAAATAACCGGATAATAAAAATATACAGGCGTACTTGTTTGTTCACGGAAATCTTACTTGATTTGCAGAAAATAAATTAATATGTCTATGAAAAAGATTATCTCATCGCTTCTTTTTTCGGTTTTGGTTTTATGCGGACTAAGTGTTTCCGCTCAGTTTGACAAGGGTGATAAATTATTGAATGCAGGTATTAACCTGGGCGGTACTTACGGCGGTGGCGGCGTAGGTGTCGGTGGCTCTTTTGAGGTGGGAGTTCACGATTTTATCAGCGTGGGTGGCCAGGCTGACTTTGTAAGCTGGAATAATAGCTGGGGTGGCTATGGATGGAGGTATAACTTCTTCACCGTTGCGGCGAGAGGTTCCTACCACTTCGGTAAGCATTTTCTGACTATGGATAACCTGGATCTGTACGCTGGCCCGTCTTTGGGTTACAGAGTAGCGAACTACAAGGATCCAAGTGGCTGGTCAGGAACGTATATAAACAACTACGGTAGCGGAGTCTTCTTTGGTGTTTTTGCCGGAGCAAGATATTACTTCAAGCCTACCATGGGTGTATTTGCGGAAGTGGGCCACAATGCCTCTCCTTTGAAAGCCGGTATTACCTTTAAATTCTAAACGGCGGTTTTCTTCAGATGATCTGTGTAGATCTGCAATACCCGTGAGAGAAACCAACATTTTCTACTCACTGATATCGCAGATTTACACAGTTTTTTTTATGGGGAAGGTGTCATTTCTACACACAGATACTGCAATTTATACAGATT
>JBEBRS010000197.1:0-6149 GCA_040394705.1 Leadbetterella byssophila
ATCGAAAGCGGAAAATACAACACATAAAATTAACTTCAATGTTTAATATTGTAACTCAGACCATCCCGATGCCGGATGGTTCAAGCATCACCATCGAAACCGGAAAATTAGCAAGACAGGCGGACGGTTCCGTAGTATTAAGAACCGGTAACCTTGTCATGCTGGCTACCGTATGTGCGAACAAAGCCCACAAAGAAGGTACCGATTTCCTGCCCTTGTCAGTAGATTACCAGGAGAAATTTGCTTCAAACGGAAAGATTCCCGGCTCTTTTCAGCGCCGTGAAGGGAAACTTTCAGACAACGAAGTCCTGATTTCCCGACTGATTGACCGGGCGCTTCGTCCTATTTTCCCTGAAGATTTCCATGCGGAGGTTCAGGTGATGGTGACCCTGCATTCTGCGGATGAAAACATCAAGCCGGATGCCCTGGCGGCCCTGGCCGCTTCCGCAGCCATTATGGTGTCGGATATTCCGTTTAACGGACCGATTTCTGAGGTAAGGGTAGCAAAAATTAACGGGGAATATGTAGTTAACCCTTCCCTGACCGCCATTGCTTCGGCAGATCTTGACCTGATGGTGGCGGGCACGGCCGAAAGCATCATCATGGTGGAAGGCGAAGCCAACGAGGTATCTGAGTTGGAAATGGTAGAGGCTCTGCGTGTAGCGCATGAAACCATCCGGACACAGGTGGCTGCACAAAAAGAACTGGAAGCAAAAGTAGGCAGTACAGCCAAAAGAGAATACAACCACGAAGTACACGATGAGGCCCTGAAAGAGAAAATGTACAGCGAACTTTTTGATAAAGTATACGCCGTATGTATGGAAGGCAACCCGAACAAACATTACAGAAGCGACAGTTTTGCTAAAATTCTGGAAGACTTTGTTGCGGCCCAACCGGAAGAAGAACAGGAAAACCCTTTATTTAAGGTGTATTTCGGAGACATTACCTATGATGCCTCCCGGAAAATGGTGCTGGAAGAAAGCAAACGTCTTGACGGCCGTGCTCTGACGGAGATTCGTCCGATCAGCGTGGAAGTTGACTACCTGCCGTCTGCGCACGGTTCCGCCCTGTTTACCCGTGGAGAAACCCAGTCGCTTTCTACCACTACTTTGGGTACCAAGCTTGATGAGCAAATCGTAGACCTCCCGATGGTTAAAGGATATTCCAAGTTTTTCCTGCACTATAATTTCCCCGGCTTTTCTACCGGTGAAGTAAGACCGAACCGCGGCGTAGGAAGACGGGAGGTTGGCCACGGTAACCTGGCTCAGCGCTCTCTGGAGAAAGTGATGCCTGCCATTGACGACAACCCGTATACGATCCGGATTGTGAGCGATATCCTGGAGTCTAACGGCTCATCTTCTATGGCTACCGTATGCGCGGGGTGTCTTTCCCTGATGGATGCCGGGGTGCCTATCAAAGCACCGGTTTCCGGAATTGCTATGGGACTGATTACCGATCCTGAAAGCGGTAAATGGGCGGTATTGTCGGATATCCTGGGCGATGAAGACCACCTGGGCGATATGGACTTTAAAGTGACCGGAACGGCCAAGGGAATCGTAGCCTGCCAGATGGATATTAAAATCGGCGGACTTTCTTTCGATATTATTGAAAAAGCCCTGAATCAGGCCAAAGACGGACGTCTTCACATCCTGGGCAAAATGACCGATGTGCTGGCTACGCCGAAACCGGATCTGAAGCCGCACGCGCCACGTGCCTATACCATTGTGATTGACCGCGAACTGATTGGTGCGGTAATCGGACCAGGAGGTAAAGTGGTACAGGAAATCCAACGTGAATCCGGCGCTACCGTGAATATCGAAGAAAAAGACAACAAAGGATATGTGTCGATTTTCGCTACCAACGGTGAAAGTATGGATATCGCGAAGAGAAGGATAGACGCCATTGTGAAGCAACCCGAAGTAGGGGAAACCTACGAAGCTGTGGTGAAATCTATTCAGCCTTTCGGTGCGTTTCTGGAATTCCTTCCGGGCAAAGAAGGCCTTCTGCATATATCGGAGATCAGTTGGGAAAGACTGCCCAATATGGACGGCGTGCTGAAAGAAGGAGATCGTCTGCAGATTAAATTGACAGAGGTAGACAAAAAGACCGGAAAATATCGTTTATCCAGGAAAGTTCTGCTGCCGCGCCCTCCAAGGGAAGAAAAACCGGCCGTAGACCAAAAACCAGTGAACAATAATTAATATTTAATTGTTGATATTTTGGGTTCCTTTTATATTAATTTTTGACAAGCGACAGAATGAGACAACTTAAGATTAGCAAACAGATTACCAACCGGGAAAGCCAATCGCTGGACAAGTACCTTCAGGAGATAGGAAAAGTAGATCTTCTTACTCCGGATGAAGAGGTAATTCTGGCCCAGAAAATCCGGGACGGTGACCAGCTGTCGCTGGAAAGACTGACCAAGGCCAACCTGCGTTTTGTGGTATCTGTGGCTAAACAATATCAGAATCAGGGTCTTTCATTGGGTGACCTCATCAATGAAGGTAACCTGGGCCTGATCAAGGCGGCTCAACGGTTTGATGAAACCCGGGGTTTTAAGTTTATTTCCTATGCCGTTTGGTGGATCCGCCAGAGTATTCTCCAGGCGTTGGCTGAACAGTCGCGTATTGTACGGCTTCCCCTGAACCGGGTGGGTTCACTGAACAAGATTTCCAAGACTTTTTCGGAACTTGAGCAGCGGTTTGAGCGGGAACCTTCTCCGGAAGAACTGGCCGAAGTGCTGGAAATTTCGGCCAATGAAGTGGTGGATACCATGAAAATATCCGGCCGCCATGTATCGGTTGATGCTCCGTTTGTACAGGGTGAAGAAAACAGTCTTCTGGATGTACTGGAAAACGATACGGAGATCCGTCCTGACCAGGAGTTGATGAATGACTCTCTCCGCAGGGAAGTACTTCGGGCGCTTTCCACGCTGACACAGCGGGAGGCTGAAGTCATCATGTTCTATTTTGGCCTTAACGGCGAACAGGCCATGACCCTGGAGGAAATCGGGGAGAAGTTTAATCTTACCCGTGAACGTGTGAGGCAGATCAAAGAGAAAGCCATACGGCGACTGCGCCAGACTTCCCGAAGTAAAGCATTGAAAGCATACTTAGGATAAATGAAGGGAGGTTCTGAAAAGAACCTCTTTTTATTTGCGCCCTTTTCTTGCTTATAGGCGCGTTTTGAAGCAAATTTGCATTGGAAATGTATTTTTTTGTATGCGAACGAAACGATGCATTTCAGCGGTAAATTGGCAGGGGTACACATGGCGATAAAAACAGGGATTTTTAGTTACAGTAAAGGAAGTGGTAAAACCAGCATGTGCGCCTATCTGGGGGCAGCGCTGGCCACAGTGGGTAAGAAGGTAGTGTGCGTGGATGTGAGCGGTGACCTTGGAAAATACCTGGGAGCAGAAGAAGGAGAGATAGAGCGGGGAGGCCTGCGCTGGGAGTACCGGAAATGGAGAGAAGGCGAGCTGGGAAGTGATGCGGATTATATACTTGTCGATATTCCTTCTGAGCCGTCCGCTGACGAGGAGGCGGTGTTCAGGGAACTGGATACCATACTGATTCCGGTAGAGGCGGAATATTACGGCAGGGAAGAGTTGGGCAGAACCCTGGGGAAGATCGCTGAATTTGATCACTTGCTGGTTAGTGGGATCGTGCTGACCAAAGGAGATTCCCGCAGCGATATCTTTCAAAAGATGGAAGCGGAATTGAAAGAATATTTTTCGTTTATGGTACTGAATACCAAAATTTCAAGAAACTACTATCTTTCCCGCTTTTCTTTAACGGATCTGAATGGAAAGGGATGGCACAGCGGGTTTATCGATTATTTAAAACTGGCAAACGAATTACTAGAGCATGAATGTTAAGAGAAAAATGGGTTTAGGAAAGGGACTGAGTTCTCTTTTGTCGGAAGCGCCTGTAGAAACCGAAGTAGTACAGGAGGAAGCCGTGGATTCGTTTGAAATTCCTCTTGATGCTATTGAAACCAATCCTTTTCAACCCCGTACTCAATTTGATGACACGGCGTTGGATGAATTGAGTGAGTCGATTCGGGTGCAGGGGGTTATTCAGCCCATAGCGGTGCGGAAAGTAGGTGGGAAATATCAGTTGATTTCCGGGGAGCGCCGCCTGAAGGCGTCCCGTCTGGCGGGTCTGAAGACCATTCCCGCCTATATCCGTGAGGCTTCCGATCATCAGATGCTGGAGCTGGGCCTGATTGAAAACATACAGCGGGAGAATTTAAATCCCATGGAGATTGCAATGGCGTACAAACGCCTGATTGAAGAGTGTAGTCTGAAGCAGGAAGAACTGGCGGGCAGGGTAGGTAAAGACCGGACTACGGTCAACAACTATCTTCGTCTGCTCGCGCTTCCCGAAATAGTGCAGGAAGGATTAGCCGCCCGGAAATTGAGCATGGGCCATGCCCGTGCGTTATTGGCGGTGGAAAACCCTGATCAGCTGATCCGTTTGTACGAGGAAGTGGTAAGCCGGGAACTCTCTGTACGGAAAGTGGAAGAAATGGTGAGGAATCTGCAGGGCGTTACGCGTCAGGCCACGCCCCGTAAATCATCGGCAGCGGCCTCGCCCAAGCGGAATCTGGAAAGTTATCAGCATCATTTGGGGGAATTGTTTGGCTGTAAAGTAATCGTACAGGCCGATGCGGAACATCGGGGAGAAATAAAAATTCCGTACACCTCCCGGGCCGAGCTTGACAAGATCATGGATAAGCTAAAAAACTAAACTTGAGAAGGTTCTTACTGATACTTATACCGGTATGTCTCTCCCTGTGCGCCTATGCACAGACCGATACGCTTGTAGTAGCAGGAGACAGCCTTCGGCTGGAAGACCTGAAAGTGCCTTTTGATACTACGCGAGGAGCGCGTTTGCAGAAGGTTTCCCAAAATTTCTTTTCCACCACCAAAAAGATCGTGGGCATAGATTCGCTGACAGACCGTGAGCGTCCGCGGATCGTCTTTTTGCGCTCCATGCTTGTACCTGGCTGGGGGCAGCTCATGAATAAAGACTACTGGAAACTACCGGTGGTTTACGGGGCGGCCGCAGGGGGGCTCATCGCCATCCATAAGAACAACGAAAGATACAATTATTATCTCCAGCACGTGCAGATCCTCGAGGAAAATAATGAGTCTTCTATGCCGCTTATCGATAACCCCGGGGGGATTTCCATTTCCAAGGAAACGTACGCCCGGGCTGCTTCCAGCTTCAAAAGATACCGCGACCTCAGCATTATCGGTTTCGGACTGGGTTGGACTCTCTTCGCGGTGGAAGCCAATGTAACGGCCCATTTGAAGACCTTTGACATCTCCGACGATATTTCGCTGCGCTGGCAGCCCGTGTTGATTCCCGGCGGCGGAACTTACGCCGCGGGCGTGCGGCTTAGCTTAAATTTTAAATAAATCAAAAAAGACAAATGAAAATTGCCCTGCTTGGATATGGAAAAATGGGGAAGGCCATCGAAGCCATTGCCCTGGAACGCGGACACGAAATCGTCTACCGTATTGATGTGAGCAACGCCGGAGACCGGGATAAGTTGTCGCCGGCCACCGTAGACGCGGTAATTGAGTTCAGTTCTCCCCATTCGGCGGCCGATAACCTTCGCTATTGTATGGAAAAGGGCTTGAAAGTGGTCTGCGGCACTACGGGCTGGCTGGAACACAGAAAGGAGATTGAAGGGCTCTGCCGTACCCACAAAGGCGGGTTTTTCTATGCTTCCAACTACAGCATTGGGGTAAACCTTTTCTTTCACCTGAATAAGGTGCTGGCCCGACTGATGGCGCCGCAAAAGCAGTATGCGGTCTTCACTTCCGAAATTCACCATACGGAAAAACTGGATGCGCCCAGCGGCACCGCCATTACTCTGGCGGAAGGCATCCTGGAAAATTATCCTGAAAAAACTTCCTGGGTAAACAACCGGATTGCAGAACCGGCAGAAGTACCTATCTGGTCGTCAAGAGAAGGAAAAGTACCGGGTACACACACCATAAAGTATATTTCCGAAGTAGATGAAATCGAAATAAAACATACGGCCTATTCCCGTACAGGATTCGCTATGGGCGCTGTACTGGCAGCGGAATGGCTGGCCGGTAAGGAAGGTGTGTTTGGGATGGAGGATATGCTGGA
>JBEBRS010000198.1:0-6140 GCA_040394705.1 Leadbetterella byssophila
GCTAAAACTTACACCGATGACAAAAGACCTTTTCATTGTACGTCATGCCACCGCCGAAGACAACGGCAACCTCACTGTGGTGCGCGATTACGACCGGGAACTGATCTCCAAAGGAATCATGGAGGCCGCAAAGGTAGGGCGCTATCTTTCGGAATATTTCCCCGCTATTGAGGCTATTTACTCCAGCGGCGCCGCCCGCGCCCTTTCCACCGCCACCTATATCGCGGAGCAGATTCGTTTTGACACCGAAAAAATAGAGGTTCGGGATGTGCTCTACGGCACCGGCCCCCGCGGATACCTGGAAGTGCTGAACGGAATCCCCGCACACATCCATCATGCCATGATCGTAGGACATAACCCCGACGTATCCTACTTTACCGATTTCCTGACCCGTGACGACACCGGCGGACACATGCGAAAGGCTACCGTCATTCACCTCCGCTTCGAAGGTTTTGAATGGAGCGAAATTTCCGGAAACCTGGGCCACTTTGTAAAGAGAATTGAGGGTAAAAAATTAGAAATAAATTGAAGAACAATAAGATTTTCAGAATCGTCTTTATCGTCTTTCTATTGATCGTAATTCTGCTGCTGGTCGATATGGCCCGGCAGACCACTCCCCCCTGGAAAAAGAAGAAAGCGACACCCAATGCCCAGCTCTCCCCGGCAGGCACCCGCCCCTCCTTTTACACGCCGGAAGAAACACCTGCTACCGCCTGCCACCCACAAGCCAAAACCAGCTCCCGTCCTAAAAGCTGAAAGCTGACAGCTGATAGCTAAACTTAGTACTTATGAAAAAAAATAACACTTCATATTTCACGTTATTTCTGGCGAATATTATCGCGTTTGTGGCTATTTCGTGCGGCTCTGTCACCAAAAAGGAATACCGCGATCCGGAAACCCTCTGGGGCGATTTGTACAAAGACATCCAAGCCGCCCACCTCTTCCCATCGCCCAAAACGTTCTGGGACGCCGTTCCCCGTGGAAAAGCCGAAAACGTGCTGGAACGCTACGTCCAAGCCAAAACAGAGCCGGGATTTGACCTCTCCGCGTTTGTGTCCGAACACTTTACCCTCCCCGACTATACGACGGCATATACCCCGTCAGACCTCGACTTCGAAACCTATATTACCCACACTTTCCACGAACTGCTGACCCGGCCGAAAGATGACGGCGGCTCCCTGATACCCACCCGTATGCGTTATCTGTCGGGCGGAGGCATGTTCCCGGAATACAACGCCTACCGCAGTTTTTTTGCGGTCAAAGCCTTTCAGAGCCTGGGCGAAGACTCCCTGGCAGCCGACATGGCCACCAATGCCTTTCAGTTTATACAAGATTACGGCTATGTACCCTACGGCAACCGTTCCTACTACCTGGGTTTCTCCGGTTTCCCCCTGCTTTCCCTGATGGCCGAAGCCGTAGCGGAGCAACAGCCCGAACTGCTGCCCTGGTTCGGCAACCTGATGGCCCGCGACTACCAGGCCCGCATGGCCGCCGGCGACCACGACCTGCCGTCTTCCGGCCCGTATAAGTCGGTAGTGGTACTGGAAAACAACAAAACATTGAATCGCTTCTATTCCGAAGGAAAGGCAAATGCCTACATTTCTCTCCTGAAAAGTACGGAATGGGAAGGTTCGTCCCGCTTCACCGCGGAGGGGACGCAAACCCCCGACCGTTTCCTGCCGGTAGACCTTAACGCCGCTCTCTATCATTTTGAACAGGTACTGGCCGCCTCTTTTGCTGCCAAAAAACGCCCGGAATACGCCGAAAGCTATACCGCCCTGGGAAAAATCCGTAAGGAATTGTATGACCGCTACCTGTATGACCCCGCCCGCCAGTTTTATTACGATTACGACTTTGTGGCCGGGAAACCCTCCGAAGCAGAAACCCTCGCCGCGATTTTCCCGGTACTGACCGGATTGAGTGACGCGGGCCAAACCGCTGGCGTAGTAGCGAAAATCGAACAGCATTTCCTTACAAAAAACGGTGTTGCAGATGACCTCTCTACCGGGTACGGATCCGCCGAAATGAATTACCTGACCATCCTGGCCCTACGGAAAGCCGGAAAAACAGAATTGGCCGAAACCCTCAGGCAGCGCTGGATCGGGCTGAACAAAGCCTACTTTACCCGGCACCAACATATTTTGCCGGCCTATAACCTGGCAGACCCTGACAGCAGCTCGGTCACGCCGGCAAGAATAGACGGCGCCATAGCCGTGCTCACCGCTCTTCTCCACGAATAAGGCCGGGATTTCGCCGCGATCGCTTCGCCTGTTTCCTACCGGTGAGGGTCCGGAGGTCCGGTATCCCGGGAAGCCCCTTCCGATGCATTTTCTTTTGGAATCAGTAAAATATCCTTATTTTTACCCACCAATATACCTGAATACATTTGAAAACGTCGATTGCAGCCACAGGCTCCGCTATGCCTGAAAGGAGAATACCCAACAGCTATTTCCTTGACCGTACTTTTCTGAACCAAGACGGCACCCCCATGAACAAACCCGTGGAGGAGATTGTGGCCAAACTTGAACAGATCACCGGCATCAAAGAAAGAGGCTACATCCCCGAAACCGGCGACTCGGTACCCCTGATGGCCCAGGCCTGTGAAAACGCCCTCACCTCCTGGGGCCAGGACCGGAATAAAATTGACGGCATCATTGTGGGTCATAATGCAGGAAACATGCTCGAAGGCCGCCAGGGTTTTCATACCGTACCGAACATGGCCGCCCTGCTCAAACACCGCCTCGGCATTACCAACCACCATTGTTTCGCCTACGATATCCTCTTTGGCTGTCCGGGCTGGGTACAAGGCATCATCCAGGCGCACCAGGCCATTCAGGCGGGCGACGCCACCCACGTGCTGGTAGTAGGGATAGAGGTAGCCTCCCGTCTTGTGGACCCTTACGACCTCGACTCCATGATTCTGGCCGACGGATGCGGCGCCACCATTGTAAGCGCTTCCGATGACGAACCGGCTGGCATTGTCTCCTATGCCACGTTCTCCCACGCCCAGGACGACATCGCCTGCATTTACCTCGACCGCTCCTACAACCGGGAATGGAATGACCCTACCCTTTTCAAAATGAACGGCAAAGACGTCTACAAATACGCCACCGTCTGGGTACCCCAGGTCATCAAAAAGGCCCTCGACAAAGCCGGGCTAAACGCTTCCGACGTAGACATGTTCCTCTTTCACCAGGCCAACGGCAAAATGCTGAACGCTTTCGCCCATAACCTCGCCCAGATGTACGGTATGGAAGGCCTTTCTTTTGAAGGAAAAATTCCCGTGACCATCCATTTTACCGGGAACACCTCCGTGGCTACCATTCCCACCATGCTGGATCTCATCCTGAAAGGCAACCTGGAGGGTTACCACATAACACCGGGCATGACCGTGGTTTTCGCCTCCGTAGGCGCAGGCATGCACTGCAACGCCCTGGTATATCGTTTTTAAGCGGCTTCCCCTCCTCTAACCAGGGCCTCCTGTACCAGAAGTCCGGGGCTTATCGTTTATATTTGTGAGCCCGCTAACCTCTTATGTGGAATGAAGCAGAAACAGATCTTCTTTGATGTCTATAAAAACCTGTCTACCCGCAGGCTGATTATCCTGTCCGTACTCCTGTTCTTCGTAATGGGCGTACTTTTCTACTTTAACCAGATCAGCAAAGCCCTGGAAGAACGGGAAAAAGCCTACGTGGACCTCTACGCCAAGGCCATGGCCTTCCTGATAGACCAGAGCGGAGAAGACTGTGACTACACCTTTATCGCCGAGGTAATCCAGGCCAACACTACCGTGCCTGTGATTTTATCCATGGACGGCATCCCCAATAAACCGGTGAACATTCCCGAGCTGGATGACCCAACCCGCTCCTGGACCGACGAAGAAAAGGTCACGTTCCTGGAGGAAAAAATAGAAGAAATGCGGGCGCAGAATGAGCCTATTCCCTTTCATGTAGGAGAAGAGCAGGGCTTTGTCTACTATGCCAATTCTTCCACCCTCAAAACCCTGCGGTTCTTCCCTTATATTATATTGAGTACGCTCTTCCTTTTCGGCGGACTGGCCTATATTTCCTACTCTTCCTCACGAAGAGCAGAGCAAAACCGGGTATGGGTAGGCCTGGCCAAAGAAACCGCACACCAGCTGGGCACCCCAATTTCCGGCCTCATGGGCTGGATAGAAGTATTGAAGACCAACCCCGACTTCGACCAAAACATCGGTCACGAAATGATGAAAGACGTACACCGCCTGGAAACCATTACCGCCCGTTTTTCCAACATCGGCTCTGTACCCACCAAACGTTCGGAAAACATCGGCGACCTGGTAGAAACCACAGCCGAATACCTTAAAAAAAGGATTTCTACCAAGATCCGGTGGACCGTCACCAATCATCTTGCCGAGCCGTATTACCGTGATGTCAACCGTCACCTCATTGAGTGGGTAGTAGAAAACATCTGCAAAAATGCGGTAGATGCCATGGTGGGGGTGGGAGAGCTGCATATCACCCTTGACCGCCTACCCAATAAAAAAATCAGTATAGACATTACCGATACCGGAAAAGGCATGAGCATGGCCGTGCAACGCAACATTTTCAATGCCGGCTATTCTACCAAAAAAAGAGGCTGGGGCCTCGGACTCACCCTGGCCCGACGCATTATTGAAACTTACCACGACGGCAAACTTTACGTTTTACGCTCGGAAGCAGGCAAAGGTTCTACTTTCCGCATCATCCTGTAAAGGGAAGTTCCCCCGCTTTGCGGCACCTTATTCGTAATTAATAAAAATAAGCCTCAGCAGACTAATAAACAGGCATTTATACAAAAGAAAACCAAAATCGGCACGCCAAAATCGTACGTCATTAGGCCATAAACCAAATGATTCTGTATTTTTGTCTTCGCTAAAGGAGAATCATGACCCATCATACCCTGAAACTAAAAAAGCCCCTGGCATTTATTGACCTGGAAACCACCGGCGTTAATATTACCCGGGACCGGATAGTGGAAATTTGTATTGCCAAGGCTAACCTGGACGGAACCGTAGAAACCCGTACCAAAAAAGTTAACCCTACTATTCCTATTCCCCTGGAATCCAGTCTTATTCATGGGATTTACGACGACGATGTGGCCAATGAGCCTACCTTTAAGCAATTGGCCCGTTCCATGGCCCAGTTCCTGGAAGGGTGTGACCTCGCCGGGTTTAACAGCAACCGCTTTGACGTACCCATGCTGGTGGAAGAATTTCTCCGGGTAGATGCGTCTCTTTTTGATATCAAAAACCGAAAACTGATTGATGTACAGCGTATTTTCCATCTGATGGAACCCCGTACGCTTTCGGCCGCATACCGGTTCTACTGCCAGAAAAACCTTGAGAATGCACACAGTGCAGAGGCCGATACTCTCGCCACCCTCGAAGTATTATGCGCCCAGGTGGTGAGGTACGAGGGCGTCACCATCAAAGACGACACCGGCACTGAATACGCGCCGGTAAAAAATGACATGGACGAGCTGCATAAGTTGACTTCCAATACCCTGGTAGACTTCGCGCAGCGTATGACCCTCAACAAAAGCGGGGAGATCGTCTTCAATTTCGGGAAAAATGCGGGACGGAAAGTGGAGGAAGTACTCGCCCGTGAACCTCAGTATTACGACTGGATCATGAATTCCGAATTCCCCCTGGATACCAAGCGTAAGCTGACCGAAATTAAATTGAAAATGAAAAAGTAAAATACTATTTTTGCAAGTTGAGATAACCTTTACATCATGTTCGAAGGCAGTTTAGAAAACATACCGGAAATTTTCCGACAGATTCCGCTCATCAATATTGTGCAGCTGGCCACTATTCTCTTCACCATAGGGATAGTGGGGGTGCTGATCCGCAGGAATGCCATCATCATCCTGATGTCTATAGAGCTTATGCTGAATGCGGTCAATCTTCTGCTGATCGGGTTTTCGGCCTACACATCCGACTCCAGCGGCCAGATATTCGTGTTTTTCATTATGGCCGTAGCCGCCGCGGAAGTAGCCGTAGGGCTGGCCATCATTGTGATGATTTACCGGAATATCCGAACCATTGATATTGGCTTGTTCAATAAATTAAGAGGCTAAAGCATTTGTATTATGACCTTATCATTACTGATTACGCTTAT
>JBEBRS010000199.1:0-6136 GCA_040394705.1 Leadbetterella byssophila
CCAGTAACCACAGAACCTACCCCTTTACCGATGTCAATGGCCTGGATCCAGGTGCCGGGAATGTAGTTCATTCCGAAAGTCTGCCCCAATCCGTAGATGGCGGGGATATTTTCGAGGGTAGTCTGTACGTATGATCCGCTCATGCCCAGAAGCTGGATCTGTCGTGATCCGGTTACCGCATCGGTATTTCCTACGCTTATCGAGGCATTGGTTTCGAAACTTTCGGAGAGGTTACAGCAAGCCGCTTTCAGCAGCTCTTTGGAACTGATAATCTGGGTATAAATGGGCGACAGCTTGTCTAGGGTGGTTCCGGCGGCGCGTACCACCACTTCGTCCAGGTCCATGCTGTTTTCTTTCAGCACCACAGAGTAGAACTGGTCTTTGGTGATGTAGAGGGTGTCTGGCTTAAACCCTATAAAACTGAAAGCCAAACGGTCTTCGGAGGCTATTTTAGGAAGGGAGAACATGCCGTTTTCGTCGGTCATGACGGCGGTTCGGGGGTGGCCCACCCAGGAGACGGTGGCGCCTACAATGGCAGAATTGGTGTCGTCAGCTACTTTTCCCTTCACATCTTGTGCAAAGGCGGCTCCGGTTTGGAGCAGAATTAGCGTAATAATTAATCGGTTCATATATTTATCGTATTACAAGTAAAAAGAAAAAAACTTTCTACCGTAATCTCAAATAATGAACTGCTGATTAAGAATATATAAGGGAAGTATAAGCGGGGGCGATACATTGCCCCGACCCATCACGGTTTCTTCCTGGCGGTATTGGGTTTCCGGGTCAAACTGAAATACAGGGAAATCCATTACTTCCGCAACAAACGAATAAAACGTGTAGTTTTGCTGTATGGCATTTTCTGCTTTATTGACTTTGAGGGTGACCTCGCAGCAAGTGCCTTTGCTTAGTGTAGTGTCGTGTGTGTTTTCGGTCAGATCTCCCGCGCAAGATTCCGGTGTAAAAGATACCGATTTGATTTTGGTGATGGTACAAAGGTGTTCAAACCAGGCAAAAGAATGGGAACTCACGAGAACCGTAAGCGCCAAAGTCAGTGCCAGTATTTTTTTGAACTTTTGTATCATCTTTTTTGGTAACGATAAGTTTGGAGAAATAATTCATTTTTTCTCACAGATTATACGGAAAGGCAGGAAAATGAGGTGGTAATTTTGTATCCGAACGGATAAGCGGGAGTTGCCACTGTCACCCTGAGCATGTCGAAGGGCGCATTTGGTGCTAAATTTTTCGCCCCCCTGCAACTTTCACATAGGTTTCCCGGATGGTCTGGTTGATACCGAGCTCGGGGATCACTTCTTCCCCTTCCTGTATAAGCGTATCGCCCCGAAACTCCAGTTTGAAATGAAATTGCTTCCCTTCCCACTCCCTGATGTTGATAAAATCCAGGTTTTCGGTGTAGTCTTCCCCATCGAAAAGGTAGGTTCCCGCACCGCTGACAAACAACGTATTGAGACTATCCGTCCCCCGTGATTTGTCGTGGTTAAAAAACGAAAAGTGCGTTCCATTAAACATTTTCAACATTTCCGTGCGTTCCGGGTCTACCGCCATAAAGGTGGTGTCTGCTCCTTTGATGGTGGTGGTGTGAAGGAGACGATAAGTTCCGGATAAAGTTCCGGTTTGCTGATTCTGGCAACTTCCCAATAGAAGGAGCGCCGGCATTAAAATCTTTTTCATATTTTTATTCGCTTTAAATTCCACACAGCCCGCACTTCCGCAATTCGTAATTCGTAATTTTTAATTCGTAATTCCCCTAGCCGGTTCATACGCCGTCTCGTTTTTAATTTCCCCCATCACAAAAATAGATTGGGTAGAGCCTATGTTTTCCAAGCCGGCCAGTTTGTTCATAATAAAACTCTGGTATTCGCGCATATCGCCGACTACTACTTTGATCAGGAAATCGTAATCACCGGAGATATTGAGGCATTCCACCACTTCGGGCATGGCCACTATGGCCCGTACAAACTTTGCTCCCGCTTCACGGGCGTGTTCTTTCAGGCGGATATTGCAGAGTACCATCAGGTCTTTCCCGATTTTCTCCCGGTCTACCAGGGCCACATACTTTTTAATCGCTCCTTCGTTTTCCAGGCGGCGGATCCGTTCGTAGACCGGCGTAGCCGAAAGGTTCAGTCGTCCGGCCAGTTCTTTGGTGGTCAGCTTGGCATCCTGCTGAAGATAACGGAGAATATCTTTGTCCGTGTCGTCTAATTTGATCATGTTTTCCTGTGTTTAACGTGCGTTGGGCTTGTTCTAAAGAATTCCTTCCGAACGGGAAATGGAAGAGAATACATACAAACCAAGCACAAAAATAGAAATTATATCAAAAATATGTATAATATTTAGATAAATTATCTATATTTCCCTAAAGTTACTTATGTTTTTATCTTATTGTAGTATATTTGGAGCCAAAAGATACCCACGTATGTCATCATTAAAAGAAGAGCTTGGAAAAAGGATTTTGATACTGGACGGGGCCATGGGCACCATGATTCAGCGCTACAAGCTTACCGACGAAGATTTCAGGGGAGAGCGTTTTAAAGACTTTCCCTACGATATAAAAGGAAATAACGACCTTTTGTCTATCACCCGCCCGGACGTGATCCTGGCCATTCATAAGGAATACCTCGACGCGGGTGCGGACATCCTGGAGACCAATACATTTAGCGGTACCTGGGTGGCGCAAGACGATTATCACATGGCAGATCTGGTGTATGAAATCAACCTGGAGGGCGCTCGTCTGGCCCGGCAGGCGGCAGATGAATATACCCGGGCCAATCCGGAGAAACCCCGTTTCGTGGCCGGATCTATGGGCCCCACCACCAAAATGGCTTCTCTTTCGCCTGACGTGAACAACCCCGGTTTCCGGGCCATTACGTTTGATCAGCTGGTAGACGCCTTCAGTACGCAGGTGAACGCCCTGATAGACGGAGGAGTGGACTGCCTGCTGATCGAGACAGTAACGGATACCCTGAACTGCAAGGCTGCCCTTTATGCAGCGAACACCATTATAGACGCCCGGAAGGCGGAGAACCCGGCCTTTGAAATGCCGCTTTTGGTGAGCGGCACCATCACAGATCAGTCGGGCCGTACCCTTACCGGTCAGACCTCCGAGGCGTTTTACAATTCGGTGTCTCACGCCGGGCTGCTTTCCATAGGCCTGAACTGCGCTTTGGGCGCCCGGGCCATGAAACCTTACCTGGCTGAGCTGAGCCGGGTGGCCAGTTGTTTCGTGAGTGTTTACCCTAACGCGGGGCTGCCTAACGAAATGGGGCAATACGACGAATCTCCCGAATTTATGGCAGAACAGGTACGGGAGTTCCTGGAAGAGGGCTACGTGAATATACTGGGCGGGTGTTGCGGTACCACACCGGAACATATCCGGGCCTTTGCCGACCTGGCCAAAAATCATGCTCCGCGTAAACCGGGGGAAATCCCGCCCATGCTTCGCCTGAGTGGCCTGGAACCCCTTACCCTTACCCCCGAGCTGGGTTTTGTGAATGTGGGCGAAAGAACCAATGTCACAGGATCAAAGAAATTTCTTCGCCTGATCAAGAGCCGGAAGTTTGACGATGCCCTGAGCGTGGCCCTTGACCAGGTAGAAGGCGGGGCCAACGTGATTGACGTGAACATGGACGAGGGAATGCTGGATGGCGTAGAAGCCATGACCACCTTTCTGAACCTGATGGCGGCCGAACCGGAGATTTCCCGGATACCGGTGATGGTCGATTCCTCGAAGTGGGAGATTATTGAAGCCGGCCTGAAATGCATTCAGGGAAAGGGAATTGTGAACTCCATTTCCCTGAAAGAAGGCGAAGATGCGTTTATTGAACATGCCCGTACCATCAAGAAATACGGAGCCGCCGTGATTGTGATGGCTTTTGATGAAGACGGACAGGCCGATTCTACGCCCAGACGCATCGAGATCGCCAGGCGCTCCTACGAAATCCTGGTGCATAAAGTGGGGTTCCCTGCCAGCGATATTATTTTTGACCTGAATATTTTCCCGGTAGCTACCGGAATTGAAGAACACCGCATTAACGCCGTTTCCTTCTTCGAAGCCACGAAATGGGTGCGGGAAAACCTCCCCCATGCGCATGTGAGCGGCGGGGTGAGCAACGTTTCTTTCTCTTTCCGGGGCAATGACCGGGTGCGGGAAGCCATCCATTCGGCTTTCCTTTACCACGGTCGCCAGGCGGGTATGGACATGGGCATCGTGAACCCTGCCATGCTGGAAGTGTACGACGACATCCCGGCAGACCTGCTGAAAGCGGTGGAAGACGTGTTGCTGAACCGCACAGACGATGCTACGGAAGTGCTGCTGGAAATGGCCGAAGGCCTGAAGGGCGAAGGAAAAGAAGATGACAAAGCCGTGCAGGAGTGGCGCACCCAGGCGGTCGCCAAGCGGATCGAACATGCGCTCGTAAAAGGCATCGTAGAATTTATTGATGCGGATATTGAAGAGATCCGCCACCAGTTTCCCAGTCCACTGCAAGTGATAGAAGGCCCGCTGATGGACGGCATGAACGTGGTGGGCGACCTCTTCGGTTCCGGAAAGATGTTCTTGCCCCAGGTGGTGAAGTCGGCCCGGGTGATGAAGAAGGCGGTGGCTTATCTCCTGCCCTTCCTGGAAGAGGAAAAACTCAAATCGGGCAACACTACCCAGAACAACGGGAAGGTGCTGATGGCCACCGTAAAAGGCGATGTACACGACATCGGCAAGAACATTGTAGGCGTGGTGCTGGCCTGTAACAATTACGAGATCATTGACCTGGGGGTGATGGTGCCGGCCGAGAAAATATTGGAAGAGGCGGTGAAGCATGAGGTAGATGCTATTGGTCTCAGTGGCCTGATTACGCCTTCTCTTGATGAAATGGTGTACGTAGCCAAAGAAATGCAGAAAAAGGGAATAGATCTTCCCCTGCTGATCGGTGGCGCCACTACGTCACGGGCGCATACGGCGGTGAAGATAGATACCTGTTTTGACGGGCCGGTGATTCATGTACTCGACGCCTCAAAGTCGGTGCCGGTGGTGAGTAACCTCCTGAGCAAGGAGCAGCGCGACGCTTACATTCAGTCGGTGAAACTGGATTACGCCCGCTTCCGCGAAGACTATCACAAGCGCCAGGGCGTGAAAACGTATATCGGCCTGAAAGAGGCCCGGGCAAACAAACTCCAGACCGACTGGGAGGCGTACGACATTCCGGTGCCTCGTTTCCTGGGTACGAAATCTTTCGAAAACTATAATTTGAGGGAAATTGTTGAGTATTTCGATTGGACACCCTTTTTCCAGGCCTGGGATCTCCACGGGCATTACCCCAAGATACTGAATGACGAGGTAGTGGGCAAAGAGGCGCAGAAGCTATTTGAAGACGGGAAAAAAATGCTGGAGAAGGCCCTGGACGAGAAGTGGTTTGATGCCCGGGCGGTGATTGGCTTCTGGCCTACCAACGTGGAAAATGACGATACCCAGGTGGTGTACGATTTTACGGAAACCTCGGTGCAGTGCGACTGCAAGCTGCCGGGACATGAACACCGGGTATTTACGGCCGAACGGGGCAAGGTGTTGGCTACTATTCAGCATCTTCGTCAGCAGGGGCAGAAAGGATCGGGCATTCCGAACTTGTCTCTGGCCGACTTTGTAGCGCCCACCGAAACGGGTCGACAAGACTATTTCGGAGCGTTCGCGGTCGGTATTTTTGGCGCAGAAAAGATTGCCAAGGAGTTTGAAACAGAATTTGATGACTACAACGCCATCATGGTGAAGGTATTGGCCGACCGTTTCGCAGAAGCCTTTACCGAATTGCTTCATGCCAAAACACGGAAAGAATTCTGGGCCTACCAGTCTGGAGAAGAACTAAGCAACGAAGAGCTTATCAAAGAAAAATACCGGGGGATTCGCCCCGCGCCGGGTTACCCGGCCTGTCCGGACCACAATCCGAAGCGGGATATTTTCCGGCTCTTGAACGTAGAGCAGCAGATCGGGTTGCGCTTAACCGAAAGCCTGGCCATGTGGCCTGCATCGGCGGTTTCGGGCTTTTATTACGCCCATCCCCAATCCAAATATTTCGGCTTAGGCAAGATCGGAAAAGACCAGATCGAAGACTATGCGCGGGTTCGGGAGGTG
>JBEBRS010000200.1:0-6136 GCA_040394705.1 Leadbetterella byssophila
AAGATCTGAAATTAGACAAAGACCGGCCAATTGTTATCGGAGCCGACGGCTTCCCGGTACTGGATGCGACATCCAACCGGAAACAATTAGGCAATGTACTTCCGAAATTTATAGCAGGATGGAACAATACTTTCAGATATAAAAATCTAAGTCTTTCGATGCTTTGGGACGGACAGTTCGGACACCAGGCCTACAATAAATTAGATAACCATATCGGCTCTTTCCTGAAACCGGAATATACGCTGAACAGAAATGACTATATCGTATTTGAAGGGGTATTGGCTGACGGCACTAAAAATACCCAGGAAGTGTGGCTGGGACAGGGAGTAGATCCCAAAACCGGACGTAATTATGGAAACGGGTATTATCGCGATAATTACAGAGGTAATTCGGAATTCTTTGTTCAGGATATATCCTGGCTGAAGCTGAGAACAGTGGCCTTAAACTATAACCTTCCGAAAAAATGGCTTCCGAACAACTTCCTGAATGAAGTGAGCGTAGGCTTTACCGGAAACAACCTGTTGATACTTTCGAAGTTTAACGGGTATGACCCGGAAAGTATTTCTGTAAGCAGCGGCTCTAACGTGTCCGGGTTTGCAGGATTTACGTACCCAGGCCTCAGAAGCTACATATTTAATTTGAATGTTAAGTTTTAAATGATTACAAGGATGAAGAAATATATAAAATATGGATTGTCATTATTCCTCATAGTGACCCTGGCAGGATGTAAGGATTACTTTGATGTGGGCAACAACCCCAACCTGGTGACCAATCCGAACATCAACAGCCTCCTGACTACGGCCACCTCCAAGTCAGGTATTAACTCCAGAACGTTTGCGAGTACCACTACCTACTATGCACAGCACATCGCAAGCCCGGGCCTGGGTTCTGACACCGATACGTACAGAATTACCGACCTTTCCGGCACGTGGGCTGCTGCCTACTACGCTATGGCCGATATCTACGATATGCTGGTCATAGCAGAAGCCTCCAATGCCCACCTGCATGCCGGCATAGCCAAAATACTCATGGCCTATAACCTGAGTTTAGTAGCTGACACCTGGGACAATGCCCCGTATTCTGAAGCCTTTTCCAGGGTGGCTACGCTTACCCCGGTATGGGATTCGGGAGAGTCACTGTATCAAAGCATCGGCACACTCTTGCAAGAGGGTATTGCATTACTTGGAAGAACAGATGCGGCGGTTACGCTGACTCCGGCAGCCGACCTTATTCATAACGGGAATATCAACGCATGGATAAAAACCGGCAACGGGCTTCTGGCCAGGCATCTGAACAAGATTACCAAGAAAAGCAGCTATGATCCCACAGCAGTATTATCCGCTCTTGATAAATCCTATCAGTCTGCGGCAGACGACATGAAAATGGGGACATACAACGGCAACAACCCCTGGGCTGCCGTAGCGATCAGTAATGCGGGTGCCTTACTGGGCGGATGGTTATCCTCTCAGTTAATTGACCACATGAATGGCGTGTATTACGGTGTATTTGACCCCCGTTTACCCAAGTTAACCGATATCACGGTAAATAACGACTGGGTAGGAACAAAGAACGGCGCAGGGAACAAAGGACCTGTAGCGAATACAATATGGGACGAATGCTATATTTCTATCAATAGCCCGGTAACCAAAACCACCGCCCCTATTTATATCATGACCTATGAGGAACTGAAGTTTGTAGAGGCAGAAGCGGCCTTAAGAGCGAATCAACGGCCCAGAGCCTACGCAGCTTACTTGGAGGGCATCAAGGCTTCCATGAGGAAATTTGAAGTAGCAGACGCTGCCATGAATGCCTACCTGGCGGAGCCCTCCGTAAGTGTAGGAGAGGCTGCACTCACGCTTGATGAGATTTTCAAAGAGAAATATGTGGCTACCTACCTCAGCAATGAGACATGGACAGACGCCCGCCGCTACGATTATAAGTACAAAGGGTTCCAGTTACCTCAGGATGCGGCATTGCCTACGTTCATCCGCCAGGTAGCCGTACCTACCCGGGAGTTTACCACTAATCCGGACAATGCACCGAAAGAGCAGCCGGTACTCAGTACTCCCCTATGGTGGGATAAGCCCTGATGATCCTTGGAAAGGCAATTTTCAAGCCGAATAAAAAAAGAGGCGCTGCGAAATGCAGTGCCTCTTTTTTAGCAAATACTGAAATAGCCATGAGCTATCAGCTTTCAGAAAACGGCACACCAACCGGCGGCTAGGCGCCCCCCAATGAATAAGCTGACTGCTGATAGTGGTGCGCCACCCGGCCGAAGGCTGAACGCAAAATTTTTATACAGAAGAAAATTTTTAGCAATTAATTTTATGCCGAATTCCGGCTGGCGTTAATATTTCCGAACAAAGAGCGTGTGACCATCTTCTGATACACCCGCTTCAGCTCTTCGTCATCGGTTTCCTCAATCTTCTGTAGCGCGTATTGCTGGATAGCCAACAGGGGAAGTACAATCTGTTCCCGGTAATTGACCGATAAGGAGTTCACCACCTCGGTTTCCATCAGGGTTTCCTGGTTCGAGATTTCCAGCATATACTTCACGCTCTTCTGATACTCGTCGTGCATCATGTTCCATAGGTCTCCGTATTCCGGGTCCTCCCTCATATAGGAGGTAAGGGGGAAATAGGTTTTGGAAAGCGACATCATGCTGTTTTGAATCAGGGTTTTGAAATACAAAGACTCCCCGTACAGGCGCTTCACCTCGTCTAACCGCCCTTGTTCAATCATATACTCCAGGGCCGTTCCCAACCCGTAAAACCCGGGAATATTCTGCTTGAGCTGGCTCCAGGCACCCACAAACGGGATCGCCCTCAGATCGGTGAGTTTGAGCTTACCGCCCGAGCTCCGTTTGGTAGGGCGGCTGCCGATCTTGGTTTGTCCGTAGTATTTCAGAGGACTCTTATTTTCCAGGTAAGGTACAAAAAGCGGATGCTCTTTCAGTTCCAGGTACTTTTCTCCGCCTATTTCCGCCAACTCTTCGATCAGGGTGCGCTCTTCGGGGGTAATGATCGCTTTCTGATCGCCGAACACATCGTTCAGCACACCGGCCGAAAGCAGTTGTTCAAAGTTAAAACGGGCCTGGGGCCGGGAACCGTACATGGAGGTAATGGTCTGCCCCTGTATGGTGACCTGGATCTGGTTATTGGCAATCGTAGGCCCCTGAGATGCATAGAACTGGTGGGTTTTTCCACCGCCCCTGGCCGGCGGACCGCCCCTGCCGTCAAAGAAAATCACGCTCACTTCGTTTTCCTCTGACACTTGTGTTAAACGCTCTTTCGCGCGGAAAATCTCCCAGTTGGCCTTGATATAGCCCCCGTCTTTGGTGCCGTCGGAAAAGCCCAGCATGATGGTCTGAATATTCCGGCGAATGTTCAGGTGGCGGCGGTAAGCCAGGTTATTGTACAGCTCTTCCATGGAATCCTTCGCCGTATCCAGCCCCTCAATGGTTTCAAAAAGCGGGATAATATCGACCGAAATATCGGCATCGCGGTACCCGCAAAACCGGAACATGGCCAGCACTTCCAGTACCGAACAGGCCGAGGTAGAATTCGAAATGATATACCGGTTACAGGCCTTCTCCCCGTTATGCGCCTGGATTTCCTTCATGGCCCGGATGGTCTTGAACGTATCTTTCACCAGAGGATCCGTAAAATCGTCTTCCCACACTTCTATGCGGCTCGACGTCAGGAATTCTATTTTCTGTTCGTGGGTCCATTCCCCGTAAGGAACTTCTGACACCTTGAATTTCTCGTTCACGGCCTGCATTACTTTTTCATGAATGCTGCTGTCCTGGCGCACATCCAGGGTAGCGAAATGCAGTCCGAACAGTTTCACCCTCAGGATAAAGCTGTCCAGCTCGTCAATAAACATGCTGCCGTGTTGCGTCACCATCACTTCCCGCACTTCTTCCAGCCGGCTGAGCAAGGCGTTATACGACAGGTCGTTGTTCAGGCCAAACATGTTGGTGTACAACTTATTATTGATTTTATCGAGCAGGGGAATTACGCCTTTGAAGGTAAAACGCCGCCGGATGCTCTTGAAATGATTGTAGTAGCATTTCAGGATATTCGACCTCAGCTCCTGGGCCACTTTCCGGGTGATCTCGGCGGTCACAAACGGGTTGCCGTCGCGGTCGCCTCCGGGCCAGAAACCCAGCTCAATCACCGGCGCAATATCTTCTCCGTCAAAAATCTCGCGCGTTACCGTTTCCTGGATCCGGCTCAGCACCTCATAGTACACGTGCCTGAGGTAGAAAATAATACTCTGGGCTTCCTGCACGGGGGTGGGTTGCTCGTCGTTAAAAAACGGCGTCTTGCCCAACTGCTGAAGCAGCTGATCAATGGTGTTGATATCGTTCACCTGGATGTACTGCTCCAGGTCCTGGATGATTCTCAGTACCGAATTCGGGTAAAACTGGGTAGGGTGCGCAGTAAAAACCACCCGGGTCTTAAAGTTCCGGAGCTTTTCCCGCACTTCATCCAGTTTGTTGTTCTGACGGGCCAGGGCCAGAATGGCCTTCAGGGTACCCGGGGTATCGGGAGAGGTCAGCTTCTCAAACGCCGCATCTTCCACGCTATCGAAAAGCACTACCTGCCGTTCCACGTAGGTAATCAGCCGGAAGAGCAGGTCTATTTTCTCCTTTTCCGTAGTAAATACTGTAAATTTCTTAAAAAATTCATCAATGATTTCTACGGGGTATTTTCCCTCCTCAAAGCCCTGCTTGGCATTGTCGTACAGAAAGGGCATCAGAGAGCCTATCTTGGCCATCTTGTCATAGGGGAGCCTTGAAAACAATGTATTGAAAACTAGATACTTGTTATGCACCTCCCGGGTAAAGACAGACTCCGGATTTTGATCAGGCATGGTTAATTCAGATTAGAGTGAACAGCAAATATAAAAAAACCCCATGTGAAGCATGAGGTTTTGAATAAAAAAAGACATTCTACCCCAAAAAGTGATACTTTATAAGGGTTGCGTCGTATTTTCTAAAGATTATTTAACTTTATATGTAATACTTGCCAAAATCTTCGGCTTTCTCCACAAACTCTTTTACCAACTGTTCGTCGTCTTTCGGACAGATCATCAGCACATTGTCGTGTTCGGCAATAATGTACCCTTTGAGGTCTTTGACCACCACCAGCTTATCGGCCGGCATTTTAAGGATACTGTCTTCCACATTATAGAGCATGGTGCGGCAGTTGACCACGTTATTGACCTCGTCTTTTTCGGAGTTTTCGTAGAGCGACTTCCAGGTACCCAGGTCAGACCACCCGATATCGCACAACACCACGTATACGTTTTCGGCTTTTTCCATAACGCCGTTATCGATAGAAATGGCCCGGCACCTCGGGTAAGCCACCTCAAGAGCCTCCTTCTCCCCTTCCGTAAAAAAAGCGGGCTGGGCTTCCCGAAAGGCGTCGGCTATTTCGGGCAGGTAGGTGTCCAGGGCTTTCAGAATAGACGGGATGCTCCAGATAAAAATGCCGCCGTTCCATACGTAATCACCGCTGGAAATAAACATCTTCGCAATCTCCAGGTTGGGCTTTTCTGTGAAGGTTTTTACCTTTTTTACCTCCTGTTCTTCCGTATCGTCAAACTGGATGTACCCGTACCCCGTATCGGGGCGGGTAGGCGTAATGCCCAGGGTCACCAGCACGTCTTGTTCGGCCGAATACGACAGGGCTACGTTTATCTTTTCCCGGAATTCTTCGGGTTTCAGGATAATATGGTCCGCGGGCGCCACCACCACATTGGCTTTGGGGTTCAGCTTAGCGATTTTAAAACACGCGTAAGCAATACAAGGAGCTGTGTTTCTCCGTCCGGGTTCCAGCAGAATCTGGTCGTCAGAAAGGAAAGGAAGCTGCGCTTTGGTGATCTCATAATATTCGCGGGAGGTCACCACATAGATATTTTCTTTCGGACAAATGCCCTCGAAACGTTCGGCCGTTTGCTGAATCAGCGTACTGCCGGTACCTAAAATGTCGTGAAACTGTTTGGGGAAGTTCTGGCGGCTGAAAGGCCAGAAACGTGTGCCGGTCCCCCCCGCCATGATAATGAGATAGTTTGATGAAATCATAGGTTTAAATATGAAGTTATGAGTACTTAGTGCCGAGTTCCGAGT
>JBEBRS010000201.1:0-6097 GCA_040394705.1 Leadbetterella byssophila
TCTAACATCTAATTTCTAAAAACCACCGTCTATTTCCGCGCTATCAAATTTAGCTATGCGCCGGGCTTTCACCCGGGATATTACTCCCACACCCAGATGGGAGAAAAAAGTGCATGCTGGGCCTCTCCCAGGATCACCTCGCCCTTTCTTTCTACCCAGGCGTGGGCTTCAAACGACTGTCCACCGATTACGCCGATCACCACGCGGCTGTCGTTCACAAGGTGCTTCAACACCAGGGCCTGCACCAGGCAGGTAGTTTTGAGGACACGCCCGGTGGTACGCACGGCGTACACCATCTCTTCCGCCCGGACATCGCTGCTCTCCTCCTTTTTTCCCCTTCCATACACCTTTCTGAAGGTTTTAAAAGGAAGTACAGTCAATAAAAAACGGGTGACTCCCTGTAGAAAAACTACGTACAGCAAACGCAGCTGAACGCGGGGCTTCAGCGCCAGGTATTTCCCCAGGCGTTTCATGCGGTGGTCACCAGTTTTTCCTTTTCCATTTCTTCCAGGATATCCTGGATATCTTTACGGCAAGCGGCTTCATCGGTATCGTATTCGGCCATCACGGAATCCACCAGGTCTTCGTAAGTGCGGGCTTCTTCCGACAGGCGTTCCCAAATAAAACCTCCCACTTCGTTCAGGCTGAAATATACTCCGCTTTCGGAATTCAGCAGCACGGTTTCTTCTCCCAGGTTGGCCACGGTACAGGCCGGATTAACGGAATATCTCATGATAATACTATTCTTCTACGCGGTTATCTTGCAAAAATATGATTATTTTGTCAAAAAAAAGCGGAATATTGAGTCATTACTATACATGCGGCGGTTTACTGTTTGAGAGTGACGCCCTCCTGCCATCGCTTCCCGATGCTACCGGCGCCAAACATCCCGATGTACGGATCTCCCGGGGGCCTGTACCCCCGCCCACAGACGCACGCGACGATGAAAATCTGTTCCGCCTGCATCTGAATCCCGGCGTCAGTACAGACGGCGAGGGATTCTGCCTCGACTGGAAACAATACGGCCGTTTCCGCGTGCAGCAGGGAAACCATATTTTGTATAACGAAGAAGCGGGGGCTTCCGATACTTTTGAGCATTTCCTGGTCAATGAAGTAATGGCCGGGATTTTCTTTCAAAGAGGCTATTTCCTGCTGCACGGATCAGCAGCGCTTCTGCCTGACGGTACCGCCGCGGTGTTTTTCGGCGAACCCGGAGCGGGCAAGTCGACCACCCTGGGTTTCTTTGTCAAGCACGGCGGGCGAGTATTGACCGACGAAATCGTGATTGTGGATTTCAGGGAAGGGAGGCCTTACATCCTCCCTTTTATTCCCCTCCTTCGCCTTTGGGGAGCCTCGGCCGGTTACCTGGGCTACTCCCGGAACGATATAAGCAGGAAATACGAAATCCCCGTCACCTATACAGACGAGGCCATACCCCTTTCCGCCGTCTTCTCCCTTAAAAAAGGAGCGTCCTTTTCCGTCACACCGAGCATGACCCACCGCGAGCACCTCGACCTCTTCGGTAATTTCCCCCTACCGAACGCCCTCCTCACACCGGAAGAGCAGGTACGCAGATTCCGGCAGGCAGCCGATACCGTAAAGGCGTGTGGGGTGTTTCAGGCCACACGAACAGACGATTCCTTCGCCGAAATGGACCGGTGGGTGAGCGATTTCCTCTCCTGAACTATTTCAGGATATCTTTCAAAGCCGCTCTATCTTCCTCTCTTACTTCCCAACGGTTGCCAAACCAGCCGGAAATTACCTTGCCGTTCCGCTGCAACACCCAGTCTCCGTAACCCGACAAGAGGGCGGCCCGGGAGGGGTTCCGCAAGATTCTCAGGTGGGCTTCGCCTTTTACTGCGTCAGACAACTGCCAGTAGGGTATGCCGGAATTGATCAGCAGGAGGTTTTTTTCGGTGGGATAAACAAATGCCAGGAGCTGGGTGGTATCGGCGGAAAGCCGGAAAGGAAGACGGTCGGCATAGCGCGCAATCGCCGCATTAGTCTTTTCCGTTCCAAACAAAACCAGGTTCGAATTGTCGTAATCTTTCGTACTCAGCTCCTTGTCTGCCAGCACACGCGGGAATACCATTACCCGGCCGAGGAATTCTCCCCGGTAAAAGCTCCAGTCGGCGGCCGCTTCGGCCATTTTCCGTCTTCTTTCCGTCTCTTCCCGGTCGGGGGAATCCAGCGTACCGTACACGTAAATATGCCGGTCAGAGGTAATTTCCGTCATGGGACCTGCCTGCCGGGAAGTACGGGTATAGTTTACATCACTCCAGATTGTGGGCCGGCTTCCCTTCACCACTACTATTTCGGTACCTTTATAATTTTTCACTTTCAGGGTAGACCCGTTCACCACCAGGGAGATATCGGCGCCTGCTTGGAGGCGGGAAGAAGGCAATATCCGGAAGGCCTCCACGTTTTCGGTGGTCACACTAACGGTATTATTTCCCTGGATACTAGCCTCCACGCGTCCGGCTTTCCCCGGAGAGAGGGCCACCATTTCCACCCAGAAAGACCTGGAATACTTCATCTGCCCGGTAGCAAAAATCACTTTTTCGGGATCCGGATCACGTTTATACTGAGCAAACCATTGGAATATTTGCCCATCGGCATAGGCATTCACCCAACTGTCGTGCATGACCCCGGGATACACGTCGTATTCCACGTGGGTGCCTGACTTTTTGAATCCTTCTACCCAACGGTTCACGGAGGCGATGGGCACTACGGGGTCCGCGTCTCCGTGAAAGAAGCGGGTGGGCAGGTGAGACGCGTTAGGCAGGTAGATGTCGGTGCCTTCGGGGGGCGCGGGGCATACCGGTGCGATAGCGGCCCAGAAGTCGGGGCGGGTCAGGCCGATCCAGAGGGTTCCGCCACCGCCCATCGACAGGCCGGTCAGGTAGGCCCGGTTCTCGTCGGTCTTAAACCTGCGTTTTACATCAGCAATCATATCCCAAACATCTTTTTCGGCCACTCCCTGATACCCCATGGTACCCCGGGCCAGGGGCGTAGCTACGATATACGGTACATCTTCCCAATCCGGAAAATACAGGCTGGCATCCACGTCGTTTTCTCCCGGCTTATTGCTTTTCCCGAAAACGCGGCGCAGGGCCAGGCGGTGATTCGAGCCTGCTCCGTGCAGCATCACTACCAGGGGATATGCTTTGTTTTCATCAAAATCAGGCGGAAGGTAGAGTCCGTAAGGCTGATCCGTGCCGTCTACCATAGAATGGAAACTCAGTACCTGGGGACCCGGAGCGTATTTTTGAGCGTGCAAAACGACACCTAGACACAGGAAGAACACAAGAAGAACAATTTTTTTCATAAGGTTAAATTTTAGTGATAGCTGTGAGCTAATTTACTTTCATTTTTTCAAATCACGGCAAACACTCCATAATTTAATAGGAAATAATTACTTTTGCATATCGCTTCTTTCCTAAAACAGATGAAATTCAAGAAGATACTGAGACAAAACCTGATGACGGGCTACCTGGTAGCCTTCACGGGGATGATTGTGATGTTTCCCATCTTCGTCAGCGACGGCCACGGCATACCCTACCGGGAAACCGGGAAATACCGCCTTCCTACTGAGCCTGTGATCCACGGCATTGATATTTCCCGGCATAACGGGGAAATCGAGTGGGATCGGGTAAAAGACCATAAGCTGGCAGATCAATTCCTGGATTTTGTGGTGATCAAAGCCACGGAAGGGGGAGATTTGGTCGATCCGCGCTTCCGCATGAACTGGGAAGCCGCCCGCGAATACGGCATGATCCGGGGCGCCTATCATTTTTTTACCGCCTTTACCGACCCCGACATCCAGGCCATTAATTACCTTTCTACCGTAAAACATGAGTCGGGCGATTTTGTACCGGTTCTCGACTTTGAAAACGACGGCCGCAATGCCTTCGAACGCCGGCACCTGGGCGAGAACGCGCGCCGCTGGCTGGAAGTAGTGGAAGAACAAACCGGTCAACGCCCCGTCATTTATACCAATCACCATATTTACAATACGTATATCCGGGACCGTATCGAAGGCTATGCTATCTGGCTGGCCGATTATTCCGTGTACGACCCCACCGTGTACGACATCCGGAACATGATCATGTGGCAGCTCAGCGATGGCGGCCGGATTCCCGGAATAAAAGAAAATGTAGACCTGAATGTTTTTTACGGGTCTCCTCATAAATTCCAGAAATACTTGTTTAAATAAACCTACGATTTTATGCTCGCATCTGTAAAATTTGATCAGACTACGGCCTACAGAAAACTGAAAAGCCATTACAAAACCATTTCAAAAATACCTGTAAAAAACCTCTTTGAAGCAGACCCTAAAAGAGCTTCCAAGTTTACGTTGCGGTTTCAGGATACCCTGGTAGATTTTTCAAAAAACCAGATCAACGGCCGCACCCTCTCTTACCTGATTGATCTGGCCAACGAGTGCGGACTGAGCGAGGCCATCAACAAAATGTTTGGCGGCGAGGCCATCAACGCCACCGAAAACCGCGCCGTGTTACACACCGCTCTGCGCAACCGGAGCAATGAACCCGTGCTAGTCAATGGAAAAGACGTTATGCCGGATGTCAACCGGGTGCTTGAACAGATGAAAACCTTTTCCCACAGCGTACGTTCGGGAGAATGGAGAGGTTTCACCGGCAAAAAGATCACCGACATCGTGAATATCGGCATCGGGGGGTCAGACCTTGGCCCGGTGATGGTGACCGAGGCCCTGAAGCCCTACGGAAAGAAAGGTTTGAAAGTACATTTCGTTTCCAATGTAGACGGCACCCATATCGCCGAGACCCTGCGGTTAGTAAACCCCGAGACCACCCTGTTTATGATCGCTTCCAAGACTTTTACTACCCAGGAAACCATGGCCAACGCCCACTCGGCCCGGAGCTGGTTCCTGGAAAGCGCGGTGGAAGAAGTTCATATTAAAAAACATTTTGTGGCCATTTCCACCAATGCTCAGGGCGTAGCCGGTTTCGGGATAGACACCCGGAATATGTTTGAGTTCTGGGATTGGGTAGGCGGCCGCTATTCCCTTTGGAGCGCCATCGGCCTTTCTATTTCCTGTTATATAGGCTTTAATAATTTTGAGCAGCTATTGACGGGTGCCCACGACATGGACAACCATTTCCGTCACAGCACATTCCGGAAGAATATCCCGGTCATCCTGGGTCTTCTCGGAATCTGGTACAACAATTTCTACCGTGCCCAGTCGCACGCCATTCTGCCCTACGACCAGTATATGCACCGTTTCGCGGCCTATTTCCAGCAGGGCGACATGGAGTCTAACGGGAAAAGTGTAACCCGCAACGGAGAAAAAACAACGTACGAGACCGGGCCGGTGATCTGGGGAGAACCCGGCACCAACGGACAGCACGCCTTCTATCAGCTTATCCATCAGGGCACGAAACTTATTCCCTGCGATTTCCTGGCGCCGGCCATCAGCCAAAATCCATTGGGGGAGCACCACAAGATGCTCCTGGCCAATTTCTTCGCCCAGACCGAAGCCCTTATGAACGGAAAATCAGAAGAAGAGGCCCGGGCAGAACTTATCGCCGCGGGAAAAACCCAGGCAGAGATCGATTTCCTCGTACCTTTCAAGGTATTTGAAGGCAACCGACCCACCAATTCTTTCCTGTTCAAAAAACTTACTCCTAAGGTATTGGGCAGCCTCATCGCCATGTACGAACACAAAATCTTTGTACAGGGGGTGATCTGGAATATCTTTTCTTTTGATCAGTGGGGCGTGGAATTGGGCAAGCAACTGGCCAACAAAATCTACCCGGAATTGCAGAACGACTCGGTGGTGACCTCGCACGACAGTTCCACCAATAACCTGATCAATACCTACAAAAAGTGGAGAAAATAAAGGAACCGGAAAAATAATCATACCCCGTAGGGATTACATATCGGTAGACGATGCAATGGGATGTTCCAAAATATCCCGTAGGGATTACATATCGGTAAATGATGCAATGGGATGTTCCAAAATATCCCGTAGGGATTACATATCGGTAGCACGGTGCAATCGGATGTTCCAAAATATCCCGTAGGGATTACATATCGGTAGAACATGCAATGGGAT
>JBEBRS010000202.1:0-6052 GCA_040394705.1 Leadbetterella byssophila
CACCTGGTGAAATGCCAGGAACTGCTGGCGGCGCAGATCGCCAGTGTCCATAACCTGAGGTTCTACCTTTGGCTGGTAGGCGAAGCCCGCCGCCATATTCTGGAGGGCGACTTCGCCTCCTGGAAGCAAGGGGCGGTGAAAAAACTGATGACCCGCCTGTAACGTTTTAAAAATAAGGGGGCAAATGATCTCCGTATGGATTTAAGTACTAATTTTGCGGACATTTTTTAACAAGAAACAAAAATAATGGCAGGTAACAGAACATTTTCCATGATCAAGCCCCACGCGGTGGCGGATAATCATATTGGTGGAATACTGAAACTTATTGAAGAGGGAGGATTTAGAATTGTAGCGCTCAAGAAGCTGCATCTGACCGCAGCCCAGGCCGGTAAATTTTATGAAGTTCACTCGGAGCGTCCTTTCTATGGAGAACTGTGCGAGATGATGTCGGAAGGCCCCATCATTGCTTTCGTCCTGGAAAAAGAAAATGCCGTAGCAGATTTCCGGAAACTGATTGGTGCTACAGACCCCGCGGAGGCGGAAGCCGGCACCGTGAGAAGCATTTATGCGAAATCAAAAGCGGAAAACGCAGTACACGGCTCGGATTCAGATGAAAACGCAGCCATTGAAAGCGCGTTTTTCTTTAGCGCTTTAGAGCAGTTTTAAGTTTTTGATGGAATGATAGGCTGAGCCTAGACAAGAAATGTACTTTACGTACATGCATCTCGACTTCGCTCGATGTGACAAGCCAGAGTTATTGGTGTCTGTTCGAGCGTAGTCGAGAACCGCAATTGTCAATAACCGCTTATCCAACCACTGGAGCCCGCCGCGTTTTCTTACTCCGCCTGCAACTCTTTTACAAAGGCGGTAAACTCCTTCACGTATTCTTCGTAATAATTTCCTGTTCCGGGGCCGGTAAAACCCGTGTGGATTTTGCGCACCTCGCCTTTCTTGTCTACAATAATGGAGGTGGGGAAAGCCATTACATGGTTAAGCTGAGGTAGCTTGCTGCCGGCATTTTGAGTGGTTCCGGCCAGAAGTATGGGGTAATCTACCCCAAAACGCGTTATAAACCGTGCGATTCTGGGATAAGCGAAAGACGGCTCATCGTTTCGTTCGAACGCCAGGCCGATCACTTCCAGGGAAGGATCTTCTTTCCGGTATTCCATAAGAAACCTGGTTTCATCGAGGCAGTTCGGGCACCATGTACCCAGGATTTGCACCACAGTGACTTTTCCCTGAAAGCGGGGATCCGAAAGCGATACTGCTTGTCCGTTGATATCCGGAAACGTAAAATCGAAACGCTCGTACCCTTCTTTGAGGTAGGTAAGCTTCGTGCCGTCCGGAAGCTCGTATTGTTCGTTTTTTACACCGGAAAAGCCCGAACCGCTTCCGAAAGGGTTATGGGAAGTGCCGCCAATCAGGCTGTCGCCGCTGATCCGGGCCTTATACATCACCGCGGTAGACCCCAGGGCAGAAAGGTAGAGGCTGTCTCCGTTTATATTTCCCTGGAGGTAGCGATAGTCGCCGGTTTGGGTCAGGAAAGACCCGGTGACCTGGGTACCATTGACATTGAAAACACCTAAAGCGGGCGATTCTTTTCCTGAAGTGGTGTTTTTGAACGTTACCTGGTATTTGGCACCCAAAGCCGCGGGAGTACGATTCGCCGGTACTTTGAACCGTACAGGGTCATGGGCCGTGCCGGTAAAAGCCGCCTGCCGGTAAAGCATATCCGCCCCGCGTTTATTCAGTAAGCCGTTTAATTTTTCGTTTTTGACCGACAGGATCAGCTCCAGGTCATAGAGGTCCATCCGCAGATGAAGTGTGTCTTTGACAGTGAAAACACGGTCGAACTCCATCTTTTCGCCGGCATTGACCGCAAAGGCCCGCTGATCATCGGTCAGCAGGAGATGAACGGGGATATTGCCGCCTGGACTGGGTATTTCCAGTCGCCAGAGGGTTTCTTTCTGAGCAGTACAAAATAGAGGAAGGAAGAAAAACAGAAGTAATTTGGTTTTCATTGTAGTTAAATTCCGGGTGTTGAGTTTTAAAATGGCTTAGCGGCCGGATTTCCGGTTTTCAAACGTGATTTTTCCCTTTTCATCGTATTCTATAAGGGTGAATGGTTCGGCTTCGTCAAAGTAATTGACCGGGTGTTGAATCTCTTTTTTTCGGCGGTTACCGCCCTCGTAATATTCCACCCACTTGCCGATTTTTTTGCCGTCATCGTATCGTCCTTCTTCCGCCAGAGTACCGTTCTCAAAGAAGCGGTAGTAATTGCCGCTGGTTTTTCCGAACCGGACAGGAATCACTTCCCGCACCCGGGTACTGTCATTTCCGTAATAGGAAATCCGGGATTCTTCGTAAAAGCCTTTGCGGTAGTTTTCCTTATCCAGAAGGATAAAATTTTTGTCGTATTGCAGCCAGCGCCCGTCTTTCACGCCCAGGTAGTAATAGCCCTCTTTCACCAGATTTTCACCCCGGTATTCCCGGTAAGGACCGTGAAGCAGGCTGTTGGTTTTAGGATCACGGGAGAGTACTTCCGAGAGGCGGTGGTTCTTTTCGTCGTACCAGGTCAGGGAACGGTGGTAGGGCAGAGGGTCGCGGTGTTCTTTCAGTACGTAGAACTCCTGGTAAAGGAGGGAAGAACGCCTTTTCAGGATACGTTTTTCCACAGCTATTCCCCTATAGTTTTTCCCGTCAAAAATTTTGGCTTCCTGTTTCTTTAGATTTTTAGCCACTTTCCGGGTTCTCTCCTTTACGCTTTTTCCGTAATCGGGTACAGTCTCGTTGACATATTTGCGGGCGTCTTCCAGGGAACTGATCTTCTGACCGCCCGGAACATTAAGGTTGGCCGAGGGCAAAGAAACATCTACCGGAAGCACGTCTTCAATCTTTTGCTCCAGGGTCATTTTTTTTCTTTCGGCCTTCCGCTGCTCTTTGGTCTTGGCTTTGGGTACTACATCTTGTCCCAGCGCCTGAAAACTGAAGAAAGAGGCGACTATAATTGCTGCTATTCTCATTCTTGTTCAAAAATACACCCAAAAAGGATACCGTACTTCACGGGTATACTTAAAATTGATGCTTTTATGTTGTAAATTTGCAGTTTATATCTAAAACGGTACAAAACGAAAGGAAATTGGAAAAATCTGCGAAAATATACGTAGCCGGTCACCGCGGTATGGTGGGGTCGGCCATTGTGAGGAAACTTCAGGCATTAGGATATTCGAATATTATTTTCAGGACTTCAGCAGAACTGGATCTGAAAGATTATGAGAAGGTGGTGAAATTTTTGCAGGAAGAAAAGCCGGACTATGTTTTCCTGGCAGCGGCCAAAGTGGGTGGAATTGTAGCCAACAACACCTACCGGGGGCAATTTCTTTTTGAGAACCTCCAGATCCAGAACAGCGTGATTCACGGTGCCCACCTGGCGGGGGTGAAAAAACTGATGTTCCTGGGGTCTTCCTGCATTTACCCTAAGCTGGCCCCCCAGCCTCTGAAAGAAGAATACCTGCTGACGGGCACTCTGGAGCCTACCAATGAACCCTACGCCATCGCCAAAATAGCCGGTATCAAGATGTGCGAATCGTACCGCGACCAGTACGGCAGTAATTTTATTTCGGTGATGCCCACCAACCTGTACGGCCCGAACGATAATTACGATCTGAATAATTCGCACGTGCTGCCGGCCATGATCCGGAAATTTCATGAAGCCAAACGAGACGGTAAACCCAATGTGGAATTGTGGGGGACGGGATCTCCCATGCGGGAATTCCTGCACGCCGATGACCTGGCCGATGCCTGCGTATACCTGATGGAGCATTACGATGAACCTACGCTGGTGAACATCGGCACAGGGGTAGACATTACCATCCGGGAACTGGCCGAAACCATCAAAGCAGAAGTAGGTTATGAAGGGGAGATTGTCTGGAATACGGACAAGCCGGACGGTACCCCGCGAAAACTGATGGACGTTAGTAAGCTGCATCAACTGGGCTGGAAGCACCGTATAGACCTGAAGGAAGGCATAGCGAAAGTCTATGCGGAATATAAAGCTCTGAATTCCTGAGTGGGTAGCGCAACGAAATATGCAGGTGCGGGCAGCTTTGCGGCATTTACCCTGCTGCCATTGCTTAGTTCCTCTTTCCTGACCTGGCTGCTGTATCAGCACCAGGACAGCCTGGGCGGATGGGGTATGGGGGAGTGGCTCCTGTTTTCTCTGGCCATGGCGGTGTTGTGTGGCATGGCCCTGGTGCCGCCTACCTTCCTGGCCATCGTAATGGGGTTTTTCCTGAACTGGAAAGCCATGTGGTTGCTGGTTCTGGTCAATATGCTGGCCATTTCCCTGATTTTCTGGCTGAGTCGGAAGCTAAATTTCAAATGGATAGAAAACTGGCTGAAAAGCGATCCGAAGAGAGCGGCGCTGATGAGCCGGATCAGGGTACAGGAGCTGAAGATTATCTTTTTTACCAAGCTCTCTCCGGTATTTCCCTTTGCCATCACGAACCTGATCTTTGCGGCATCGGGGGCGTCATTCCGGAACATTCTGCTAGGCGGTTTTCTGGGAATGATTCCGCGTACTATGCTGGCCGTGTATGCAGGAGCACAGGCGCGTGAACTCAGGCAGGCCCTGGAAAATCCGGAAGGGTCAGCCCTTAGTCAATGGGCCGTCAGCGCGCTGGTTTTGGTTTCCCTGGTGGGTATATTTTGGGTTATAAAGAAAGCATTAAAATGAACTGGGAAAATTTATATTCCAATAAGCGTTTGGGGAGTAGCTCTCCCGTACAAACGGAGAGCGGACGGGGCGATTATATCCGGGATTATGACCGGGTGATTTTTTCTTCCCCGTTCCGGAAGTTACAGAATAAGACCCAGGTTTTTCCGCTTCCCGGAGCTTTTTTTGTGCATAACCGCTTAACGCACTCTCTGGAGGTGGCCTCGGTAGGCCGCAGTCTAGGCAAGCTGGCCGGAGAAAAGATCGCGGAAAAATACAAGGATACGTTCCATCGGACAAGCGATGATTTTTACCGCTTTGAGCTGTCGGATGTGATTCAGACGGCCTGCCTCGCCCACGACATCGGTAATCCGCCTTTCGGGCATTTCGGGGAAGAGGCGATAAGGGCCTTCTTTACCGATTTTTTTAACCGGAACGGTGATTTAGGATTAAATGCACAGGAAATTCGTGATTTCACTCGTTTTGAAGGGAATGCCAACGCTTTCCGAATTCTTACAACGCTTTTTGTAAAGGCGGGTCTAAAACTGACCTATACCACACTGGCCTCGGTGGTGAAATATCCTACTGATTCGCTGCGGGGATTTGATAAGGCTTACCTTGCAACCAAAAAGTCAGGTTTTATGCATTCTGAAGCCTCTTTTTTCCGGGAAATTGCAGCAGGTTTGGGTGTGCCGGAAATGGAAACGGGTTTTGCGCGTCACCCATTTGTTTACCTTGTGGAGGCCGCCGATGATATCTGTTACAGGGTAATTGACCTGGAAGATGCTTTTAAGCTTAAAGTAGTAGGTTTTCAGGAAGTTTTAGAGTTGCTTTTGCCTTTGCTTAACGGCAGTCAGCTAAAGTCCTATCTCGAAAATAAGCTCAAAAGTATTCCGGACGAAGAACAACAGCTTTCCCTGCTTCGTGCCTTGCTGATTAACCACCTTACACAGCGGTGTGCAGAGGCTTTTATGGAACACGAGGTCGCATTGCTGAAAGGGGAACTGAATCATTCACTGATTGACTTGCTGGAAGAGCCCTTGAAAAAGCAGTTGGAAAACGTGACGAATTTTTCTGTGAAGCGCATTTATAACCATCACTCCGTTATTGAAAAGGAATTGGCGGGGCATCATGTAATCTACGGACTTCTGGAAGATTTCGCTCAAGCAGTAGTGACACCGGAGTCCCAGCGCTCCCGAAAAATACTAAGGCTTCTTCCACCGGCATACCACACCACAGCGGATACTTACACGAAGTTGCAGGAGGCCGTTGATTATATTTCGCAGATGACCGATGATTTTGCGGTGGACCTGTACAAGAAGATAAGGGGGATTTTTT
>JBEBRS010000203.1:0-6037 GCA_040394705.1 Leadbetterella byssophila
GTACAACTGACCTGGGATGCGGCCGACGATCCGGCTTTCTACAGCTTTCATGTACTGCGGGGCATTCACCCGGACGAACTCAATATCATCAGCGGAAACGTGTTTGAAAAGACGTTTACAGACTCCGCCGATTATCTTTCGCCCCGGCTGACGTATTATTACGCCGTGATGGCCATGAACCTGGCCCAGGACACCAGCGCTTATTCCGACTATGTGTCGTATGTACCGACACAAAAGCCCCGATTTGACTCCCCGCCCCTTCCCGGGCATGAAATCATCAATAACGATGTACTTTTGAGATGGGACGATGTAAAACTCAACGACGAGTATATTTCCGGCTACCTCCTGCAACGGAAAAAGGAAGGGGAAAATGAATTTGCAAGTCTGCATACCGGACTACTTTCCACCCATTATTTCCTGGATACCACATTCCGTGCAGGAGAAACCTGGTATTACCGGGTGGCCTCGGTAAGTGTACGGGGCGATACGGCTACTTTCTCCCCCGTGGTAACCATTGGCGGTCCGTTGCCCGAACCGGAGGTAATGCCCGTGACCGAAATAGAAGCCATCAACCTTTCCAAAAGTGTACGCATCACCTGGCCGGCGGTGTTTTCCGGCAGTATAGACCGCTATAAAATTTACCGTCGCCTGCCCGAAGACCCCCAATTCAGGGAAATCGGCTCGCGCGGAGTGGGTCAGGCGGAATTTGAAGACACCGAAGTGACACCCGGGAAAGTTTACGTCTATTCGGTTACCGCAGTCAGCCTGAAAGGCAAAGAAAGCCGGATCATCACGGAAAGGTCGGTGTACCGGGAGTAAGCCTTAATGCGCTTCCAGCCAGTTTTTGCCCAACCCTATTCCCGTTTCGATCTTGACATTCAGCGGAATGGCGTTCACCATAAAGTAATCGATTTTCTCTTTCAGGAGATCAATTTCGGAATGGTGGGCGTCAAACACCAATTCATCGTGCACCTGCAAAATCATTTTGGATTTGAGGTTTTCGGCTTTCATGAAACGGTGAATATCGATCATGGCCACTTTGATCATATCGGCGGCCGAGCCTTGAATAGGTGCGTTAATGGCATTTCTTTCTGCAAAACCCCGGTTGGTCTGGTTACGTGAATTGATATCGCGCAGGTATCGCCGCCGGCCCAGGATGGTCTCCACATATTCGAGTTCCCGCGCTTTCTGTACGGTTTCGTCCATATACGCTTTCACCCGGGGAAACTGTTCAAAATAAGAATCGATAATGTCTTTTGCTTCGGTTCGGGCTATTCCCAGCCTTTGGGCGAGTCCGAATGCCGAGATGCCGTAAATGATGCCGAAGTTGACCATCTTGGCCTTTCTCCGCATCTCGGAATTGACCTCTTCGAGGGTTACGCCAAAAACCTTGGCGGCGGTGGCGGCGTGAATGTCCATGCCCTGTTCAAACGCTTCGGTCATGCCTTCGTCCCGGCTGAACGACGCCATGATCCGCAATTCTATCTGGGAGTAGTCGGCCGACATGATCGTAAATTCTTCTCCACGGGGAATAAAGGCTTTGCGTATTTCCCGTCCTCTTTCCGTCCGTATAGGAATATTTTGCAGGTTGGGATTGGTACTGCTGAGCCGGCCGGTAGCTGCTACGGCCTGATTATAGGTAGTATGAACCCTTCCGGTACGTTTGGAAATCAGCGCAGGCAGGGCATCCACATACGTACTCTTTAACTTGCTCAGCTCCCTGAAATCCAGTATTTTCCGCACAATCTCGTGCTGACTTTCGTAATTCAGCAGGATGTCTTCACCGGTCGCGTACTGACCCGTAGGTGTTTTTTTCGGTTTCTCATCGATCTTCATCTTTTCGAAGAGTATCTCACCCAGCTGCTTGGGCGAACCTACGTTAAATTCCATGCCGGCCAGTCCGAAGATTTCTTCCTGGGTTTTGACCAGGTCTTTCTGAAGCTGACCGGAAAGCTCGTGCAACGCGCCTACATCGAGCTTTACCCCTTCCCGCTCCATGGTGCTGAGTACCTGTACGAGGGGCATTTCCACCTCCATCAACAATTTTTCCTGATCGGTTCTTTTGATTTCTTTGTCCAGCACATGCTTCAGTTGCAGGGTCACATCCGCATCTTCGGCCGCATATTCCTTGATCTGCTCCAGGGGTACATCCCGCATACTGATCTGCTTCTTCCCTTTGCCAATCAGCTCTTCTATATGAATGGTTTCATAATTGAGGTAGGTCTCCGCAAGGTAATCCATGCCGTGACGCTGATCCGGTTCCAGGATATAGTGAGCCAGCATGGTATCGTACAGTTCCCCTTTCAGTTCCAGTCCGTAATTGGCCAGAATAGTCAGGTCATATTTGATGTTCTGGGCAACCTTCCGGATATTTTTGTTTTCAAAAAGTGGCCGAAATTCGTTTAACACGGCCTGGGCTTCTTCGAACCGGGGGGAAAGCGGGATATAAAATGCTTCCCGGGGCCGGTAAGCAAAAGATAAGCCTACGATATTGGCATCCAATGCGTCAATATCGGTGGTTTCGGTATCAAAACATACTTCTTCCTGGGCCATCAGGTACTCCATCAGTTCGGCCCTTTCTTCCGGACTTTGGATCAGGTAATAGTCGTGTACCACCTCATTGACATTCTTTTTGGAAGTTATCCGGACTTCTTCTGTTTTCTCTTCCGCTCCAAACAGCGACATCTGGCTGCCGTCAGGCTGTTTGGCTTTCGGCTTCTCTACGGCATCCCCCCCGGCTTCTCCATTGGCCTTAAAGAGACGCGCTTTGAGCGTGCGAAACTCCAGTTCATCAAATAGTTCGGCCAGTTCTTGTCCGAATTCGGTATGCAGTACGTATCGTTCTTCCTCAAATTCTACCGGAACATTTGTATCAATTTTCGCCAGCCATTTGGATATCAGGGCACTTTCCCGTCCGGCTCGTATCTTTTCACCCAGTTTCCCGGGTACTTTATCGGCATTTTCTACCACCCCTTCCAGACTGCCGTATTGCTCCAGCAGCTTTACGGCGGTCTTCTCTCCTACGCCGGGAATTCCCGGAATGTTATCCACCTTATCGCCCATCAGTCCCAGCACGTCTACCACCTGATCAATGCGCTGAATGCCCCAGCGCTGCAGTATCTCGGGAACACCCATGATCTCGATGCCGTTTCCGAGGAAAGCGGGTTTATAGAGAAACACATTTTCGGTCACCAGTTGCCCGTAATCTTTGTCGGGCGTATACATGTAGACCTGGAATTCCTCTTTGGGGGCCTTGTGCGCCAGGGTACCGATAATATCGTCTGCCTCGTAGCCGTCTAACTCGATACAGGGCAGGTTCATGCTGTGTACCAGTCGCTTAATATAGGGTACGGCGAGGGTAATATCTTCGGGCTGTTCTTCGCGGTTGGCTTTGTATTCCGTATATTCCACATGGCGAAAAGTAGGCGCCTTGGTATCGAAACAAACCGCAAGATGGGTAGGCTTTTCCTTTTTTATGACCTCCAGAAGGGTATTGGTAAACCCGAAAATGGGACCGGTGTTCAGTCCTTTGGAGCTAACCCGCGGGTTCTTCGCAAACGCGAAATGGGCGCGATAGATCAGGGCGTAGGCATCAAGGAGGAATAGTTTTTTCATAAGATAAATTAGCCTTCAGCCGGGCAGCCTTCCGCTTTTATGGTTGCAATTTTATTCTGAGTTCAAAAGTCGGGAAAAATATCTTCTCCCGCAAGGGGGATGGGGAGATGGCAATTGTATATTTGCGGTTCGGGGTAGCCACGACTCCCCGGAGACACGATACGAAACTCCTTTCATGCCTACCGCTTTGCCTAAAATATCTATTCTGGTGCCGGCCCGTAATGAGGAAGAAAATCTTCCTGTGCTGCTGCGTTCACTGGACCACCTGGAATATCCGAAAGAAAATATGGAGATTCTGCTCGGGAACGACCAGTCGACCGACCGCACAGGAGCGCTGATGGAGGAGTTTGCCCGGGAGCGGCCGGAGGTAAAAGTGCTGCATCTGGCCGAAGCGCAGCAAGGAGGTCTCACAGGAAAAGCGCGGGTGTTGGATCAGCTGGCCGCCCGCGCCGGGGGAGAATATCTTTTCTTTACCGATGCCGATATCGAACTCCCTCCCCAATGGATTACCGGGATGCTGTCGGGTTTCGGGGAAGGCACGGGCGTGGTCATTGGCGCCACGGGTTTCCGGCGCGACTCGGTGTGGGCCACTCTCCAGGGTATCGAGTGGCTGATGGCCCTGAGTATCTTCAAAATAGCGGCCGATGCGGGCTTGTCTTCTACCGGTTTGGGGAACAATATGGCGGTGAGTCGGGAAGCCTACCGCGCCGTGGGCGGGTACAAAACCATAGGTTTCAGTATCGTGGAAGATTATTTTCTTTACCGGAAGATTATAGACGCGGGCTTTGGCTTCCGCCACTTGCTTTTACCGGAAGTACTTGCCTTTACGGTACCCCCCGAACACTATTTTGAGCAAAGAAAACGGTGGATCAAGGGGGCGATGGAAAATGCGCCTTTGGCGATGGGCGGAGGTATTTTGCAGGCGCTTTGTATTCCTCTCCTGCTCATTCTGGGGTGTATTCATCCCTTGATTCCGTGTGTGGTGGCGGGGATTCTGATCCTGATTTATGGCGGGTTTATTCTCTATTTTCAGAAGAAACTCCGCATCAGGGGGTATCTGCGCTACCTGCCCCTATTTACACTTTACATCTCGGTGGCCTGGCTGATGCAGTTTATTTATTACCTCACCCGGCGGGAAACGGTCTGGAAAGGGCGGAAATACTGAATATTTTTCAGCAGAGGTACGGAAATTACAAGTTTTTTAGCAATTTTGCAGTATACAGATGCACTTTATGGTAGAAACCACGCTTTCAAGGATTATTGACAATATGGATACGGTTTTCCGGGGAGATGCCTGGCACGGTCCTTCGGTGATGGAAATGATCAACAGTCTTCCGGAGGGTAAGTTGTTGGAAAACCAGTCGTTTTCCAGGCAGTCTATCGCTCAGAATATTTTCCACCTGACCGCGTACCGAAGGTTTGTGCTGGAGAAACTGAACGACAACATTCATTTCCGCCTGGAAACCGATGAAGAGAACTGGGGAAAAGAGGAGGACCTGAAAGACGCGGCCCGCCTCAAAAAAAACCTCCTGGACACGCACCAGGCCCTGTTACAGAAGCTGGAAACTTTTGACGACAGCCTCCTGTCGAGAAACGTACCGGGAGAATATTACGACTTTTATAAATTATTAAACGGACTCATACAGCATGACACCTACCATTTGGGAATGATATGGGTGTTATGGCAATAAGGAATTGATAATGGAAAATAACACAAACCTCAAAAATATTCTCCGTCTGCTGAATGCCAGCTTTCATGGCGGTGCATGGCATGGCCCTTCCTTGCTGGAGCTGACCAAAGGCTTAAAAGTGAAAGCAGCGGCCTTCAAGGCCGGAAACATTCATACCATTGCCGAGTTGATCTACCACATCACCAGCTGGCGTTTGTTTGCCCTCAAGAAGATTCAGGGCGATGCGGTCTATAATATTGACAATGAGAAGCTAAACTTCGGGGATATCCGTAAGGTAGACGAGTTTGAGCTGGAGGCACTCATGATGGAGCTAACCCTCAGCCAGGACGAGCTGGCGCGGGCGTTGGAGAGCAAAGACGACGCTTTCCTGCAGGAAGTGGTTCCCGGAGCAGAGTATACTTTTGATACCTTATTGAACGGCATTATCCAGCACGACGTTTATCATACCGGCCAGATTGCCATCATTAAAAAGCTGGCGGCTTCCAAAGCTGTGCGCTACGATGACGTGGAGAGCAGCTACTTTGAGAGCAATGATCCGGATTTTTATTGATGGCGGAGGTTTTATTTCACAATCGTTCTGAAGGTCAGATTTACTCTTGGCGTGCTTATTTTTTTTGTGGGGGGTAGTCGGTGTAGCCAGTTGGTTTGTGTGGTGTCTTTCATCACTAATAAACTGCCGTGTTCTAAAAGCAACTCCACTTTTTCTTTGGTTTGTTTGTGTTTAAATGCAA